>DATDBB010000454.1:0-47730 GCA_036525085.1 Allobosea sp.
CGCCAGCGTCAGCATCACCGGACGAGCGCCCGCCGCTCAGGATGTTCAGCTCGCCGCGGAACTTCTGCAATACGATCTCGGTGGTGTACTTGTCCGCGCCGGCCTGGTCCTGCCATTTGCGCGTCTGCAACTGGCCCTCGATATAGACCTTCGTGCCCTTGGTCAGATATTGCTCCGCGACCTTGGCGATATGCTCGTTGAAGATCACGACGCTATGCCACTCTGTTTTTTCCTTGCGCTCGCCCGACTGCTTGTCGCGCCAGCTTTCCGACGTCGCGATGCGCAGATTGACGACCGCGTCGCCCGAGCCCATGCGGCGGACTTCGGGGTCTTTCCCGAGGTTGCCGATCAAGATTACCTTGTTCACGCTGCCGGCCATTAGAACAAAACTCCCAGGATGAACCCGGCCACGAACGGCGCGAGCAAGATAAACAGTAGAACGCGGCCCATCAGACGACGCCGAGGGTCAGCCGATAGCCGCGCCGGTACCCGACATTCTCGATCGAGATGCCCGAATGCTTGAGCCTCGCGCGCAGATGGCACAGCGAAACCTTGAACGCGGCATACATGCGCGTCGGCGACGGACCGCCATCAGGATCGTCCGCATACATCGCATCGAAGATCCGCTCCGTCTGGACCGGATGCCCCTTGCCCTTCCAGACCGCGCCGAGAATGCGCGCTTCCAGGGGCGTCACCTTGTAGTGGTCGACCACGATATCGAGCGTCGGCACCGCCACGGCTTGCCGGCAGCAGGGGCAGGAGATCGAGTGAACCGCGCGCCGCTCCGGTGCGCGGGCTGGACGTTCGGCCATCGCTGCCATGGTCATGCGCCCACCCCCTGCCGTTGCTTCGCCTGCCGCGCCGTGATGACGTGCGCCGCCCATTTCTCAGGTGATTTCGCTCCGCGCGCCGTCGCCTGCTTGACGAGGAACTTGAGTTGTTCCTGCAGCGTCTTCGGCAGATCGGGCTCGCGGCCGGCGATGACGTCGCGAGCGAGCTTGCGCGCCATCTCGTCATGGCTCTTGCGCTGCTCGCGGCGCATCGTCTCGACGTCGACTTCCTCAAGCTCGCCCTCGACCTCGTCGAGGAGCCGGCCTTGCCCGACCGCGTCGCGGCCCTTGACCGGGTAGACCAAGCCGCATTCGGGGCACTTCGGCGCAGGCGCGTGCGAGGCGAAGCACCCTGAGCACGTCATCGCCTCGACCTCGCGTTCCGCCTTCTTGCGGCCCGCGAGCGACCATTCGCGGTCGTCATCCGGGAAGCCGTGTCGCGAGAACCCGCCGACGAGATCCAGCAGGATCGCGGGATCGGGCTTGCGCCGCAGGCCCCGGCCCCACTTCTGGAGCACGCGCGCCAGGGAATGCGACGGCGAGTAATCGAGCACGGCTTCGATCGTCACGTCGCGGTCGACCTGGGCCGCCAGGTCAAAGCCCTCGCAGAACAGCCCGACGTTCACGATCAGGTCGATCTGGCGATCAGCGAAGCCAATGAACGCCGCGCGCCGATCCGGCCCGGCCGTGTTGCCGTCGAGCGCGACAGCCGTGATGCCGTTCGCGCGGAACTCGGCCGCCAACTGCTCCGAGCGGACGATCGACGGGGCGAAGGCGATCGTCCGCTTGCCGCCCGCGAACTTCCGCCAGTGCCGCACGGCGCCCGCGAGCACGGCCTTGCCCGCCATGATTTCGTCGATCTCGGACGTGACGAATTCGCCGTTGCGTACATGCACGCCCGACAGATCGAGGCCGGCAGGCGAGAATGCGCGATACTTCGAGAGGTGGCCGTTGTCGATCAGCCAGCGGACAGACGGCCCCATGACCATCGTATCCCACACGTCCCCGAGCGGCTTGCCGTCGAGACGTTCGGGCGAACCCGTGTAGCCGATCAGGCGCGAGCCCGTGCCTTTGTAGTGGAGCGCCACCGCCGCCCAGCCGGCCGCCGCGCTCAGATGCGCCTCGTCGACCATGACGTAATCCGCAGGATGCTTGCCCAGGCGGTTTCGCAGCGTGGCGATCGAGGCGATGAAGACGCGATGATAGGGGTTATAATGGTGCCCCGCCGCGATATACGAGAACGGGATGCCGAATTTCTCGAAAGTCTTGGCCGTCTGGACGATCAGATCGACGCGGTGAACGCAGAAGATCACCCGCTTGCCTGCCGCGTGGATCATCTTGATCAGCGCCGAGGCGAGGACCGTCTTGCCGAATCCGGTCGGCGCATAGGCCAGCACTGACGCTGACGATCGCAGAGCGACGCGCAGCTTCGTGCGGACCTCCTCCTGATCCTCGCGCAGTGTGATCATTTGCCCGTCACCGCGCGCCGAATTGCGTTTTCGTGTGGCGCCATGCGGTGCAAGCGCATCGCTATTGCGCGGATCTCATTGACGTCGTCCTCGCTAAGAACCGACAATGTCTCGCGCGCGGTCGCGCCATCGCGCATCACACAGCGGCCGGTAATATAGTCGAGAAATTCCGCTTGCTGCTTAAGCGTTGCTGGCGGGCGGATAACAACATCGCTCATCGTTGCACTGCAATAAGGTCAGACGACGTCAGTTTAACGCCGTGCTTCGACGCGGCGTCGATCAAAAGTTCCTGATCGCGCCCGTTAATGAAGCCCTTACTATCTTTTAGGGCGCGGCTGACTTTCGAGCGATGCCGGCCGATTGACCTTGCAAATTCGCTTTGAGTCATTCCAAACTTGGCGTGGACTTTCTGCCACGGCGTCATGTGAGGATCGTCCCTGCCCATGCCTATGCCTAACCCTCTGGTGTGTATTTCACAACACTACGTTGCAGTTTTCACATCGTCAAGACCGTAGGAGTCGGCGTAAACTATGATTTTTAGTTATGACGCACCGTCATCGGTTGCCGTTTGTTGCAGTTTGCGCAACAAATCCCCTGTCGCGGTCTGCGGCTGGGGATCATGGCGATGGATACGATGGACGGGGAATGGTTCCGCAAGATCTTGCGTGACCAAGATAAATCGACGCGCGGCCTCGCACGCCACCTGAAAGTAGACGGATCAGCCGTCTCCAGGATGTTTTCAGGGCAGAGGAAAATGAAGATGCACGAGGCGAGCGCAATCGCCAGTTTTTTGGCCGTCCCTGTAAGCGAAGTTCTCAAGCACGCGGGCGTTTCTATTGATCTCGACGGCATCCCGTCGCGTGTAGTGCTCGCGGCGACGATCAATGAACGCGGCGACATAGCCAGACTGTCGGACCCGAGCCCCCTGCCGCAAGCCGTTATGGACCGCGCTCATGCAGCCATAGCCGGGCAAGGCAACGGCAAGATCGTCGCCGCCCAGGTCCGAGCCGCCAGTGGTCCGCTTGCCGTGCTCGATGATGCTGTCGTTCTGTTCAAATACACAGACAGCGTCGACCCAGGCGCGATCGGCTCGCTCTCGATCTGTAGGCTGCACGACGGCCGGCAAATCCTGGCGAGGATCGACCGCGCGCGGAAGACAGGCGAGGCGCGCATCATCAACGCGGCGGGCGACGTTTCCGAGGTGGTGCTGCATACGGCAACTCCGGTTCTGGCGATCATCCCGTAAGGCGGGGTGATTCGGCCTGTGATATGAATCTGCTCTAATTGTTGCGATTTCGTCAACACGAATGCGATTTCTGAAATTCTGAAATCCTGGCTTGACGTGCCGTGTGATTTCCGCATATCGTTGCGATGTTCACAACACAGGCAGACAGGAGTTCAGCACATGACCGCAGCAGTCGTCGCCTCCGATATCAAGCCGGGCATCTATCAGGGCGTCCCGAACGAGGCGTATCACGCCGGGCCGGGCGTCTCGAAATCCGGCCTCTGGACGATCCAGACGCAGTCGCCCGCGCATTACAAGTTCGGCGTCCGCGAGGAGACGAGCGCCTTCGATTTCGGCGAAGCCTGCCACCTCGCCATTCTGCAGCCCGAGCTATTCGAGCCGAAGGTCTATCGCGGCCCCGAGGATCGGCGCGGCAACAAGTGGAAGGACGCCGCCGAGTTCTGCCAGGGCGAAGGCAAGCTCATTCTGACGTCGGGCGATTACGACGCCGTCCTCGCCATCCGCGACGCTGTCCACGCCGACGCCTGGGTGAACTCGATCATCACGGGCGGCAAGCCCATGGTCGAAGCCTCCGGCTACTGGCGCGACGAGGAGACCGGCGTGCTCTGCCGCTGCCGGCCCGACCTGTACCGCGAAGATCTCGGAATCATCCTCGACGTGAAGTCGACGCAGAGCGCGCATCCCGAAGCCTTCGCCCGCGGCGTCGTTAACTACGGCTACCATGCGCAGGAGGCGTTCTATTCGGACGGTTGGCGCGCGAACGGCCAATCCGTCGAAGGCTTCGTCTTCCTCGCCTGGGAGAAGAAGGCTCCGTTCGCCAAGGCCGTCTATGAACTGCCGCCGTCGATCGTCGAGGAAGGCCGCGCCATGATGCGCAAGGCGCTCGATACCTACGCGCAGTGCGACCACGACGATCAGTGGCCGGCATACGGCGACGGCGTCCGTGAACTCAGCTTCAAGCCCTGGTCCTACCAATTGACCGAAGCGCCGCGCGGCGAGGAGGCCGCATGACGCTAGAGCACGCCGCCCGAACGTTCTGGAGCGCGGCTTCCTACTATCGCCGCTTCCATGATCGCGACCGCAAAGTCGCCCTCGCCATCCTCGCCGACGTCGCGGCGAAAGCAACCGGCCGACCGCAGATGCGCGCGGCCCAACTCCTGAGAGAGATCAATGGCACAGAACCTCGTTCCAGCGCTTAAGAGCGACCTCGCCAAAATGCATGGCGAGTTCGCGAAGTCGCTGCCTGGGCACATCACGGCCGACCGCTTCGTCCGCACCGCTCAGACTGCGATCGCCCTCACCCGCAATATCGAGAAGGTCACGAACCCGGCGTCGCTCCTCGCCGCATGCAGCAAGGCCGCCTCCGATGGCCTGATCCTCGACGGGCGCGAGGCCGCGCTTGTCGTCGACTACAACGGCGACGTTCAATACCGCCCGATGGTGCGCGGGCTTTTGAAGCTCGCTTACAACAGCGGCGACGTGAAAAGCCTTGTCGTCGAGGCCGTACGCGACGCCGACGAGTTCGACTATTCGCCGACGCGCGCCGCCGAGCCGATCATCCATAAGATCGACCTTAAGGCCGCCCGCGGCGAGGTGTATGCAGTCTATGCCAAAGCCGAGTTGAAGGACGGCGGCATCGTCTTCGAGGTGATGACGATCGAGGACGTCAACCGGATTCGCGACCGTTCCGACGCCTGGAAGGCGCATAAGGCGGGCAAGATCAAGTCGACCCCTTGGCAGACCGACTGGTCCGAGATGGCGCGCAAGACCGTGTTCCGCCGCCTCTCGAAATACCTGCCGAGCAGCACCGACCGCTTTCAGCAGGCCGTCGAGCGGATCGATGACGACTACAAATTCGAGATCGACCACGACGACACTGCCGGCGAGGCACGGCCCGCGCCGACCACCAAGAAGCGCGGCGGCGCGGCGGCGGCGTTGAAGGACGTCACGCCCAAGGCGCCGGCCCCGGCAGCGCCCGCCCAGCAGCAGGACGAGGACGATGGCCGGTTCCCGCCGCACGACCCCGAGACCGGCGAGATCGTCGACGCTGGCGACCCCGGCCCGCAGGACGGAGACGATATCTGATGGGACAGCCAGCCCCCGCGTTCGACACGCCTGAGTTCGCCCGCATCGAGATCAAGATGTCGGGCCGGGCCGGGCTGCGCAAAGCAGCGACCCAGCTTCGCCACCTCGCGGCGCAGCTTGAAGCCATCGGCAGCGGCGACCTCGCCGACGCCACATCGGACTTCCTCGCCTGGGGAAGCATCAAGGCCGCGTCTCAGAAACTGCGAGCCGGCGCGTAACCACCCACCACCCACCCACGAAACGGAGAAACCCACATGGCTAACCAAACAGGCATTGCGATCACGATCCGCGCCTTCCTCCCCACCGGCAAGACGCTCGATGAGCAGTTCAACGCCCTGAGCATCGTCAAGACCGCGCATGAGACGAGCGACTATGCACCCCTGCTCGCGGCGGCGTCAGTCGAGGAGGTGAAGACAGAGCAGCGCACCAGGCGGATCGAAGATACCCCGCCCGTCGTGCGCCCGGCCGACGATACCGCTGAGACCGACAAGACGACGCTCGCCACCACCGAGCCCGCCGCCGCGTCGATGCCGCAGATCACGGACGAGGAGCGCGACGCCGCCGAGGCGCAGGCCGAGACCTCGCCAATCGAGACCACCGGCGAGCCGATCGCTGACGCCCAGGTTCCGAAATTCCTCAAGCGTGGGAGCAAAGCCGCGTAACGAGTGTTGCGATTAACGCATGAGGGATGCGGCCCGCTTCACGGCGGGCCGTTATCGTTCGTCCTGCCGCTCGATCGTCTCGCGCAGGTGATCCATCTCGCGCCCGTGGCTTTCCTTGATCTCGGCCAGTCGCGAATTCGTCTTGACCTGTTCTACCCGTAGCTCCGTTATCAGCGCCGCTAGGTTCTTGATGCCGTCGACGATCATGCTCAGTTGCACGAGAGCGCTGTTGGCGAACACGGTGGCGCTCGCGCCCAGGCTGTCATGACCGGGCGGCGCGAGATGCGCTTCCTTCTTGTTCTCTTTCAATCCGCGCAGCGTCACCGCCATAATAGCGAGGAAGACAGCGCCGCCGATGAACATCTGTAGAAGCGGGAACGGCTTTAGCAGTTCGTCAACGCCGAGTTTTGAAACGTCCATCCTTGACGGCCCTCTTGACGGAAAGGATCTCGCCGATGGTCAGAGACCCGACGAGAGGCATAACGATGGACGCTTTCCCGACAACGAAGCCGTCGACTGCCAGCACGGTCATTATGTAAGCCCAAAACGTTGCCCCGACGACGGAGCCGATATACCGTAGGATCGGCCCATAAAACGGCAGGTTCCCGTTCGCGAACAACGCCACACAGCGCGCCATTCCTATTGATGCGAGCACGAACGCCATGCTTTCTTCGCTCATGCCGGCGTCGGATAGCTGCCTTATCGCACCCCTGTCGAGCGAGTCGCCGGGCAGCGCCAGCGTCAGGGCCATCAGCACCATGGCGATCGCCATGACCCACTCGAAAAGCCGGTTGGCGCTGTACGGGCCGGATGGGTCCAGAGTGTGGGGCATCAGGGCCTCCAGCCACAGACCGCCGCCCCCACGGCGTTGTGGCCCTTGGCCTGCCTGATCGTCTCGACTGTGTCCGACGAGGACCAGCGCATCGGCTTGAATTGATCGCATAGCGCGCTCCTAGTCTCGCCGCCAGCCGTCGTTTGACACGCCGCCAGCGTCAGCCCCAGCGCGAGCATCAGCGCCGGCCTTGCGAATCGCGTTTGCATTGGACAGATCCTCGACCTTGGATTTCTGGACGCCATCGGAGCGGCCCTTGCCGTAGATGCCCAGGCCGGCAGCGAGCACGGCCAGGAGCCCGGCGATTTCCTGCCAGTAGGGCGCCAGCAGCGCGAACGCGGCGCTCACGAGACCACCTTCGGGCCGAGCGCGTCGGCAACCGCGCTATCCTTGACGACGACGGCAGCGACCTCGCTCAGTTCGGCGACGGCCTCGATCTTCGCCTCGACCTTCTCGCGCCGCTGCCCGAGCCAGACAATCCAGCCGACCAGCGCGAAGCCGGCCGCGACGAGCAGCGAGGCCGCGAGATCCGCCAGCGGGCCGGTTATCACAGCCGCGAGCGATTCCGTGATGTTCAACTTCGCCAGGATCACCGGAATCACAACGAGCGCGATCTGCCGCGCGAAAACATTCCAGTCGTTCATGGTGAGCCGGTCTCCTGAAACGTTCGCCCCACCGCACCTATGCATGGAGATGGTTGGCCCCACTTACTTGGAGCGGCTTCAAGCTCGTTGGTGGGCGGGTTGGTAACGGCGGCATCTTGCGCTAAGGATGCCATTCTTTTGGGGACGGTTCTAAATGTCGGATGACGCTATCCTGAGCAGCGACGAACATCGCGTCGCAACAGTGGAAGCACTATGGGGCGGCGCGCCGCCAACTGAGGAAGCCGACCAATGGTCGACCTATCCGCTGTCTCACCCGGTAGTCAAAGCCGCCATGAACGGTCGGGCCACTGGGAACCCAAGGCAGAACGCCTATTTCCGACTTCTCGAGCAGCTTAAGGAGTGGGGCTTCTCTCTGCCCCTCCAGCGCGTCGCGTCACTGTGCTGCGGCGCGGGAGCCGTTGAGCGCCAGCTAGCCGAGATGGGGCTGATAGAAAGCTGTATCGGTCTCGATATCGCACCGGGAGCACTGGACGCCGCCCGCCAAGCAGCAGCCGATAGCGGGTACTCCGGCCTTACCTACGAGCGCCGCGACCTTGAGCGTGACGGCCTCGGCCTGTCTAACCTGGACCTCGTGTTCGCACATCAGGGCGTGCACCACATCTCACAGCTAGAGCGCGTTTTCGACTCGGTCTACGAGTCCCTGAACCCAGGCGGCGTATTCCATCTCGACGAGTTCGTCGGGCCTGATCGCTTCCAATGGCCCGACCGGCAGGTTCAGGAGATGACAGACTGGCTGCAATCTCTGCCGAAGCGCTATCAGATCACTCGCGGCGGCCTGGTGAAGGCATGCGCCGGCCGGGCCACGATCGCGGAGATGATCGCCTATGACCCGTCCGAAGCCGTCCGCTCGTCAGAAATCGAGCGGCTGGTTGGAGAGCGCTTCGAGATTGTCGAGCGTCGCGCCCTCGGTGGAACACTCACCATGATGGCGCTTGCCGACATCGGCCAGAACTTCAACCCGAACGTTCCGGAAGACGCCGCGCACATCCAGCGCCTACTGGATCGCGAAGCGGAGTTGATCGCTACCGGCGAGATCGGGAGCGACTTCGCCGTCATCGTAGCCCGCAAGCCTAGTTAGGAACCCTGGCTTTCAGGTCCGCCAATTCTTGCTGGAGCCCGATGATGATTTCGCGCATCTCCTTGAGGCCAGCAAGGGCAACGACGCCAGCGCGCTCGTAGGAGACGCCCCACGCCTTCGGGTCGCTCATGCCTGTCGGCTCGTAGTCGTCGGGGCCAGAGCCAACGTTGACGAGGTGCGGGAACGCCTTGTGGATTTCCTGCGCCTTGACGAACAGCTCCAGCCGCCCATCGACCTCGTTCTCGTAGAGCGCGATATCACCGAGACGATCCAGGACCGAGAGATGCCGGGCCGCCTTCTTGTAGGGCAAGCGCGCGTCGGAAATGGTGCTCCACGCCGACGCTCCATGGGCGATGTACATGCCCTGAGATCCGGCGCCGTTCGAGTAGACATTAACGCTGCCGCCATTGTCGTTGATGTACGACTGTTTCGAACCGCTCACATAGAACTCAAGCGCAGGCACGCCAGCGCCCGTAGAAAGAGCTACGCGCGTTCCGACGCCAGTAGACCCGGTCGCGGTAATCGTGCCCACAGGATCCAGTTCGATACCTTGCAGCGTAAGGTCTGCGTGGTCTTTGCCGACCGTCACATGCCCGTGCCGGTACACGGAGAACATATCGCGGAGCTTGATGAAGCGGCTTTCGGGGTGGTCGACGATGGCCTCCCATGTCCCGTAGTAGCCGACATAGAACTTCCCGCCGCCTTCCATGAAATGGTAGGCCATCGTGACGTTGTTCGGGCCCTTGGACACGACGCCAATGCCACTCTTTGGGAAGTCGACAGTATTGTCATCGAAATCCGGAACGTTGGACGCGCCGTTAGCGATATCGACTTCGATACCGCTGAGCATACCCTCCGCTGTACCCTGGTGCGCGGCGATCACGTTGAGGCCGAAAGCACGGCCTGTCATGTTGCCGTTGCCGATGTATGCGCGAATATCTGCGCCAACACCATCGCGCGAGATGTTCGGCCCGGCGTCGCCGTTGCCTAGACCTGACGATGGATCATTCTGCAAGACATACGCCGCTAGAGCGTTCTTCTGGTACGAGTATGGCGTACTAGTTGGACCAATGGTCCAGTTCCAATACTTCCACGACTCGCCGCCGACCTTCACAGTACCACCATACTCAAAGGAAGACGTGTCGCGGGCCGACGCATAGTCGAGCAGGGTCACGCTTCCGTTAAAGGCGTTCGCAGCAGCCTGCACATTGAAGCGTGCCCCCGGCTCGCCGATCCACCGAACGCGCTTTGATGGCTGCGAAACTGCCGTGAGAAGGTGGTAATTGCCGGATGGGATGACGATCGAGCCTTGCTCAGGCGTCGCGTCGAACGCCGCCTGAAACGCCGCGCTGTTGTTCGTGCCATAGAACAGTTCGCGCGACACGGTGGCGCTCAGCGAAGCTGTCGTTCCGAGGGTAATAGACCCCGCGTTGATGACCGCCGCGATGGTGGTGGTCAGGTCGGCCCCTGATGGGCCTACGCCGGGCACAGTGATGACCTTGCCGACGTCTGCCGGAGCAAATGAAGTTGCCGATGCGGTTAACGACGCCGAGCCCGAGGCGGTCGTGACCGGCCCCGTGACAAAGATGCCATCACCATTGCCGCCGAACTCGATGACGTTGACGCTGACGCCGGCCGACATGCCGTCCGATAGCTTCGGCCTTGTGACGCCGCCATCAGGGAGCGCCGGAGCCGAGGAGTCATACCATTCATCGTCGGCGCCGAAGCCTTTCATCACGTTGGATGTCGTGTTGAAATAGAGATCGCCGGCCTGGAGCGGAGAACCATCGTTCCGCGTCGTCGGGTCCGCAGCCTTCGGCCCCTGATACACGTCCGCAAAATTCGTGATGTCCGCCACGTTGGCGGCGACAATCGGGATGTCATCGGCGACGCCGGCCACGGTCACGACTTGCGGCGCAATGCCGGCGACGGTCACAACCTCATCGGCGACGCCGGCCACGGTCACGATGTTCGCTGCGATGCCCGCGACGGTCACAACCTCATCGGCGACGCCAGCCACGGTCACGATGTTCGCTGCGATGCCCGCGACGCTGGAGACGTCAGCAGCGATGCTTGCGACGGTGTTGATGTTCGCCTCGTTGGCGGCTACCGCATTGATGTTCGCCTCGTTGGCGGCTACTGCGTCGATATTGTCGACGCTGTCGGCAAGCCGGATCACGTCTTCGATCAGGCCCGCAAGCTGCTCCGGATCTGCCGATGCCGGGATTTTCAAAGAGCGACCGACCTGTTCGGCCAACTGCTGGTCGCGCATGACCGAGCGATCGAAGGCCGCCTCAATGATTTCCGCGAAATACGCGCCCTGATTTTCGAGATCGGTTTCCTGCAGGAACGGGACCGCGCGCAGAAGCGTGATCAACTCTCCAGTCGCAGGCGCGGGCGACACAGAAACCTGACCGCCGAGAGGGTTACCGACATCGGACACGATATAATCGGCGTCGATGGTGAGAACCGTTTCGGCTCCTGCGGCGCTCGTCTTGATGACCTGAATGTGGTTTTCGTCATCGATCTTGAAATCATAATCGAAAACGGTCGTGGCCCCGTTTCCGCTGTAGGGGCCGGATCGATTCACTTCGCTGGAGATGGTCACAAGAAGGCCCCACGGTTTGCGATAATCGCAACACCCTAGCCGCTGATGGTTAGTTCTTGGACTTTCCAGTTTTGCCGAGCAGGTATTCCAGCGGCGACACGTCCTTGCCTTCCGACGCGCGCCAAGCGGCATCGACCGCGCGATTGATCTGCGTCGACGGCAGGCCGGTCGCGAGGCCGGTCCCGGCGATCACTTTCTTGACGTCGGAAAGCTGGAGGCCGTCATCGGACATCGGCGCACCGATCACGCCGGCCGCGCCCATCACGCCGCCGATGGCATCCTTGACCGCGCCACCATAGGCGCCGCCGCCGTCGAAGCCCTTGAACGCGCTTGCGCCATCGCGGACGAACGGCACGGTGCCCATGAGCGCGAACCCGGTTTCCTTCGCCAGGAACTTCAACCACGTCTCGTCTTCGTCCTCACCATCAGGCAGTTGCCCCTTGATCGCGCCCATCAGCACCGCTTCGAGCGTGAACAGGAACGCCATGTCGAGCGTCCACGACAGAGCCTCGACCGCTGACTTTCCGCTGACGCCTTCCTCGCGGATCGTCCGCTTGGCCGTGGCGGTGCGCTCATAAGCGACGTTGAACTTCGCGAACATATACGAGCCCAGCGTCGTGAACAGGCGCACAACGTCATTCTGCCGGGCTGTCCGATTGACGGAGCCGCGCTCGACCGCCGAGCGATCCGAGAACAAGCCGGACGCCTGGGCGCGCTTCACGATCGCGTCGGCATGGGCGACGGCCTGGGTCTCGTCATTGCCGAACTTGCGCAAGCCCTGCTGATACCCGGCAAGCCACGTCGGGATGTCGACGACGTACCATTGCACTTTCGTCATCAGCCAGAACGAGAGCGGCCCGATGATCTCCGACTTGATCTCACCCCAGCGCGAGGCGACCGGGCCGGTCTTCGGGTCGGAATAGAAGTCATAAATGTCCTTGTTGAACGTCGTCTGCCGCGTCGACATATAGGGCGAGCGCGCGACGATATCCTCCGTCACGCCCGGCCGGAACGAGGCTTGAACGCCGCGCGCGAAATCCCGCTTGCCGACGACGACCATGGTTTGCGCCACGCCCGTCACCTGCATCATCACCGTCGACAGGTTGAAAGCCAGTTTGGCGGCCGTGAAGTTCGATTTCAGCACGCGGGCCGCCCGGCCGACGAAGTCAGCGCCGCGGATCTCGCCCTCGGCCACATCCTTGAGCCAGGTTTCGAGCGCGTCAAAATCCGCCTGCTTACCCGCCTCCATGAACGCGGCGCGGATCTCGCCGTTCTGCAGGATGCGCCAGGAGTTCGCGACCGGCTCGCTCAGTTCCAGATCGTAGACGACCTGATTCACATGGCGGTGCAGAACCGACATATCGAGTTCGACGTCGCGGCCGGACGATTGCGCACGATCCTTGAGGTGGCCCTGCTTCGTCTGCGCCTTGCCGAACCGGCCGGCCTGGAGCGATTGCGCGATCTCCTGCGTCTCGTCATCGCGGGCGAGCGAGGACAGGCGCGGATCATACTTGATCGGGTAGTACCCGCCGCGCAGCGTCACGCCGCCGATCGTGACCGGCGATGCCTCAACCCACTTCGGCTCGACGCCCGTGGCCCGCTTCTCGCGCGCAGCGATGTCATCGCGGAACGAGCCAATATAGTCCCACACCGATTGAATGAACTTTGCGTCGCGCTCGTCGAGCGTCGCGACCACGGCCGCAACCTGCTCCTCTGTCAGCGAGCCGCGGACCTTTGGATCGGTCAAGCGCTGGCGGTTGCCCTCGTTGCCCAGGTTGAGCGCCGCCGCGATCCGCTCCCACTTCGAGAGCGAATAGCCCAGCTCCGGGATATGCTCGCGCACGGCCATGCGACGGCGATCGTCCTTGGAGTAGACCGCATACAGCGCCTCAAGGTCCGTCGCCGCCTTTTCCTTCCGCACGATCAGGCGGCTCATGGCCTCATCGATCGGCGCCTTCATGTTCCGATAGGCGGCGCCGACGTCCTTGAACCCGTCGATCTCGCGCAGGATCGTGCCCGACGTCAGGACCAGATCGACGAACTGGCGGCCGGAGTTGCGCAGCGCTTCCAGCCGCGTGCCGACGCGCCCAGGCGGGCGCTTCTTCACGTTGGCGTCGAATGCCGCGGTGATGTCGGCGACGACCGCCTCAAGCTCGCGCTGCTGGCGCGCATCGATCAGCTTGTCCCAGCGCGTCGCAATGTGCTCAAGGTTCTTGAGCGTGTCGACAACGCCGCGCAGTTCCTCGACCGGGAGCGTCTTATACGGCGCCCGCGCCGTCTTCATCAGAACGTCCTCGGGGATCGCAAGCTCGTTCTCGCGACCGGCCAGCTTCATCGCCTCAATGAACGCCGCCAGCCCGCCGCGGCGCTGCTCTGCCGCGTTCGACAGCTTGCGGAAATCGTAGCGCTCAAGGATCTCGTCGATCGCACCGAGATAGTCGACCTGGGCATTCTCGCGCCGGCCGGCGCCCGCGATGCGTTCCCGCGTCGTGGCCTTGTTCAACTTGGCGACGAACCGTTCGGCCTTCTCGACCTCGTCCGTCACCGCGCGCGCTTCCATATAGAGCGCGTGGTTCAGCAGTTGGCGGCGCTTGGCGTCGACCAGCTTGGCGACGTCCTCGTTGTAACGGCCCGTGGAGCGGTCGGCGGCCTCTGCCTGCGCAGCCACCGCCTCAGCCGCGCCATCGCCGCGCAGCGCCTCGCGTGCCTTGCCTGCCACCCTCCGGCGAGCGTTGCCCATCCAGATCGCATCGCGCGCCACGATCTTGCCCAGGCGCGCGCCCTCCTCCGCAGCCTTGCGTTCGGCCGAAAGGAATCGGTTCGCGTTCATCGCGTCGCGCACCCGCATGCGGGCGATCGTCTGCTTCGCCGTGGCGCGGGCTTCCTTCGCGGTCATGCCGACGCCGGTTCCGGCGATTTCGGTAATCGCCTTCAACTCGGCCGCGATCCACTGCCCGCGCTTGTCGGTGTGGACGGCGTCGAGCGCTTCCGCCTCGATCGCGCCGTCGTTTAGCACGTCGCCATGGCGCTCCATCATCACGCGCTCAGTTTCGGCCGCGATCGCCTCCGCGCGCTTCGGCGCGGTTTCCATGCCGCGGATCATCTCGTCACCGCTATCGAAGCCGAACCACCCGGCAGCGGTGTCAGGATCGATGCCGCCCTCGACCGCATAGACCGTCTGTTTCCCGCGCGGCAGGGTTTTCAGCACGCCCTCGCCATAGAGGGCGACGAGCGCGTCCTTGGACAGGCGGATATCGGGCATGTCGGCGGGCTGGCCTTCGCCGAGCCAGCGGCGATTGCCCATCCATTCGATCGCCCGGTACATCGGCGCCGCGTTGATGCCGCGCTCGACTTCGTCGCGAACGGCCTTTTTCTCGTCGCGATACCATTTCTCCTGCTCGCGCCGGATCGGAGCCATCGTCTCGCGCAGGAGCTTTCCTTTGGCGTCGTCCTCGGCCTGGGAGCGCAGCGTCAGGAAGCGGTCGAATTCCTCCTGCGTCAGGCCCATCTCCTCGGCCGTGGCGAACACGTTGGCAGTGCCGCCCGCCTCGTTCTGTGCCTTGGCGATCTCCTCGTCGGTCGCGAGCATGCGATCGAACACGGCGCGCAGATCGTCAGTCGGATTGACGTTGAGGCTCGCGAGCCGGCGATAGACCGACAGCAACCAAGCGCGGAATTTCTCGAATGCCCCGCGCAGTTCCGACGACGGCGCTTTGCCCTCCATCAGATACGTCTCGAACGCGCGCGCCCACTGCTCTTGCATGCCGACATCGATCGCGGCGTCCTTCATGGTGTCGCCGGTCGTGCCCGCGTCGAGGGCCGCCGTAACGTCCGCCTCCGTCACCGTGACGTCAGGCATCACCCGCATGGCGTCCTTGGCGACGCCTGCCGCCTCCGCACGCCACCAATGCTTGACCGCCGCATAATCGGCCGCCGCGTTCTGCTCGCCACGCGCCGCCATGTCCTGCATGACCGTCAGGAAGTAGTGCCCGCTCTCGTGCACCATCGTCGACAGATCGGCCGTCTCGAACAGGCGAATGACCGTGTCGCCGTTGCCGATGCCCGCGGCCGGGAACTGGACCGATCCGCGCGTCGAGCCGGCCATGTTCTGCTCGTAAATATTCCCGCTTTCGGCCTTGAACGTGCCTCGGTTGTCGACAGACTTGATTTGCTCCGGCTCGAAAGTGATGAAGACGTTCTGCGTCGCGCCATCGAGATTCGTCGCCGTCATGATGACGCCGTCGTATCCCTGATCTTTCAGGAGTTCTCGCGTCTTAGTCGCGCCGCCATTCGTCTTGATGAAATCGTTAAGCTGCGTGAAACTGTCCTTGCCTCCTGGGATGTCATCCATCCACAGAGGCTTTTGAATCGAAAGATATGCATCAACTCGCCGGCCGCCCATCGACGGCGCTGCGTAGCGGATCTTATCGCTATCTGTGAACCAGTTCCCGATCCTGTCGATGCCTTCGGGATCGCGCCCCTTCCCAACATTCGTCTTCAAGATAGCCATGCGGTCGAAGGTGTCGAAATCGAAATAGGTCCAATGGTGCACGACCATCGGGTTCCCGTCGCCGTCGATGACCTTGCTTTTGCCAAACCAATCTTTGAACGCCTGGGACGTCGTGCTCGCCGGTCCTTGGAACAGGAATTCGAGCTGACCCTGCCCATACTGCCGGCCCTCGCCCTCCGCGATCGCCGCCTTGATCGCGTCATCGCCATCATCGAGCGAAACGCCGACCGACGACAGATACGCCTCGATCTGATCGAGATCCGCATTCGCCGCGACAGCCGGATCGATATCGTCTTGCGCCGAATACTGCGCCTCGCCGCGCAACTCGCGATCGATCGCCGCCCACAGCGCAGGCGTGATGTCCGGCGCTTCCGTTCCCTGCTCCGTCGCCGCGCGATAGGCGTTCGCGATCGGATCGTCGGCGAGATAGCCGGCCTCGATCACCGTGCGCGCGACGTCGTCCGGCCCGAACCGCTTTCCCGACGACGCGCCGCCGAGCATATCCTGAACGCCCGCCACGAGCCCCTTGCGCGCCAGGCGCAGCGTCTTCTTGCCCCGGCCGCGCGAGACCGTCTCGGCATCCATCGACCGCAACTCGCCGCCGACGTCGTTGATGCCGCCGTAATCCGAGATGAATTCGAGCAGCGTCTGCCGCTTGTCCTTCACGGCCTTTCGGGACCGCGCCTCCGCGAGTGTCCGCGTCAAAGCGTCGACGTCGCGAAGCTGCATGCCCTTCGGCAGCGCGCCCTCGACCTGGGGCAGCGGATAGCGCGCCATGAACTCGTCGATCGCCATCCCAGCCCGTTCGGCCATGACGCGATAGAACGCCGGATAGAGCATCGCTTCCGAGGTAGCGACGTCGGTGGAGCGGCCGGCAACGCGCAGCCGGGAGACCATCGTGTCGTAGATCTCGGCCTCGAACGTGCGGAATTTCTCCTGTTCCTGCCGCAGATCTTCGGCGACCTGCCACGCTTCATCGAGCGCGTCCTGGGCCTTTTCGTTGAACGCCGCGGCTTCCTTCGCGGTCATCTGGTCGGGATCGAACCGCATGTTCTCCATGAGAAATGCGTCGTGCTCCGAGCCGGCGATCTTGGCCGCATAGGTCGCGGTCGGGATCTGGAGATCGCCGCCGCCCGCGAGCGCCGCGTCGAGATCTTCGCGCGTGACGCCGTCGAACTCGTCATCGACCAGCGCCCACGGGTCGACGCCGATCGACTGGAAATACGTCATGAACTCCTGGGCCGGGACGTAGACGTTCTCGACCGGGCCGCCTGCCGTCGCCTGCTCGACGAATTGGCGGAACTTGTCTGGCATGCGGTTGCGCAGCGCCGAGTTCTGAGACTGCCCCGACAACTCCGCGAACAGCGCCTTGCGGCCTTCCGCGTCTGCGGCCTTCGCCCGGTTCTTCATGAACGACGAGCCGCCCATCGACGCGACTTCGACAGGCGCGGTCACGAATTCGGCCAGGCCCTCGATGATCACCTCGGCGAGGTTGAACTGCTGCCCCGAGGCAATCTGCGCACCGGCCTCGCCACCGGCGCCGAACGCCGCCTGGACGACGGCTTGCAACGCCATGTTGCCGATCGGCGAGGCCGCAAGCTGCTGCCCCGCGATACCGCCCGAAAGGCCGTCCATGACGCCGATGATGACGCCGCGCGTCAGACCGCGTTGATTGGCCTTGCGCATCAGGTCGGGATTCATGATCGCGGCCTTCGCGCCTTCCGGCGTCGAGACGTCGACCCCCTGCTCGCGCAAGAACTCGACAGGAGAGACCCCGGCCTCGACCGCGCCGGAATAGGCGCCCAGCACCACGCCGCCCGCCGTGGGGCTCCGCGTGGCCGCCGTGACCGCAACCGCAGCCGCCAGCGACGGCGCGCTCTCGACCGCCGTTTCCGTCAGGAACGCGAGGAACCCGCCAGGATCGGCGGCGACCGTGTCGACGAACGAGCCGAGATCCTTACCCATGTCGCCGGAGGGCTTGAGCGTGCCGAACTGCTGCTTGTAGCGTTCGCCGGCAGGCGACATCGGGATCGAGGCGATGCGCTTGGCGATATCGCCGGCCTGCTTCTGGAAATAGACCGCGGCCTGTTCCTGATCGTTGCCGAACGCCTGGGCAAACCGTGACGTGACGAAGCGCGTGCCAGCCCACAGCAGATCGTCAGGGCCGGCGAGCGGCTTGTTCCCCTTGACCGTGCCGTCAGCGCCGCGGATCGCCGTCTGATCGGAGAGGATATCGCCGATGCTGCGCTTCTGGTCCGCCAGGCGCTCCGAGGCGCCCGACGCCATGAACTGATTGAACGACTGCGGAACCCGGCTCAGGCCGCGCGAGACGGCATTCGACGCGGCGCCGGCCGTCGTCTCCCACCACGACAGACCCTCAAGATCATCGCGGGCGACGGACGCATTCTCAGGGTTGCGCAGCCACTCCGTCAGGCGCGGCGCTTTCGACAAGATCGTCGTGTTCTTCGCCTCGTCGATCCGCTGCTGAAAGACGTTGCGGTATTCCTTCACCATCGGCAGCGGCGGCGGCGCGCTCCCGGTCGTCTTTGCAAACTGCGTCGAGAGGTTCAGATCGCCAGCGACGGCATCGGGCGTATCCTCGGCCGCGCCGAGCACGACGTTAGCCACGCCGACGCTTGCCTGTTGCCGCTTCGACTTCCAGTCTTCATAGTCCGCGAGATTGACCAAGGCCGGCGCTCCGATGTTAGGAGATGCCGACGCTAGACCGCGATGGTTGCGGCCCCGCACAAGGAGAGAGAGATGCAGACCGCCCAGCCCAGCCGAGCCCGCATCGCCGGCCGGTTCGCTTTCAACCTGATTGTCGCCCCGCTGTGTGCCGCGGCCGCCTTCGTCGGGATCGTCATGGTCCTGCGAGCAGCCGGCGCGATCTGATCACCGACTGAGCGCGACCTCCTCATAGCGGGAGATGATCTCCTCCTCGCTTGGCTTGCGGCCTAGTTCGCGCTGGAGATCCGTCGCGATGCCGCGGCGAAGGTCGATCGGGATATCGGCATATTTCACGTCGACGTCGACCGTCGTTCCGTCCGGCCGGCCCGCCGCCTCGAATAGCCGCTTCGAGCGATCGTTGCTGTCCCACAGCATGCCCGGCTGCTTGATGACGATCGGCAGCAACAGCTTGTTCGTCATCGCCTGAATTTCGATCTGGTTCGGGTTCTTGTTGTTCAGCTTCTTGAACGCCTCAAGCTCGCCCGCCAGCGCGTTCTGGAATTGTGCGATGCGCTTGGCCGCTTCCTCGCGCTGCTTGCCGTCCTTGCCCGTCGCCGTGATGCCCACGGCTTCAAGCTGCGACGTTGCCTGGGAGAACGCCGTCGTCAGCGTGATGCCGTCCTCGCGCGCCTTGCGCTGGTCCGTCAGCGCCGTCGTCTGCGTCGTGGTCAGTTCCTTGATCGCCTCTTTCGAGAGCCGATCGCGAAAATCGTTCAGGTCGACATTCGCGAATTCGGTCGGCTTCTGCGCCGCATAGCGCCTCATGTCGTACAACAGCGTCTCGTCGCTATCGACCGCCCGCCCCTTCGCTGCCGTCTCCAGATAGTTCCAAGCCGACGACACGGCCGCCATGCCCGCAGCCTGCCGGACTTCCATGGGGACTTGATCGGGCGTGGCGCCCTTGTCGATGTAGCTCCAGAGTTCCGACTTGGCGACTTTCTCCTGCTCTTGGGCGTATTTGCTACGCGCCTCGATCGCGGTGTAAACGCGCTTCCGCGTCAAATCGCGGACCTTGTCATCGGGGATTGCCTGGAGCTTGGCTTCGATCTCGTCGAATGACGGCATCGCCGAGCGCGCCGATACCATGTTGTTCCGCGGCGCGACCGTGCCGCTGTCCTGCCCGCCGCGCGTGCCCACCGGCTCGATATGCCAGGGCTCATACGCCATCGGGAAGAACATGCCGTATTTGCCCGCGTTCCCGTGGACCCAGTCGATCACGTCCTTCGGCGCATGCTTCAACGACCGGCCGTCATAGGCCAGATCGACCGCCTGCCCGTGATTGTGGAACGATCGGCCAGGCGGCGCGACCATCTTGCCGGAGCCGTCCGACGCCGCGAATAGCTGGCGCTGGCGCTCGATAGAACGGAAGCCGGACTGCACGCCGAGCTTTTCGCGGATGCCGGGCGGCGCGTCTTGGATCAGTGCAGCGAGGTTGGTGGCGAAGCCCTCGTCGAGCCCGTCGACATGCGCGGCGCTGTTGCCGTTCAGCTTGCCGATCAGGAACGCCCGAGCCTGCGTCGGGCCAGCTTGCCCGAGCGTGCGGCGCTCGCCAGCGGCCGGAGCAGGGCCGGCAGGAGCCGCCACGGGCTGACGACCAGAGCCGAGGATGCCATCGGCGGCGCGCTTCGACGCCTCGCTCTGGATCTCGCTCTCGAGCGACTTCTGCAATTCGTACTGGTGCGCGCCGGTCATGCGGCCCGCGTTGTCCTTCATGTATTTCTCGGCCTTGAGCGGGTCGCCCTGGGCCAGCCGCAGCGTGATGTTCTTGTGCACGCCCGACGAGAAATCCGCCTCGCGCTGCTTCAAGGTGTCAGCATCCCAGCCGTGGAGCGCGCCTTGCTCGCGTAGCTCCAGAATGCCCGCGGCGATGTTCTTGTTCACCATTGCCGGCTTGTCGAATGCGACGAGAGCATCGTTCGCAAACGTTTCGACGCGTGCGTTTGACGCCTGCCCGAACCACTTCTTGCGCTCGTTGGCCGTATGGATGATCGACTGCTGATAGGTCGACTGGAGCCGAGCCGTCGACGCGGTCGAATACGCCTTCGCAGCGCCCGGCGTGAGGCCCTGGGAAAACTCCTTGCGCTTCTCCTCGGCTTCGCGCTCGAACGCCGCGCGGCCGTCGACGGCATTGCGGCCCTCCTGCGTCATGAATCCGCCTTCGCCGTACTGGCGCTCGCGCATCCAGTTCGCATATTTGTTGTCGGCTTCCTTTGCGCGGGCGACGTCTTCAAGCTCGCGAACAGCAGCCATCTGATCGCCAGCGTTATCGAGGCCCTTCGCCAGCCCTTGCATGCCCCGGCCAATGTCGGCGCCGAACGCCTCAGGCGTGGCGCGGACCTCGACGTCCTGCCGCAGGTCCGGCCGCAGCGCCACGTTCGACTGGTACTCAGGAACGCGAACCATCAGCCGATGCTCCCGATCTGTGACTTCTGATAGCTGCCATACGCCTTGCTCCCGCCCGTCAAGACGGTGCCGGCCGCGCTCAGGTAGCCGCCCTGAATCGCGCTCTTGGCTGCGGCGCGGTTCATCTCAGCGCCCGCGCGCTTGTTCACGGCATCGACCTTGTGCTCGTACGACTCGCGATAAGAATTCGTGCGGATGGTCAGAGCGTCTAGCTCGCCCAGGACGGCCGTGTCGACCAGCGTGTCGAGCGGCGAGCCGAAGCTGAGATCCACGCCGTTCGCCGCCATGGCCGCCGTCTGAGCACCTTTGATCTTTGCGACCTCCTGCCGCTTGCGCTGCTCCTCGACCGCGCCGCGCTCGACAGCATCCTTCGCCCGCCGATCGGCAAGCGTGGCGTTCATCTCGCCGACCTGGGCATTGTATTTGGCAGAGGCGGCCGTCGCCTGAGCCTGCTGCATCTGTCCCGCCGCGCCGACGACCGTCGCGCCGATGGTCAGGATCGTCATCAGTTCACACATCGGGCGACCTCAACTCGAATAGATGAAACTCATGACCTCGCAGGAGAACAGGATCGGAGAGCTTAAAGCCGAGCCAGCGCAGCCAACGGATCGACGCCCGGTTGCGAGCATCGACGAAGTTCCGCATCACCGGATAACGCCGCAACAGTTGATCGCGCCAACCCACCGAGCCGCGCAGGAACGCCACATAATGCCGCTCGACAGCGTCCGTCCCGAGCAGCCACGGCGCCCCGACACCGGCCAGGATGTTGATGTCGCCGACACCAAACATGACCTCAGGAACGCCATCGATCAGCGCAGTCCGAGCGATCGATGATTTCCGCAGCGAATAGGCCATGGCCTGCAGAGGCGCCCGCCCTGACGCGGCCGCAATCTCATCGCGATCGGCCTGCCGCATGCGGCGCGCGATCGTGCGCAGATGCGACGCCCGAGCGGGAACGATCTGGATGTCAACGGCCAACGGTGACGTCCGGCATGATCGCAAGGATGGTCATCGGCAGGGGATCGAATTGCTTGACCCACATCGAGCCCGTCGTGTTCCAGTCCCATTCGGGCGTGATCATAATGTCGCCGGTATAGGCGCGGATCGCCTCGTTCCATGCCTCGGTAGCGCGTTGCTTGTATTCGACAAGGTTGTCGCTGTCCCGGTCCCCGTCCTTGGGGCCTGTCCAAATGCCGCGCGTCATCTCAACCCGCAGCGTCACCTCGCTTACAGACTTGCTGCGGCCCTGCACGGTCCCGAGCCCGGCCACTTGCCCGAGATCGAGGTTCAAGGTCTGGATCGCCGACACCATCGGCAAGCCGAGATGGACCTTGCTCGCAGCGTTCGCCAACGTGACCTTGCCCGTCACCGCCTCAGCAGTCAGGCCGCGGACGACATTGCCGTCAGCAAGCGCCACCACCTCCTGCCCGGCCAAGTGGGGGACGAAGAATTCGGATGCGGGCGAGCCCTCGTAGGAAAGGCCGCTGTCAACGAAAAACGCGTCCTCGATGACGTTGAATGAACGGGTGTGCATTCGCTCGATATAGCGCTTGGCGACGCCGCCGATCGTGCGCCTGACAACGAAATAAGGGACATCCTCGTTCCCCTCCGCGACGGCGCACACATCCTCGAAAAACGCGTCGCCGTCCGGACCGCTCTCATGGCGCGTCCAGGCCCAAACCTCATGCTCCTTCATGTACGTCAGCGAAACCAGCGAGCCATCGTCGAGCACCACCCAAGCGATCGAATATGGAGCCTGGGCATAGGCCCACGCCTTGACGTTCCTGTTCTCGAACAGGTGGCGGGCGAGGATGGTCAGGTCCTTGCCGACAAACCCATCCTCCGAGAACTGGTAGCTGAAATCGCGCACGACGCCGCCGCGGTCTTGAGCGAACAGGACCGTGTTTCCGACGACAATGGGCTGCACACGCGCCGCGCCGCGATAGCCCTGGTTGTCAATCTTGATCGAGGACGGCGTGATCGCATCGGATTGCGATCCGCCGCTCACCATCCATTCCGCGCCGGACGTCAGGAGCATGAGCCCCTTCAACTGGAGCATAGACCTGATCTCGTTCACCTGCCGCCCCTTGATGCGGAACGTTACCGCGTCGGAGGCTTTCGACGGCTGCGAATATCCGAAATTCTCATAGTTGGCGGATTGGGACAGCCAGACGGCTTGCGGGTCATTCCGCGTGGAGGCGAATGCAAGCCGCTGCTCGACGAATGTTGAGCAGCGCGGATAGTTGCCAGCGCCGACGAAAGGGTTTCGGGCGGATTGCGGCGTATCGGACAGGTCGGGAACGATATTCTCGTCATCGAAATACAGGCCAGCAGTGCCGCCGATATACCCATAGACGCCACCATCGTACCGATAAACGATATAGCGCCCCGCGCCAGCGACCGCGCTCCATGTGACGTGGTTCATGTTGCCGCTGACCGATAGATCGTTCGACACGGACGTAAATACGGAGGGCAGGCTTTCCTCTCCGGTAGCGTCATCGACCGCCGAAACGACGTAGAAATATCCGGTCCCGCCCGACCCAACGAGCGCCGTCGCCGTAACCCCAGTCGGTGCCGGCGTGGACGGCGCAAACGCTACAATCGTCAGCGTCCAGTTATCATCGGCAAGCCGAGCGAGCTTTCGGACCTGATAGTCAGGATGCGTGATATACATCACGTCGGCCTCTTGAGTGTAGACGAGGTCGTCGACATGAATGGCTACATAACCCGTCGCCATTTCGTAAGGAACGCCGCCAGAGAGAACGACGGCGCCGTCCCTGAATACCCTCATATACCCCTCGCCGAACTCCAGCACATAGGACTGTTCCGTGTTGAACTGGAACGGAACCAGCCGAGTGCTAGCCCATGGGTACTTGACCTCACGGATGAACTCGAAGCCGGCCCGGTTCGACGCGCCGCCGTGAGGGTGAATGAAGACATTGAGCGCCGTCCGCAGGCCGCTCCCATACTTCGCCAGGTCAACGCGAGCCCCGAGCGCGGGCGAGATCTCGCCGGCAGTAAACGACGGTTGGTATGTCCGCAGTTCAGCCATCAGACGCGCCCCGTCACAAGCTCGCTAGCGTGATCGGACGTCTCGCGCGTCTCATTGGCGTCGGCGACCTGTGCCGCAGCCTGCGTACGCATGGCAAGCTGATAGGCGTCAGCGCGGACCTTCGGGTCGCGCGTCATCGGCATCGCCAGACGGACAGCCAGATGCCAGGACAGTGCGTCGATGAACAGCGGCGAGAACCGCGTCGGGTCGGATTGTCGGAAAGTGTAGCGCAGGAAGGCCGGAGATAGGTCGCAATAGATACGACCGCCGTCGACCTCGTATGGTGTCGCATGTTCGCTGTGAGGATCAGCAACGGCCACGGGGCGCGGGTCGCTCAAGGAGTATTCCGGCCGGACCCAGCGAATGGTCAGGCAGTCGTTCGGCCTGTTGTACGAGTGCCCCCACGCGCCAGGCTTGTCGTTCGTCAGTTCCGCCAGAGACGCCGTCTTGCCCGCGAAGCGCCACGGATAGGTCTGCAGCATCGTGTCGCGCGCGATGTCATAGAACTGCCTGCATGCGCGGGCCTCGGCAGTGGCCTCAGCGAGATCGGTAATGTTGCTCTTGCCCAGGTTGGACAGGGCCAGATTGCAGATTGAGACGACGGAAGTCATTTCGCGTTCCGCTCGTCGGGATACAGAACGGAGGCCTTGTCTGGCTTGGCCGTCTTCGGCTCCATGCCAGCTTCTACGATCTCGAACGACATGCTGCGGGAGCCGTTCTTGCTCTCACTCACGCTCGACACGCGCACCGTCGCCGTCATCGTCATGTCGGTTCCGACTCGGACGGCGTCGATCCCCATGGCGTTGATCTGCTTTTCGTCGAGGTACAGCGACGGGTAATATTCGTCCGTCTCGGCCCCGACCGGCTTATCGCCGATGTCGCTATATTTCTGCTTGAGGCTGGAAAGCTTCATTGCGACGGTACTCCTCGCGCCGATAGTCGAGCCCGATGGTTGCGGCCGTGAAACGACAAAGGGCGGCGTTGAACGCCGCCCCTCGTCCTAACCCGACTGATATCGAGATCAGTCCTTGACGGGCTTCGGGGCTTCCCAGTCAGCCGCAGGAAGCGGAGCGTTCGCAGTGGCGTCGATCGCCATGTCGCGCGAGCGGTCATCGTTGTCGGAGCCGCCCGAGGCGATGTCCTTGGCGGCCTTGCCCTTGGCGGCCTTGCCGCGCGGCGCGTCGGTTTTCAGAACCTCCTCGCCGACGACGCCATCGGTGCCGCCGGTGTTGACGCGGCGGGTCTCGTCCGCCGCAGCGTCCTTGTCCTTGGTCATCCAGACCTCGGAGAACGCCTGCATGTTCTCGATGCCGAACTGCTCACCGGGGACGCGGATCTTGCCCCCGTAGTAGCCGTTCGCGATGGCCGTGACTTTGATCATGTCGATGGTCCTCTCTGAGCCAGCGGCCGTTAGAAGGTGACGCCGTTGGTCTGGACGCCCATCACAACGCCGGCCGTGACCTTGCCGAGCGTCGGCGCGGTTCCGATGACGTCGTAATAAATCCGCATGTAGCGCTCGTTGACGCCGGGCGGGACGCAGACCAGCGGGAACTGGCGGCCGACCGTCAGCGAAGCGAGCGGCAGCGTGACTTCGAGCACGTCCTTGGCGGACGAGAACGCCTCGTTATCGTCGCACTGGACGACGACGCGCAGGCTGGTCAGCGTGTTGAACGCCTCGACAACCTGAATGAGGAGCGGGATGCACTGGCCCTTGCCGATGTCGCGCACCAGCGCGGCGGCGTGGCCGTAGGCGGTGCCCGTCGCGCCCAGGTTGACGATGTCGGTCGAAGCGGCGTCGGCGACGATCGCCTGTGCGTTCGAGAAAAGAAGCGTGCGATCGAAGATCATGTTGATGTCCTTTGCATCAGATCACGGGAGCAGAGCGATTTCCGCAGGGCTACTGCGGAAATCGCAACGCTATAGTCAGACGACGCGCGCCTCGGTGTTCAGGATGGCATCCGATTCACGGATCGGAATGCCGCGGTAGGTCAGCACCTCCTTGCCCTCAAGCTCCTCGCGGCGAAGCTGGAGCGCCGTGGCGTTCGCAGTGCCGGTCGGTGTCGTGCGGGCGTCGAGCGCTTCGAGAATGGTCCGGTTCATGTAGATCGCGATCCGGCTCATTTTCGCATCCTGGCGACGCGACTGGAGGCGGTAGTACGCCTGCCGCATGAATTTCAGGATGTCGACGGTGTCGGCGATCACGTCCGAGACGTCCAGGTTTGCGATGCGGGCGTTGTAGCGCCAGTCCTTGACGGCCAGGCCCATATGCCACTCGAAGGTCTCCTCCTTGACATAGTAGGCGTCGCCGTTGGCGTCGGTGACGCGCTGCTCGCCCTTGTCCTGACGATCGACGCCGGCCTTCGTGCCCTCGGGATAGAGCAGGTGCGTGGCGTGATCGCCCCAGGTGACGAACCACACCGAGGTGTTGTCCGAGCCCGTGCCGCCCGCGTCGACGATCTGGTTGCCGGCGCCGCTGCCGCCCTTCACGCCGTAGCGTGCGGCGAGGCCCTTGAACTTCTCGGGCGTGGTCGCGGTGTCGTGGTAGAACAGGCCCGACGCCATCTCCTGATTCATCGCCTCAAGGTGCGCCATCGCCTCGCCGAGCCGCAGCGCACCGGGGTTCTTGGAGAGCTTGAGCAGGCGAACGTCGACGCCCGAGCGGGCTTCGAGGAAGCCGGTCGTGTCATCGACCTGCTGAATGGTCGACTTGCTCTGCGGGATGCCCTGATAGAGGCGGCCCCAGGCCGGGGTCGGCAGGCCGGTGCGAATGCCGTGGCGATGGATCGCGCCCATGTTGCATTCCATCGCGACCGCATCGTCGAGAATCGGGTTCTGCTGCTTGAGAACCTCGATAATCTCGCCGGTGCGCGGATCGTTCTGCTTGTGGACGTCGATCAGGTTCAGGTAAGTCGAAGCAAGAGTTGCCATTGTCAGGTGCCCTTAGGTTTGTCGTCAGGGTAGAGAACGTCGGCACGATCTCTCGTCGCCTTGCCCGCTTCGCCGCCACGCGCCGGATCGTCCTCTTTGATCATCGATCCGACCTTCGCCATGAAGCGAATAAGCTCCGGATGGTTGCCGCCACCACTCGCGTTCAAATATTCTTTGAGTGCGGGCGTCCCGAGCGTCTCGACAGCGCGCCGAGATGCCGCAACTGTGCCGTCCCATTTGTCGCCGCCGATATCGGTGTCGGCTTTGGCGTCCGTCACCCACTGCTGGAGCGTGTTTCCCCAGGTCTCGTTCTGCTTGGCGGCGCGGTCCTGCTGGACCTTGATGAAATCGTCGGTGAGCGCCTGGGCTTGCTTGCCCGTCAGCCCGAGTTCCTTGAACCGCGGCGACACTGCGCCGAGCAGTTCCGCGTCGACCTCGACGCCTTCGGGCATGGTCAGCGCATACTTGCCGTCCGCGGGGACGATATCGCTCGCGTCGGGTTCGGCCGGCTTCGTCTTGTCGTGCTCGGCCTTGGCGGCAGCGTTCTCCTCGGCGCTCTTGGCCGCGTCGGGCTCGAACTCCTTCCACGCGGGCTTGCCGGCATCGGGCTTGGTCTCGCCGTCCTTCGCCTCACCGGCCGGCTTGTCGCCTTCCGGCTTGGAGCCGTCGCCCTGCCCGTCCTCGCCGTAGAGGATCGAGGATGTATCAGCAGGCGGCGTCGTAGCGCTCGGCGCGGGCGTGCCCTCGCCTTCCGGCGATCGAGCAACAGTCGAGTTCAGCAGAAACCTAAGGCGCGAGTTCATCATCATCTCCAGCGTTTACCGCCGCGGCACGCGCCGCAGCCCGGTCAGTTTCCCGCATGTCGGCGATCGCCAAGAGCAACTGCGGGTAATATCGAGCGTCGAGTTCATCGAGCTTCGCGATCAACGCGAGCCCGGCCGACTGCTTGCCAAGGGTGAAATTCGTGGCGGCAGCTTCGAGCGAGAACGCCGACGCATAGATCGCGGCGTCGGAGAGCAGCCAGAACAGCACGCGCTTGCCCGCGGCAGTGGCGAAGACTTCGCGGAACGCCCGATCGATCTCGTGTCGTTCCGATTCCTGCTGCGGCGTCAGAGCCTCGCGAACATCAGCCATCAGCCGATGCCCAGGGTTTGCAGCAGCCCGGCGCCGCCCGTGTTGTTCTGAGCGCCGGCCAGGACTGCGGCGGCCTTCGCCCCCGATTCGGCGGCCGGCGCCATCGTCGCCATCATCTCGGCATTCTCGGCCGCCGCCTGCTTCTGAGCCCGCGCGTCGCGGATCTCCTTGACCTTGTCGTCAGGCACGACGATCGAGGGCGGCACGCCCAGGAAGTCGGAGTAGACGTCGACCGCCTCGTCGGCATCGAGCTTGTCGAGCACGTCCGGCTTGACCGCGCCAAGCTGCCCAACGAAGGCGGACATGCGCTCGATCGCACCCGTGCCCACGGCCTTCTGAGCCTGGGCGAGCATCGACGTGTATTCGACTTTCAATTCCTTGTTCTGCAATTCCTTCGGCGGCTCGGGGAGCATCTGGAGCCGGTTGAGGATCGCGAACGTCCGGTCGATCACGGGCTCTAGCTGGCCGTTGTAAATGTTCTCCAGCACCGGCCCGAGCGCGAGCAGCTTTTCCTCTTTGCGCTCCGCGATCTCGAACTGATTGCGCGGCTGAATACCTTCCATCTGCGACAGCATCAGGAACAGGTCGGCATAGAACGAGCGGTTGATGCGCTCCTGGGTCTCGCGGATATCGGCCGCCAGTTCGGAGAGGCGAAGCTGCACATCGATCGCGGCGCGGTAGCCCTTCCCGGTCGGGTCGTCGACATAGGTGACAGAGCCCGGCAGGAGCGATGCGGGGTTGTTCCGCAGGCTGGTCGGCCCGGTCATCGGCGGGCGAACCTGCTTGTCGATCGCCTCCAGCTTCCGCGTCTGCTCGATCTGCAGCATCTTGACATCGGCCAGCGCGATCATGCCAGGCGAGACGGCATAGCTGTCGTCGCCGTCGATCTCCCAGGCAGGAGCGATGATCGGGTTTTCGTCGAAGCCGCTTTCTTCGAGCAGCTTGCCCTCGTTGACGCCGTCCTCCCAGTAGTTCGAGAGGAACGGCTTGTCCTTCTTCATGATCGAGTTGACGTTGCGACCGATGCGCGGCTCGATCGCGTGCCAGATGTCATAGACCTGATCGTACTTCGCGGTATCGAACGCAGTCTTGACGCGCTGGCTGACCTTGTCATAGCCGAACCGGCTGACGATGCGCTGCACGTTCCAGCGGAACCGGCGATAAAGCGTCGTCGCGCGGCCGGTCTCGTCACGCGAAATCCAGAACGTCCCATGCTTCAACTGCTGCATGCGGATCGTCTCGTTCTTGTCCTCGATCAGCAAGCCGACCGATTGCCCGAACTGGCCGAGATCGCCGTATCCGACGTGGAACGCGTTGTAGATGTTCGACGACTGGAAGATCTCGCGCATGCGCGTCTCGACGAGCGAGAGATACGACTTGACCGGCGCAAAATCCTTGAGATCAGGATCGAAGGTCGAGAGCCGAAACCATGGCCGGGCCGGCGACGTGATGCCCGAATGCATGCCGGACTGCAGCGTGCGCAGCGCGAAGGTGCCCGTGCTGTCGATGATCTTCTTGCGGCTGTACGGGCCTTCGGGCTTGAGATCCAGGCGCAGACGCGACGGCTCGATGAAGTCAGCCAGGTCGCCCCACTGCGATTCCCAGGGGTTGCGAACCTGCTTGAGTTCTTCCGCGCGTCGACGGTGATACGCGACCTGGGTTTCAGATGGTGAGGCGTTTTGCGTCACGGCATCACTGTCCGAGCAACGTTTTCTTGTCGGTCGGCGCGACCGTGGTCACACCGGAACCCGACGTCAGGATCGTGTCAGAGCCCGCGCGAATCTGGTCCATCGTGCGTCGGCCCGTTGTGCTGCGGATGGCGCCAGCGTCGGGCGCCTTCGTCTTCGCGGTCTCAGGCGGGAGAACCGGGGCGGCCTGCGCCTTGGGTGAAAACATGCACATGCGAAGGCCGCCTATTGTCCGAGGAGCGTTTTTTTGGAGGTGGGCGACATGGCCGCCACGCCGTCGCCAGACGTGAGGATGGTTCCAGACCCGCCGCCATAGACCGGGGCCGCGATCTGCCCGCCAGCCTGCCGACCGGCTGACCTTCCCGGCCCGGTCGAGGCTTCGGGAGAGCCAGGCCGGGCCTTGCCCGTCACCTGCTTGTAGACGTCGTTGCCCATCGAAGGGTTGAGGCCGGCGCCGGCGCCAGGGATTGCGCACATCAGGTCACCCGATGAAGACGACGGAGAAGACGAAGGCGAAGGCGGCGATCACGGCGAAGCCGTAAATCAGCGCCGACAGCGCGACCTTGAGCGGACCGGCCGGGGTTGCGTCGGAGATCACCGCGAGGCCAACAGGCAAGGTTGCGACGAGCGCCATGAACGCGAACAGCGGCCCGCCCGTCTTGAGGAACGCGGCGAGATGCGCGGCGAAGATCAGCGTGCAGAACAGGCGGCCGTTCGCGGCGATGTTCTGCGCCACTGCGAGCGCGAGGTTGTCGTTGGCAACGCGGCTCAGGAGATCGGCGCGGTCTTCTTCCATCGGGCGGCCCTCATCGGATACCCAACCGCTACGCGCCGATGGTTGCCGACGTGAACTCAGCCAGCGAGCGGATCGTAATCGACGATCGCCTTATGCCCGCCGCGATGGGCCGCGCGCTCCGCAGCTCGATCGCGCTTCATCACCGGCTCCGCGAACGTCAGCATGAGAGCGTCGCCGCGGTTCGGCGATGGCAGGCCGCGCTCCTTCATGTCCTCTTTGCTTTCGAGCAGGATCTTGCCGTCGAGCCTCGGCACTGTCTCAGGGCCGATGAGATCCTGATACAAGCCCTCGTCCTTCGGATCGATCGCGCCACCGGCCTTGATCCACTGCTTGCCCGTCCCCCACATCTCAGCGCGCTTGTTCACATAGCCGGGGTCGGTCGGCTTGCCGGAGAACCAGATCAGCCGCCACGAGCGGCCCATGACCGAGCCGGCCGAGACGATGCCCGTGCCATAGCCCGCGTCGATGAACACGGCGTCGGCCTGGTGTTCGTCCTCCAGCCGCGCGATCAGGTTCGCGACCTCGATATCGTTGTCGTTCTTTGGCAGCGTGATCAGGTGCTTCGAGTAGAGCCCTTGGCGCAGGAAGATTTCGAGCGCGTCGTCGCCGGTCCAAGCCGGATCGACGCCGATGATCTTCGGCGCGAAATCGTACTGCTCTTTGCGCAGGTGGCGATTGCGGGCAGCGTCGACGTCGTCGCTACTGATGAACTGCATGGCGGACTGACTCGGGAATTGGCCGCGCACACGGACCTTGACGAGATCGCTATCCTCGCCGTGGTCGTCCACGAGCCGTTGCAGATATGCCTTGTTGGTGCCGGGCACGGTGCGGCTGTCGATCTGCCGCGTGACCCAGCGATGGCGAAAGCGCCTGAAGCATTCGCGGAACCGGCCGGAATTGCGCGTCGGGTTGCCGAACACGATCCAGATGATGACCGTGTCCTCGTCGGTCAGCGCGCCCTCCGCGACCTCCCATACTTTGTCATGGATCTTCGATGCCTCATCGAACAGGAGCAGGATGATCTTGCCCTTGTTGTGCAAGCCGGCGAATGCCTCGGTGTTGTGCTCGCTCCAGGGGATGAAATCCTGCCGCCATGTGTCGCCGTGCTTCGGGTCGCGGCTCTTGATCGACATGGCCTGGACGTCGAACCAATGCGCAGTTAGTCCCATACGGAACCACTTGCCGATTTCAGGCGCGGTCTTCGTGCGGAGCTGGCCTTCCGTGTTCGCCGTCGTGACGACGCGCGCATCGTCCCAACAGCTCATGGCCCAGTCCGAGAGCATCGCCATCTCTGCGGACTTGCCGATGCCGTGGCCTGATGCGACCGCGATCTGTAGTGGCTGGAATCGCCTCGCCGGGCTGGCAAGGTGGTCGCGGATGATCGCGTTGATATCGTCCTGCCACTCGCGCGGCCCGTCATAGTCCGCCAAGTTGCCGACGCCCCAGTCCCAGGCCATGCGGCTCCAGCGGACGGGATCAAACCGGCAGGAGACGGCGAGATCGATTAGCTCGTCGTTGATATCGCGTCGGGCTGGCTTAGCCACGCTTGGAAGCCCGGCCCATGCGATCAGCGAGTTCGGACAGGCCGCCGACCTCGACCTGATCCTTGAACGCCTGGACGCTGATATGACGGCCGATCAGTTCGAGCCGCTTCACGCGGTTGTCGAGCTTGATTTTCTTCACCTGCCCGATCTGCACGCGATCGCGCCCGACGCCATCGTATAGCGCCTCGATCTCGATGCCCTGCACAAGACCTTGACGGAAGATCAGCGGCCATTCGCTGACCGGCAGAAGCTCATGTGTCTCTGGATGGTAGAGATCATTGATATCTGCGGTCGCTTCATCTGCCAGTCGTTTGAGCAACCAATCCGCATTGATTTGCGTGCGCTGCTCGCGCTGTTGCTTGGCTTCGTCGAGGGCGGCGGCAATCTCTGGTTTCTTGAGGTTTTCGCTGCCGATCTTTTCCGCAGTCTTCGCGCTATACCCAGCCCTAATCGCCGCCTGCGTAGCGTTCAAATCGATCAGGTATTCCGACACGAACCGCGCCTGTTTTGGGGTGAGTTCCTTCATGTCCCATCTCTTTGATCGTTAGCCTCACGGTTAACGCCGAGATGGTTGCCGCGCTGCGATGGTGTTGCGATTTTCGCGCTGTCGGAGTTTGGAATTACTCTAAGGTATGTTGCGCGAGAAGGTTTATAAGAATGGGGGTAAAAGTTTTTATTGCGATCGGGGCGCGCTTATAAACAGCCCCATACCCTGTATCCCGGTATAAACCCTGCCGACGATTGAAATATAAACTTTTACTCTACCTCTTATTTATCTCTCTGTCTCTAATAAGTAATTGAAAGATATAGGGAAGTTAGCGCCAAGGGGTTTATAAGGCCGAAAATAGGCGCAATAATCTGCGAATTTGTTGCGGAGACCTCACGCAATAATCTGCGAATGTGATGGGTGGTGCGCCATTGAGGTTTACACAGAGGTTTTTATGTGGTGTTGTGAATAACGCAACGCACGCACGGGATCGCAGCAGATGGGCATCGAGCGAAAAGTGGTCGAAAAGCGCTACCGCCAGGGATGGCATGCGGCCGACGCCCCGACATACCGCTTCGACTATTCGACCCTCGAAGTCGGCGATTGGTTCGTCCTCGTCGGCGGCGCGGTGCAGCGGGCTTTCAAGACGAGCCGGAACGGGAACCCCGTTGCCCGCGAGATGACCTTCAAAACCGAGACGACCAGCGTGCGCACCATGCGCGTCGAAAGGACAGGATGATGAACGCCGAACGCCGTAAGCGCATCGAAGCCATCAAGGCCAAGATCGAAGAACTCCGCGACGATATCGACGCGATCCGCGACGAGGAGCAGGAGTATTTCGACGCCATGCCGGAAAGCCTCCAGGGCGGCGAGAAGGGCGAGAAGGCGTCGGCCGCTGTCGACGAGCTTCAAGAGGCATACGACGCGCTCGATGGCGCTGTCGCCAACCTCGACACGGCAGGCGAGTGACCATGCCCCGCCCCGCCACGCGCGACCGCAAGGAGCGCTTCGTTCAGAGCTTCGGCGACGGGTTCGGCGCCCAGGCTGTCGCCGCCATGGTCCGCCGTCATGGGCTGGCATGGCTGACGAACGATCAGGTCGACGAGATTGTCTCGGACACGATCGACGCAGCCAAGAGCCGCGCTCGCAGCGTGATCAGGAACCGCCGCATCATCAGGAGAGCGCTACGATGATTGTCCTTAAGTCCACTATGGAAGCCGCTCTCGAAACTGAGCGCGCCCGGCACCGCTGCGAGATGCAGTCGCTTGTCCGCCAGTACGGCAGCGCATTGGACCGCGTCTCTGCGCTCCAGAAGACTATGTCCGCCTGGGTCCGGAACGCGCCGGGCGACATCACGCCGAACCAGATGGCGCAGATGTTCTACGCCCAGGATGACCGCTGGCAGGCCGCGTTCTTCAACTGCATGCAGGGCGAGGTCCGCGCTCATCACGACGCCTTGCCACCAAACCCAAGCGGGTGGCCCACGCCCTGCCCTGGCGTCCCTGCTGGCGAGGCCCAGTGGTGTCACATGGCCCAACACCTAGACGACAGCGGCCGCGAGACGATTGCCGCCATGCACGACCACGCCACCTATCAGGCGCGTCAGCCGGAGACCCTGACATGAACGCACACGAAATGCCCCGCGAGATCTCGATCTCCGAACTCGACGCTCTCTCGATGCGGATCGCTCAGTTCGCCGAGATCAACCGCATGCGCAAGGTGGAGGCGTTCCGGCGCTGCTGGCGCGCTCTGACAAAGGCGCTTGAGGCACGCGCCGTAGCGAGCCGGGCGATCTCGGTCGCGATGGCGCTGCGGTATTTCCGCGACATGCAGAAGACGCTGGAGCGCCGCGAGGCCAGGAAGGCCCAGCAGGCAGCGCGGGACGCGAGGGCGGGACGATGAGCGCCGACGCCACCACAGCCCGCGCGATCATGATCGGCGAGCGGTTTTTCTGCGGCTTCGACAGGTCAGGTGCGGTGCGAACCGCATGGTGCATCGCAGGCGCTCGCCTGTATCAGGCCCGCGGCACGGATCACGAGATCGAGCCCGACCTGTCGCGGCTGGAGAAGCGCAGCAAGGCTCCTGCCGTCGTCACCGTCACCGTCGAGGCCGGCCGATGACGCACGCAGCCAAACTCGCCCGCGAAGAAGCCTTCACCGACGCCATCCGCATCGCCGACAACGCGATCGGCGACGAGCCGCCCGAGGCTCAGTCGCTCAGGATCATCGCCGCGCTGAAAACGATGCGAGACGCCGGACAGGCCACGGTCGCGGGCACGGTGCGGGTTAACTACCTGGGCCGGGCGCAGGACGCCGCGCGCCGTGCCTGGACGCAGGATCACAGCCCGAACGACACCGGCCCCGAACGCGAGGCCACTGCCGGCGTCGACACGCCGCTAGGACGCCTCCGCGCCGTCGCATGGCGCCGCGCCTGGAAGGGCACAGCCCGAGGCGAGCGCATCGCCTGGGCCGGCGAATACTGGCTGAACGACGAGCCGATCACGCTCGCAGAGATCAAGGCGGCCGGCCTCGACCGGCGGCCGACGACACGCAACAGGTTGAAGAAGGACGATAGCCGATGACCGATGCGAACGCCGCGCCCGCGTCACCGCCTGATGTCGGCGCGGAAGAATTCCTGACGCCTGCGGAGCGGGCTGCGAAAGATCGGCGCAACCTGAGCGCCTCGCTCTCCAAGGAGACACGCCCCATGTCGGATGAACCGATCGTAGCGGATGAGGTCGAGGCGCTGCTAGTTCGGCGTCTGATGAGTTGGCGCGAAAAAGACGAGCGCGCGGATCGAGGTACTTGGCACGGTGTTAGCGAGATCGCGGGCGCGGTGGTTATGCCTAAGCCGAAGGTCCGTGCAGCGTTAGCGTCTCTGGCAGAAGCCGGCAAGATTGAGCGGTCTGACGTATCCAACGGCACCTTCTGGCGCGCCCTCACCGCCACCACCGCCAAGCTCTCCTCAGAGACAGAGGGGGACGCCAAGCTGCGAGCCAGGGTCGCGGAAGCGGTCGCTGCCGAGCGGGAGGCGTGTGCGCTGATAGCGGTCGCGCACCACCCCGGCAGCATCATCGCGCGGGAGATAGCCGCCGCCATCCGCGCCCGCTCGAACACCGGAGGCGGCGATGAGCGCTGATCTGGCGAGAGTTGAGCGCGAACGGGACGAGGCACGAGCGCGAGTTCGGGAACTGGCCCTATTGCTGGACAAGCAGATGGGCACGCCTTGCGAACAAATCCGTCATGAGCAGGAGACCACCCGCCTGCGCGAAGCCCTCTCCTCAGAGACCGCCGCGCGCGAGAAGGCGGAGCGGCGGGTTGCGGAGTTGGAAAGCCGTTACGAGGACTGGAAGCCGATTGGCGAGATACCCCACGAGAGCCAGATTCATCGCGGCGTGCTGTTCAATTTCTATCGCGATGACGAGGACGGCACCTTCTGGAACGGGACATGGTCGCAGCGGCGCGATGCCGATATCTGGTGCAGTGTGGTTACAGCATCACTGAATAGCCAAGCCCATGCCGCGCTCTTGGGGAAGGAGAAGTTATGAGTGGCATCCGCGAGCTGTCCTCGCCTTTCACTTTCAACGGCCTGCGTGTCGTCACCGACGCGACGCTCGTCGATCATCTCGGCTGGGACTTCAGCCGCTGTCGCAGCCCGTCCCGCGCAAGGCGCCGCTTCTGGAAGCGGGGCGTCAAGAACAAGCTGGTGCGGGCGATCATCCGCGCGAAGCCCGACGCATATCGGATGGGCGATATGCTCGTGATGCACCCTGACACATGGTGGGAATTGCAGAGGCACGTGAAGCACGCGGATGCCAACACCAAGGAAACCGGTCATGGCAACTGAACCCACCCTAGCCGACTGGCGGCGCATCTACGAGGCGCACAAGCAGGAACTGCCCAACCGCCGCTTCACGATGCAGCACGGCAGGCCGGGGCGCTGGCCTGATGACGAGTTCGGGCCGGACCGCGGCCCCGACGAGCCGAGACCCGATGACGGCGGCGATCTGCTCGTGGATTTCATCGCGCGCCGGTCGCGCGTCGGGGAGGAAGTGTGATGACCTTTCGACAAACGCGCGGCATTCCCTGCGCCCACATCGCTGAATTCTACGAACGGGAGCAAGCTCGACATCCTTGCATAGCCCACAACCTTCTGCGGCGGGGATACCGGCAATGGGCGCAGGGCGAAGTCGAGCGGCCAGTCAACAATCTGTTCCGCTGGCCTCGTGGCAAGCGGTCTATGGCCATCGCAGGGGAGGTATGATTATGGAGTTGGCATCCGCGAGCTGTCCCCGAGTGCCTAGCGAAGTTCAATCGCGCATTCGCCAGTTCTTCATGAGCAACATCGGGGCGACGCGAACGGAGTGCGCGGCCGCTCTTGGTATCGACCGCCGGACGGTCTGGAAGCATATCAAGCGCATGGCCGCCCTGCCTCCCGCCGCGCCTGCTGAGGGGGCGGCGAAGGTCAAGGCTCTTGAGTGGCGAGATGGCCGCGATGCGGAGACCGTTTTCTCGGTCGTTCAAATAGCGAAGATATTGGACTCGGAGGGGCTTGTTGGCCTCGACTACACGATACTCGGACCTGACCGCCACGGCCTGTACGAAGTCTGGCTCGGCGCAAAAATCATCGCGACGCGAGGCGGTGAGGACGAAGCCAAAGCCGCCGCCCAAGCCGATTACGAAACCCGCATCCTCTCAGCCCTCGCCTGCGAGGCCGCCAAGCCCGTCGCGCCCATGAGCACGAACGGGGAGATGGTCGAGAGGCTGGTTTGGGGCGGGCCAGACGAACAGGAGGTCGAGCAGCAGGCGTTCCAAGCCGCGAACCGTTCTGACGTACCCGAAGACGTGCGCGGGCTCGTGGCGACCTTGTGGAAGCAATACTGCCTCGCAGCAGACCCCTCCCGCATCGAAGCGCTGGAAGCCCTCGTCGCAGAGAAGGAGGGGGGGATCGAAGGCGAGCGGTGGCATTCGGAAGAAGCCGCCCGGCAACGTGACGTGTGGAAAGCCCGCGCCCTCACCGCAGAAGCAGCGCTCGCGAAGGACGGGGGTGGGGAGGTGGCGGTGCGCGGCGAACTGCCTATTTGGAAGGAAGGCTGGATCGCATCGCGCCTGTCGGCGGCGATGCACGCTTCCCTCGCAGAATACGTCTTCAGTTCCGAAGAGGGGTGCGACCACGAGCCTACCGAGTTCGAGCGCATGATCATGGAGGACATGCTGAACGGCGCCCTGTCCGAACAGTCCGTCACGGACCTCCTACAAGAGGCTGCATTCGCCATGCTCTCCGCATCTCCTGCCCCTCCCGTAGGGGGTTAGCACCACTGGCGGCGTTAACCTTTGCTAAACCATATTAACCCGGCAGCAACTGGAGCCGACCGATGGACGCCGCGACCGCGCATAGGGCCTGGGAAGACCTGAAACTGTTGTTCCTCCATCGGGAGGATCGGGAGCGGCGCGAGCGCGGTCTGCCCCCGCTGGAGGTCGAGTTCGAGCAGGAGGCGGATCTGATCCGTGGCGCGTTCGACCCACCTGTTTGCGATATTCGCATCAGCGCTTGACATCGGTTTAAACAGGCTCATAGTGTTGTGAATAACGCAGCAGATCGCATCGATATGGCGCGATCACAACGGATCACAACGCCATGAGCCCCACCGAGATCTGTATCGCCTACTCAGCCTTCGGGCTGGTCTTCCTCGCGATGTTCGCCGGTTTCACGCGCGAGCTTATCCGCGAAATTCGGCGGGCCGGCTGATGCGCGCTCACCTCACCCTGAACCCGGTTTTCGAGCCGATGACGGCGGCGCTGCGTTCGCTGCCCCTGGGCAACTGCCATCTGGAAATCGAGATCGCCGACACGCGGGTCACCATTTTCGGCGGCGAGGACCATGCGGCCGGGCTCGCTGAAATCGCCGCGCTGTTTCAGCGCACGTTCGGCCCGCGGCCCGTGTCCGAGATGCCGCGCGAGCCCATCAACCCCGACGATCTGGAGTTCTGACCATGGCCGAGATCACGGTAACGATCACGCGCGACGGCGAGGATATCGATCTGGAGATCGAATACGAGGTCGCGGATCTGGTGCCCGGCCGGACGTATGGCCTGCCCGAAGACTGCTACCCGGCCGAGGGCGGCGAGGTCGAGGATCTGGCCGCCACGCTGGACGGCAAGCCGTTCGAGATGACCGACGCCGAGCGCGCCAAGGTCGAGACGCGGATTTACGAAACCCACGATTATTCGGAGATGGCTGATGTCGACTGATTTTGTGACCGTTGAAGGCCGTTCGCTTAGGCAGGCCACGCATGCCATCCTCGACATCGTCGAGCGGCGCAATACGATCCCGATCCTGTCGATGGTCAAGCTCACGCATTCGAGCGCCGGCTTGGTCGTCGAGGGAACGGATCTTGATATTTTCATCCGCGCAACCGTCGACCCGATCGACGGCGCCGGCGACTGGACGGTCTGCGTCGATTCCCGCGTTCTCGACAGCATCGCCAATCTCGCCGGTCCCGCGCCGCTCCGCATTGAGCCCGGCGACATCGTGAAGATCGCGCTTGGCGACGGCGACGCGTCCTATGAAATCCAGACGCTTCCGGCCTCAGACTTCCCCGAAGTCGGAGCGCCCGCGACCGCACTGCTCGAATCGTTCACGAACGGCATGCTCGCCGCGAGCCTTGACAAGGTCCGCTGGTGCGTTTCGACGGTGGAGACGCGCTACTACCTCAACGGCGTCTTCTGGCAGATGAACGATCGTGGCCGCTGCTTCGTCGCCACAGACGGGCACCGGCTTTCGGCCTGCCGCTATACCAGCGAGGCGGGCTCATCGCCCGGCTATATCATCCCCAGGAAGACCGTCGCGTTCATCGCCAAACACTTTGCCGGCAAGGACGTTAAGGTCTCAGCCACCGCCTCGCAGTTTAAGCTTGTGTTCCAGAGCGGCGGCATCACCCTGACGTCGAAGATGATCGACGGCACGTTCCCCGACTATCAGCGTGTCATCCCCGGCGCGCCGGCCGTTTCCTTCCCGATGAAGCGCGCCGAACTGCTGGACGCTATCGCCCGCACTGGCGTCCTCAGCACCAGGGAGCGCGGCCGGGCGATCCGCTTCCACAATGATGATGGCTGCATCTCGATTGAGAAGAAAAATCCAGACTTCGGATCGGCCAAGGCGCGGACGTCCGCAGCGTGGCCGGGCGAGCAGCCGGAGTTCGGGTTCAACGGCGCCTACATGCTCGACGTCGCGCGGAACTGCGAGGGCGATCTGTCGTTCGAGATGACCGCGCCGTCGGCACCGTTCAAGATCATGGATGCCGACCCCACGATGACGCGCGTCATCATGCCCATGCGCGTCTGATGCCCCCCTTCGCCTCAATCGCGCTATTCCGCCGCAACGGGTCCGTCGTGTTCAAGCCGGCCCGCAAGGAATCGAGCGCCGAGAAGACGCAGGCGCGCAAGTCGGCGTCCCGGTATTGGAACGGCAACATCGTCGAGCCCGACGTGTTGGTGAAGCTGGTTGTCGTTCAGGCGACCGGCCGCGCCGTGACCATTAGCGAACGCCAGGGCGGCCGCGACTGGCTGGAATACACCATCGACACAGCCGAGGCCGCGAAGCAGCCCCACGTCGCCGCCTGCCTCGCAGAGCTTGGCGTCGATGCGGCGAGCGCGCCGGCTGCGATGCCTGATGTTCTGGAGATCAACGGGGCGATTTATCGCCGGGAGATTTAGATGACCGAGATACCGGCAGACATCGCGGAGGCCGCCCGCGAAGCGGCGAAGTGGGCCGACGCCCTCTATGCCGACGGCTTGACCGAAAGCGAAAAACAAGAGGTTGTCGACGCTATTGCCCATGCCATCATGGACGAGCGCGATCGGTGCGAGGCCGCCGTCAAGCCGTCGCTCGATGTCGTCGCGGAAACGGCGCGGATGGCCGAGCGCGCCCGCTGCGTCGCCGAGATCGAATATGTCCGCGAGAACATCCGCGTCGGCCCGTCGGACAGGGTTCGGTTCAGTCGGTACGATCTCGATCACACCTTCAAAGGCGCTTGCACCGTCATCAAGGAAAAGATCACGGGCGAGGACACCGGCAAGTGGACGCCGACCGGCGAGCCGGCCGCGTCGTGACCCTCACCGCCGACGTCCTCACCGCCGCCCGCGCCGCAATCGCCGCCCGCGTGCACGAGCCCTCGCGCAGCCAGTACCTCAACGGCGAGCACGACACCGGCGCAGTCGTCCAGGCGATAGCCGCGGCCATCCTCGCCGAGCGCCAGCGTTGCGCGGCTGCGGTCGCGAAGCATGACGTCAAGGGCCGCGAGTGGATACCTCTCAGCCTATGGGGCGGCCTCACGCGCGAGGCCGTGAAGCGGATTGAATCGGGAGAGCACGCATGAAAACGAGGTTCCCGATCGCCCGTTATAGCTTCGCCCGGCTACTCGTCCTTTGGGCGGCGATCATCCTGCGCGAAGACGATTGGGTTTTCGATCGACTCTACTGGGTGAACGACAGCATTAAGATGAGCCTCAAGCGTCTGCGGAGCGAGCCATGAACACCGCCTTTCTGCTCATGGCACAATACGACGGCGCGGCGATCATCCCCCTAGAAGCGGTGTGCCGCGACTACTTTAGCCACATGACGCCGACACAGCTCGTCCGCAAGACAACGGCCGGCGAGATTGCCCTGCCGATCACGCGGATCGAGGCGAGCCAGAAATCCGCGCGCGGCGTGCATCTACAGGATCTCGCGACGTGGATCGACAAGCGCCGCGAGGCCGCGCAGAAAGAGTGCGAGCAGTTGGCAGGGAAACGGTGATGAAAATCGAAACGTATTGGGGGCCGGACACCCCCGCCGAGATCCAAGCGAAGTCAGAGATTGCCAAACTCCAGCGCGAATATCAGGCGAAGGCGCAGCCCTATGTCGATATCATCGCCAAGGAGCACGCGAAGAAACTGCCCCGCTATTCCGTCACGCCGGAGCCCGGAGACAAATGGGAGCCGCACCTGTCATGAGCGAGATGATCGAGCGCATCGCGAAGGCGATGATGGCCGCCGCCTATGAGGCGATGGGCCGGCCGACGATGGTTCACGATCCAAAGGTCGGCGACCGCATGGAGATCGCGGGCGTGGACGTGCGGATGCTCGCGCGTGTCGCGGCTGAGGAGATGTTCAAGGACGACGCCAAGAGATTCGCAGCATCCATCATGGAGATCGGTCGGACGACAAACCCGCTGCTTGATGACGTGCCGATGGCGGAATCCCTAACAGGCACATACCGATATGAGCGCAAGGGAGATCTACCCTAATCACATTTTCGATATACACTCAAAATCGACACCCTCCTAAGCCGCTGATTTCTCAGCGGCTTTTCACATCGTCGCGCCGATCTGCCATCGGAACCGTACCTCCGAGGCCGCCCCGCGCAACCCATTGATTTACTGAAATTCCTTATAAATATCGCTGCGAACCGTTGCGCATCGTGCCGCATATCGTTGCGTATTTCGCAGCGTCTTGGCGTATGGCTACCGATGGCCTATCACATTGTTACACATTCATCGGATGAACCCATGGGAACGATCGTCGAGCGCCGCCGCAAGACCGGCGCAACAGCCTACCTCGCCAAGATCAGCATTACACGCGCAGGCGTGACGCACCGCGAGAACAAGACCTTTGATCGGCGCCCGGCCGCGAGCGCATGGATCGCTCGCCGAGAGGGCGAGCTAAGACAACCCGGCGCGATCGAGGCTGCTGGCCCTGCCGGCGCCACCCTGGGCGACATCATCGACCGCTACAATAAGGAGAGCGCGCGGACGCCCGGCCGATCGAAGGCACAGGCATTGCGCACCCTTCGCGATCAGGAGATCGCCGAGCGGCCGTGCTCCGAGATCACCAGTCAGGACATCGTCGCCCTCGCGCGCACCCTACAGGAGGGCCGCAAGCCGCAGACCGTGGCCGGCTACCTGTCGCACCTCGCGACCGTCATTCGCCTTGCACGGCCGGCATGGGGCTACCCGATCGACCGCCGCGTGATGGACGACGCCTTCGCCGCGGCGCGGAATCTTGGCCTCGTCGAGAAGGCGGACGAGCGCACGCGCCGGCCGACCATGGACGAGCTTGACCGCCTGATGACGCATTTCGAGGAGCGGCACGAGCGCAGCCGCTGGTCGTTGCCGATGCACAAGATCATTCCGTTCGCGATTTTTTCCGCGCGCCGTCAGGAGGAGATCACGCTGCTCCGATGGGACGACGTCGACTGGGCGAACAAGCGCGTGCTCGTGCGCGACATGAAAGACCCGCGGCGCAAGGCGGGCAACAATATCTGGTGCGAACTGTCGCCGGAGGCGATGGCGATCATGCGCTCGATGCTGAAACGCGACGAGCAGATTTTCCCCTATCATCCGACCGTCGTCAGCCGGGCGTTCACCAAGGCGTGCCAAGCGCTCGATATCGAGGATCTGCATTTCCACGATCTGCGGCATGACGGCGTCTCGCGCCTGTTCGAGATGGGCAAGACCATTCCCCAGGTCGCGGCCATGTCCGCCCATAAGTCATGGGCGAACCTGCGACGCTACACGCACCTTTCGCAAGCCGGCGACAAATACGCCGGCTGGAAATGGTTCGACCTCGTCAATCGACCGATGCCGATTCCAGTGCATATGCGTCCGCGCGCGCCCGGTTATGGCGGGCCTTCACCAGGAGAATGACAGCAGCCACGACGACGAGCCCGACGATGCCGCCGATCAGCAGCCAGTTCGGGTCGACGCTCGTCGCGACGTCGGTTCCGGTCACGCCGCCGCCACCGGCCACCGCGCCGCCCGCGCTCGCGTTCTGCGTCTTGGCGGTTTCCTCAGCCTTCACCGATTCGGCCTGGAGTTCGCGCTTGGCCGGGACCGAGAGCGCACCGTCGCGCTTGAGCCACATCGCCACGGCCTTCGCCTCGACGTCGGCGACGCGCCGGCTCCAGCCCTTCTTGAACGTGTTCCAGATCGCGAGGCCCTGCATGAACGACAGCCGCTTCGCGCAGAGCTTTTGGATCGTCGCCTTGCTGTTCTGCTTCACGGCCTCGACGACCGTGGTGTTGCCCGCGACGCCGTCCTGCTTCACGCCGAGCACGGCTTGCAGATAGCGAACCGATCTCGAGTTGCCCGAGTTCACGCCGAAATCGAACACGGCGAGATCGAGCCCATACGGCAGATCCTCGCAGCGCATCGGCGTCCAATATTTCATGCCATAGATCGCCTCGGCTTCGATCTTCGTCAGCGCGCGAACGTCGGCCTTCGTCACCGGCCTCTTGCGCCAGTCGCGCAGCGTCGCAAGCGTGATGCCGAGATTGGTCGCGCCGCCTGGGTCTTTCGGGTGATCGACGTATCCGCCCTCATGCGGGAACGTCACCGCCAGGCATGCCGCCCTGTTGCCCTTCGCCATCTGCTTCGCTCCTTGATTGGGAGCGACAACCGTGCGGCCCGATGGTTGCGGCAGACGTATCCCCGAAGCGGTAGAACTCCGCCAGTCTCGTCGGGCAAGACTGGTTAAAAATGGCTCTGATCGACCGGGAAGACCGGCGCTGGTCCGCTTAGGGGGTGGGCTGTTTCTTGCCAGCGTAATCAGAGCAAGCCGAGGATGAGGGGCCGCACCGGAATGAGCCGGGAGCGGCCCTTCTACCGTTTCAGGACCGACGCGAACGGAACCGCGTCGCAAACGCCTGGGCCGACGATCATGAACGATTGCCCATGGGAAGCGAGATCGCGCTGCGCTTGCTCGAACGCCGCCGCCGTCGCCTCCGCATTGCGTGACAGCGCCCGCTCTGCCAAGCGCCGCCATCTGTCCGCGGCGCGCCACTCGTCCCGCGTCATGGTCCGCGGCAGTGCCGCAGGCTTGAATGACAGCGTCAGCATTTTCATCGGCTCGCTCCTTACCATCCAGCCGCTTCATCTGCCGGGCTCGCTGCATCGAACCCCGGATGATAGAACGTCACGCGATCTTCGCCACCGCTGCGATCGCGCCCGGCCTTCCAGCCCAGCTTTTTCATGATGCGCCCGACGCGCCCGGCGTGCCGCCAGTCGACGTCCTTTTTCGGGATGCCAAGCTCCTCGAAAATCCGCATCTGTGTGATCTTACGCTCGCTTGCGAGCATCGGCGCGAGGATATCGACCCACACGTCGACGTCGGTGCGCTTCTCCTGTTCGGCCTCGACGGCAGACTGCTCGTCTTCCTGCATCCACCACGGCACGCGCGCCCGGTACAGCGACACGGCTTCCGCCCATAGCTGATCGCGATCGTTCTCGATCGCGTCGAGATCAATCTTGCCGACCGTCAGCGGCCAGAACCGGCGAGCGCCTGTCGCGTCCTTGAGATAGGCGTTGCCCTCAGGGTTGATCGTGCCGAGCAGGACGACGCGCCGCGGCGCTTCGATGATCGAGCGGCCATAAGGCGGGCGGAACCGATCGTTCTGGCTGGAGAGGAACTTCTTGACGGCGCTTGTCTCGGCCGCGCCGAAGCGGTGCATCTCGCCGACTTCGAGCCCCCACACGCCTTGCATTTCCATCTTCGCATCTTTCGAGCCGATGTCGGACAACTCGTCGGTGAAAAACTCGTCGCTGTAGAGCCGACGCAGCGCCGTCGATTTCAGCGCGCCTTGCGGCCCTTCGAGGATCGGCATCGTGTCGACCTTACAGCCCGGCTCCAGGCCGCGCGCGACGCTGGAGATCAGCCAACGCTTGCCGACCGCCCGCGCATGAACACCATCCTCGACGCCCATGTAATAGGTCAGCCAGTTATCGAGCCGCGGCTTGCCGTCCCATTTCAGGCCCTCCAGATACTCGCGCAGCCGGTCGAAGCTGGAATGCTCCGCGACCGTCTGAATCACGGCCGCGATGTTCGACGCTTTCGGCGTCATGTGCAGTCCTTCGAGCCACATCACCGCTTCGCTGTAGTCGCGGTCTTGCAGCGTGCGCGGGGTCCATGCCTCGCGCTTGTGCTCCCATGGCGGGCGCTCGTTCAGCACGACGCGGAGCTTGAACGCATCCCAGGCGAAGACGCCTTCCATGGCAGGATGATGTTCGAGGAACAGCGCCCAGTTTTTTGTGACGCCCGGCTTCGTCTTGCCGTCCTCGTTCGTGACGAGTTCCATCTGCCAGCTATCGTCGGCGAGCACGGTCTTGCGCGTCTTGATATGCGTCACGGTCGCGGGCTGCTCCTGCTGCGTCGTGCGCAGTTCACGCACGGGCGCGGACACTGGCGGCGCAGGTGGAGCCCCGGCAGGCGGCGCGGGAGCGCGGGCGGGCTCCTGAGTGGGTTTATCGCCAGTCGGCGGCGTCCATGGCCGCACGGTCGCGCGCATGAACGCATCCAGATCCGGCTTGAGCCAGCCATCGGCGATCGCGTCCGCTGCGTCCCAGCCTTTCGGAGGGGCGACGCCGGCTTGCCAGTCTGCGAACTGATAACTCACGCCGCCGCCTTCAAGTCGATGACGCGCACGGTCGCGTTCAGGCCGGTGACGATCGCGGCGATCTCGTCAGCAGTCGCGAACCCCGGCGCGTCGGCGTCCGGCCAGATCACGACGTTGCGCCCAGCCAGCGGGCTCCAGTCGGTATGCTTGACGCCCTGCGTTCCACCGGCCCAGGAGACGACGACGCGGCCCGAGGCATAGGCCAGCGCGTCGCGGCACTTCTCGCCTTCGACGACGATGACCTGCCGCGAACCGCCGAGCGTCTCGACGCCGTAGAGCGGCCGCGGCTTGGGGAACGGAAACCGGCTCCAGCACTCTTTGCCAGATGGCAGGCGCACCCACATCACCATTGGCGTCTCTTTGCTGCCGTCAGGCAGATCGTGGCGTAGCACATAGCCGAGCGGCGAGCCGTCAGCGTGGCGATAGGGGTGGACGAGCGACGGCGAGAACGAGCCTGTCTCGCGCTCAGTCCCGGCGCGCTTGGGATTATACAGCGTGACCTTGCGCCCGGCCGTCAGGCCCGACGTCGGCGCCAGCGGCACGATGTCCGCATAGATGTCGCGCGCCTCGACCTGTCGCGGGGTGACGTTCGGGCCGGACTTGCCGCCGCCGAGGATCTTGATCGCTTCCTTGAGATCGACGCCTTTGATGGCCCGCACAAAATCGAGCGCATCGCCGTGCTCGCCGCAGCCGAAGCAGTGAAACCGCTCGACCCTGTCCTTGCCCGTGAAGATCGTAAACGAAGCGGTGTTTTCCGAATGAAAAGGACAGCAGCCGGTGAATTCGTGGCCGTCCTTATCGAGCTTCACGCCAAACCCGGCAGCGAGACCGGACAGCGAAACCTCGCTCCTGATGCGATCGATATCGGATGCCATAGCGGCTTCGCCCTTAACTGTGTGTTGCGTTAATCACAACACATCGCAACATATTTAACAAGGGCGGCGGCGAGAATTTCAGTGCGTGTCGAGCAGAATTCTCGCCAAGTCGATTTCAGATCGAGCGACGCCAGCGCGCCCGCCTGCCTTCTTTACGGCCTCGATCCAATCGAGTTGTTCCTTGGTCGGGCGGGCGTCTCCCTTCACCTCGACCTGGGCATAGACAGGCAAGGTTGATCCGACCATCTCAGGCGTGATCGTGACGGGCGCCCAGCCGCCAAGGTCGGACATACCCTTGAACCCGGCCTTGAACGGCCGGGCGTTGCGGATCACGACGTCGCCGGACTTCACCCGAACGAATCGATCGCCATAGATCGTCGTGACGTTGCCGACCCAGGCGAGGCCGGTGTTCTGGCGAAACAGACGCGCGCCCAGTTGGGAGGCGCGAATCTGCAAGCGTCGCATGAGATCCGATTCGGACATCAGAACGGGATATCGCCGTCGATCGGCGGTGCACCGCCGTCGCCGGCCTTATCATCACCACCGCCAGCGTCAGCATCACCGGACGAGCGCCCGCCGCTCAGGATGTTCAGCTCGCCGCGGAACTTCTGCAATACGATCTCGGTGGTGTACTTGTCCGCGCCGGCCTGGTCCTGCCATTTGCGCGTCTGCAACTGGCCCTCGA
>DATDBB010000455.1:0-14498 GCA_036525085.1 Allobosea sp.
AATCATGGAACTCATCTGGAATACTCGCGTTGTGCTGAGCGGGGCTGCCTGGCACAACGAAATGGACACAGTGTTGCCCATCCGCACTAGCAGTCGGAGTCCAATCATCCATAGTTGGGCTGTTCTTAATGAGGGCGAATCGATGAAAAAGCTTCTTGTATTGACTGTAGCCGTTGCGATGATGGGTGTCGGTGGTTGCGCTTCCATCGGCAAGGGCAAGGGCAAGGCTCCGCCGCCGGCGGCCGCGCCGATCGTGACGAAGGGCTAAAACCCGACGAAACGGAAAACGGCCGGTCTGACCGGCCGTTTTCTTTTCAACGACCCGTTACTTGCATCTCGTCGAGCGACGGCGCAGATGTTGTGGAGTGGTTGCGAAAGCAGGAGGCAAGCGATGTGGCTCCAACTGACCCATCGGGCGCGCTCTTTTATGCTCGCAGCCTGTGCCGCTGGCCTGGTTTGCGCCGGCACCTCGTTCCAGGCAAACGCACAAGCCATAACGAACGTCCCGGGTGACGATCGTGGCGCGGTTGCGCAGGCAACCGGCTCAGTCTCGCGAATCCAGCACCGCGTCTCGCGGCGGGAGGCGCCCCAGAGCGCCGGCGTCTACTTCGTTGAATTCCGCTCGCGCTATGCGCTGAGCTATGGCCACACCTTTCTCGTTCATGGCCGGCTGAACGCCAGAGGCGAGGTCGGACAGGTCACCGCCGATCAGGTCGCCGGCTTGCATCCGGCCGGGGATGGCCCGGAGATGTGGTCGGTGGGCCATGTCCTGCCGGTCCCCGCCGAGACAGGTCCCAGCGATGGCGACATGGAAGACGAGTATATTTCGGCGCGGTTCCGGGTCGTGATGAGCGAGGACCAGTATCGCCGCGTCGCCGCCCATATCAGGCGGAAGCAGAAGAACTCTCCGACCTGGCACGCCGTGCTCTACAACTGCAACAGATGGGTCGGCGAGATCGCCCAGTACATGGGGCTGGAAGCGCCGAGCAACACGCTGCTCTATCCGGCCGACTACATTAACAGCCTCAGGGCTCTAAACAGCGGCGGCGCGAGGGCCAGCGGCGAAGCAGCCTTCACGGCCGACCGCAATAATTGAGCCATGCGTTTCCCGGCCCCGGCATGATGCCATGAGGGCCGGGCCAACGGCGACGATCAGCGCTGAACGATGACCGGAGTGCCGACCGCGACGCGCTCGAAGAGGTCGATGATGTCCTCGTTGCGCATGCGGAAGCAGCCATAGGACGCGAAGGTCCCGACGCTTTCGGGCCGGTTTGTGCCGTGGATCGCGTATTGTCCGCCGCCGGAAAGCGTCAGCGCCCGCGCGCCCATCGGATTGCGCGGCGACCCGCCGGGGATGACGTCCGGAAGCGCCGGGTTGTCGTTCTTGATCTCTTCCGGCGGCGACCAGGCCGGCTCGACATGCTTGCCGTCGATCTCGACTGCGCCCAGCCACTGCTTGGAGGGCTTGCCGACCGCGACCTGATAGCGGATCGCGGTGCCGTCCTCGCGCACCCAGTACAGGCGCCGCTCTTTCGTCTTGATGATGATGGCGCCGGGCGCCTCTTTGCCCTTGTAGGCAACGACCTCGCGCGCCTCGATCGGAAGTGCGATCGTCAGAGCAGCCAATAAGACGCCAAACCTGAGCATACTACGCAAGCCCCCTGCCTCGTCCAGAACTCACATCATCCTGGCAAATAAAGGTATCCGTCTCCTCTACGCGAGGCGCCGCGTCCATGGCAAGCCGGCCGCCGAACGATGCGGGAAGCAGACGATCAATTCTTCGGCAGCGCCGATGGCCGTTGCGCCGCGCTGGGGCCCTCCCCGAACGATGCGCCAGGGGGCGCTCCTGCCGATTCGTTCAGGAGCGACCGAACAGCCGGGGCACGACACGCCCGGTCCGCGCCATGTAGTCGCTGTATTCGGCGCCGAAGCCCTCGACCATCAGGCGCTCCTCCTGCCCGACGCGCAGGACATACAGCGTTCCGAAGCCGACCAGGCCCGACAATCCGGCCACGAAGTTCGGGAGCAGCAGGGCCTGGGCGATTGCCCAGAGCCAGAAGGCGGAATACATCGGGTGGCGGACATAGCGATACACCCCGCCGGTGACCAGGCGATGGCTTTCCCGCAGATCGAGCGACACCGACCAGTTTCGGCCGAGTGCGCGATGCGTGAGGTGAAACAGAACCAGTGACGCCGCCGCAACGAGCGTGCCGATCACGGCTAGGATCGGCTGGAACGGATAGTTCGCGAAGCGCGGAAAGCCCGTCGCGACATAGATGAAGGGCAGCAGCCCGAGCCCTGTGAACGAAATGCTGAGCAACAGGATTTCCCGCGCCCCTCGCGCGCTGCGGGAAATGGGCGTGCGGCGCGAGCGCCGCTCATGCGGGATCCGAATGATGTACCAGCCGACGGCAAGCAAGACATAGACGGCCTTGGCGATGGTCAATGTCATCGCGTGGCCGCCTCGGTGGGGTCGTTCAGTGGTAATGACGAAGGCGACAGTCGTCCTTCGGAATCGATGGCCAGCATGGCGCCTTCCTTTGATCGGGCCTGCTGTTCTGCGCCGAACGGCCCGCAGGTCAACATGAAATAGTCATAAGGCGCCCGCCGGTCGTTGCCCCTGACGAACTGGCAGTGCATCCGGTACCAGTTCCTGCGGATGCGCGGATAGCGCGCAGGGTCGAGCATGCGCCGGATGCTGACACTGCGGATCAGCGGGGAGCCCGTCGCCGGAAGCCCCATCTCCGACAGCGGGTCGCGGTCATAGAAGTTCATCACGTCCGAGCGCGCCTGGTAGTCGGCCCAGAACACGGCGGGAGCGGCACTGACGCGTGCGACGGCGGCGCGAAACCGGACAGCCGCGCCATGAAGCCCGATCTTGAGAGTCGAGGAGCCGACAGTCAGGAGCACAACGCCCGGGCTGCCTTCGGCCTGCCCCAACCCTGCCTCTATGGCGCGATCGATCAGATCGATGGCCAGCACGGCGCCGAGGCTGTGCGCGACGATGACGATCTCATCCGGCGCGTCGACCTGCGCCGTGCGGGCGAGATCGACCGCCATGCGCTGCAATCGATCGTCGAGGACGGCGTCGCCCGCGCGAATATACCGGCGCGAAAAAATCCAGTCGTCGAACAACAGGCCGAGAAAGAGCCAGCGATCCGCCGCATAAAACAGTGCCAGGAAAACGCCGATTCCCGCGCCGACACCAGCCAGTGAAGAGCCGGTCACGCGCGCCAGCACTGCTCCGCCGAGCCAGGCGGACAGGACGATTCCCGCGAGAATCAGGAACGGATAGAGAAAGAACATCGCATAGCGCCAGCTGGCGCGCAGATACCGGACGAACGCTCCCGCGAGGAGAAAATCGAGGAATGCCAGTACGCCGCCCGGCACCCGCCGCCACATCGGCTGCGCGACCTCGGCCTGGATGACGTCGTCCCAACGCAGCAGGCGGAACTCCGATTCGACCCGCCAATCGGCGCCGGTCGTCACCACCTGCCACGTCGCCAGATCGTCACCGACCACAGGCTTCGAGGATACCGCGGATACCGCCCATGTCCGCTCGAAACGACGCAGTTCCCGCGCGAAACGGTTATGCACGGCTTCGGGGCGGGCATGATCATACCCGCCGATATGGTATACTCGACGTCTGTAGACCCTCGAGTCCGTCATCCCCGGCCGCCCCGTCGCGAATGCGTCACCTGCACAATTTTTGTTAGTGGATCGCCGTCGCTTGCGCCAGCGATCAGCCGCTCGCGGGAGTGGATAGGAGGCGAACGCCTCTGAAACTCTGTGATCGGCCTCACAGACCCCGATCAAGCAATCGCGCACCAAGCATGGACCACCAGCCACTCAAGGCGATGGCGTCATCAGCGGGAGCGCGACATGCACAGTTCGAATCATGGCCTGCTTTGCTCCGTCAGACGTGTTCTGGGACGCCTGGCGATCGGGCAGATCCTGCGCGAGGACTATCGCTACGAGGTGCACGGCCCCTTCGTCGCGACCGCACCGATCCCGCCCGCACGCGGCTTCTTCAGGCGGCTGGCCGGCAGGTTCTCGATCTGGATGCACGGTTTCGCCTCTTGGAGCCATGCGCGCCGCGGGGCCACGATGTGGCTCATCGTGATGCTCGACATCCTCACCTGAAGCCACCGCCCCCCACTACCTCGGTCTGGTCGCGAACGACATCGGCCCCTGAGGCCCGGGCCCGGGACGCGCTTGCAGGCCAGGTCGCGCGCGCGCCGCGGCTCGATAGACGCCCCAACCGCCGAGGCGTAGCATGCTGCGTTGTGCTGCGCTCTGGAAGTGGCTTGGCCGATGGGCGAAGAATCTTGGCCGATGGGCGAAGAACATGTGCCACGCCGTCTCGCTGCCATCCTCGCGGCCGATGTGGTCGGCTATACGCGCCACATGGAGGCCGACGAGCAAGCCACGCTGGCACGGCTCAAATTCCTGCATCGCGACGTGCTCCAGCCCAAGGCAAAGCTGCATGGCGGGCGCATCTTCAAGACGATCGGCGATGGCGTCCTGATCGAGTTCGCCAGTGCGGTCGACGCGGTCAGGAGCGCGCTCGAGATCCAGCGCGCCCTCCCCGCGCATCATGCAGGCCTTGCCGAGCGGCAGCGGCTCGGCCTGCGGATCGGGATCAGCCTCGGTGACGTGATGGTCGAAGGCGAGGACCTCTACGGAAACGGCGTCAACATCGCAGCCCGCCTGCAGACCCTGGCGGAACCCGGCGGCATCTGTATCTCCGGCAATGTCCACGAGCATCTCGGCAATGCGCTCGACATCACCTTCGACGATCTCGGCGAGCAGCCGGTCAAGAATCTCGATCGGCCGATCCGCTGCTACCGCGTCCGGGACGCCGCGAAGGAGCAGGCGGCCCAGGCCGTGGCCGGCCGGCCGGTGCTGCCGGACGGCCCCTCGATCGCGGTCCTGCCCTTCGACAACCTGAGCGGCGCAGCCGAACAGGACTATTTCGCCGACGGGATTACCGAAGACATCCTCACCGCCCTCTCCCGCCTGCGCTGGCTCTTCGTCATCGCGCGCAATTCCAGCTTTTCCTACAAGGGGCGAGCGGTGGACGTCCGACAGGTCGCCCGCGAACTCGGGGTGCGCTACATCCTCGAGGGTAGCGTCCGGGCGGCAGGGCAGCGCATCCGGATCGTCGGCCAGTTGATCGACGCGCAGACCGGCAAGCATCTCTGGGCGGAGAAATACGACCGGGACCTGACCGACGTCTTCGCGGTGCAGGACGAGATCACCAATGTCGTCGTCGCCACGATCGAGCCCCATCTCTACGCCGAGGAGGGGATTCGGGCGGCGGGCAAGCCACCGGGAAGCGTCGATGCCTGGGGGCTGGTCGTGCGGGCGATGGGCCTGATCAACAAGGTCGGGCGCCGGCAGAACGACGAGGCGCAGGTGCTCCTGCGCCAGGCCATCTCGATCGATCCCGGCTATGCGCGGGCGCACGCCCTGCTGGGGTGGGCGATCTGGTGGGCCTCGCTCTGCTACTGGGTGCCCGAGACCCGGGAGGGCTACAGGCAGGCGGCTGGCCATGCCGAACTGGGGCTCACCTGCGACCCGGGCGATCCCTGGGCGCGCATGACATTCGGCCTGTGCCTGAGCACGGCGGGCCAGCACGAGCGAGCGCTGGCGGAGTTGCGGGCCGCCCTCGACCTCAATCCGAGCTTTGCCCTGGGCCGAACCGCCTATGGCTGGGCCCTGCTGCGGGCCGGATTTTACGACGACGCGGTCGCGGAGACGGGCAAGGCGATCCGCATGAGCCCGCTCGACAGCTTCGCCGGGATCTACACGGCGATCCACGGGCTGGCCCTGCTGGGCGCGAGGCGCTTCGAGGAGGCGCTTCCCCATCTCCGGCGCTCGGTCGCGGCCTTTGCCGAGTATTCCGGCCATTACAACACGCTGATCAGTTGCTGCGGCCATCTCGGCCTGATCGAGGAGGCGCAGGAATTCATCGCCGCGCGAGCCCGCGTCGGCCCGCCGCTGCACCTTTCGGTTCTCCGACAGAACCTCGGCAAATTCGCTCATTGCGAGGTGTTCGTCGAAGGGCTGAAGAAGGCCGGCGTCCCCGAGTGAAGGGCGGCGACATGGATCGCCAGCGCCCCCGGCCGGCGACGCGCCAAAGCCGCGCCTACGGACTCGCCAACGCCGCTTTTGCGGTCGAGGCGTCGCCCTGCGTCGTGCGCAGCTCGAGCAGGACGACCTCGCAGACCTCTTCGAGCGCGACCGGGCAACGTTCGACGCCGTGCGGCACGATGATGAACTCGCCTTGCTCGATGATCTCGTCGCGGTCGCGGAACTTCATCAGCAGGCGGCCCTTGTGAACGAAGAAAACCTCGTCCTCCTGGCTGTTGAAGTGCCAGCCGACCGCGCCTTCGAACTTCGCGAGCTTGATCTGCAGATTGTTGATCCCCGCCGCGACCTGCGCAGGCCAGGTATCGGAAAAGCGCCCGAACGCGCTGTTCAGGTTCTCCTTGTGAAACGGCGAGATGTGGCGGTTGAGCATCGCAACGTCGCGGATGATCGTCGCGAGCTGGCTCGGCACATCCGTGCCCTCGGCCGGATATTTCCCATCGAGCGCGGCCGTGCCGATCGTGAACCCGGCCGCGCCCGCCGCCTTCAAGGCAGCGATGCGGCCGGGCGTATCGATCGATCCGGCGACATAGACGGGCTTCGGCACGGCGGAGCAGACGGCTTCGATCAGCGCCGGCACGTTCTCATGCGAGCGATAGGCCAGGAGATCGAGGCCGTGCACGCCGTCGCGCGCCGCCAACCTCGTCGCGCTGGCGACGATGTCGTCGATGCTGCCCTCGAGAACGCTCGGATGGCCGGAGATCGTGCCCGGAAACGGGCAATACTGGATCGTCGTTCCGGCGATGACCGGCAGCACGTCATCGACCCTCGTCCCGCCGAGCAGGACGTCGATGCCGATCTCGACCGCGGCTTTTGCCGATGCGATCTCGCTGTCGCGATCGAGCGAAACCACCTCGAGATAGGAGGTTGCGCCACCGGCCTTGATAGCCGTCCTGAGCGCCTTCAGTTCGTGGAGCGGCAGGCCGATATCCTTGAAACCGATATGTCGGACGCCAAGCGCCAGAGCAGTCCGCAGTTGCTCCATCGCATCGCTGACCGTCCGGTCGTTGCGCGTGAGCATGAAAATGAAGCGAAGGCCCATCTGGACACCTGTTCCCTTCCGTTGGCGCCGACTGCGGCGCGGCGAAGCGCCGTGCCTTGGCGCCTATGCTGGCTCAGTCTGCGCGTTTCGCAACCGCTGGGCGCTTGGCTGGGCTGCAGCCGGCGCTCTTTCGGCAGGTCAACCACCCGCCCTATCAAAGGCGCGCTGTTATCCCTTTCTCCTTCCCCGACGGTCGCTCCCCTATGAGTTCTCGCCTGTCTCCTGAAAGCCAACCCATGGCCTCGGTCGGGATCGGCCAGCCCGTGCCGCGCAAGGAGGATGCCATCCTCGTGCAGGGGCACGGTCGCTACACGGACGATCTCAACATCGAGCGCCAGCTCTTCGCGGCCTTCGTGCGCAGCCCTCATGCGCATGGCCATCTGCAAGGCGTCGATGCGGTGGAGGCGCTCGCGATGAAGGGGGTCGTCGCGGTCTACACCGCGGCGGATATGGAGGGCCAGGGCTACAACGCGATCCTGACCGCGAGCAACGTGCCCGGCCGCGATGGCGCATTAATGCGCAAGCCGCACCGCGCGGCGCTGGCGGCCGACAAAGTCCGCTTCGTCGGCGACCCCGTGGCGGTTGTCGTCGCCCGCACGGCCGATCAGGCCCGCAATGCGGCGGAGGCCGTCCGGCTCGACATCGACGTCCTGCCCGCGGTCACGGATGCCGATGCGGCTCTCGTCAGCGAGGCCCCGCAACTCTACGACGATGTCGCCGGCAATCTGATCGTCGATTTCCAGTATGGGGACAGCGAGAAGGTCGCCGCGGCCTTTGCCGACGCCGCTCACGTCACCCGGCTGCGGATCGTCAACAACCGCGTCATCGTCAACCCGATCGAGCCGCGCACGGCCGTTGCGAGCTTCGACGGCAAGGCGAAGCGCTATACCTTGCATGCTCCGAGCCAGGGCGCCTTCGGCATGCGCAACAACCTGGCCGCGGCCATGGGCGTGAAGCCGGCCGCGATGCGTTTGGTCACCGGCCATGTCGGCGGCTCATTCGGCATGAAGGCCTCGGTGTTTCCCGAATACATCGCGCTCCTCCATGCGGCCCGCATGTTGAAGCGGCCGGTCAAGTGGACCGATCAGCGCTCGGATAGCTTCGTTTCGGACCATCATGGTCGCGACATGGTGTTCGAGGCCGAACTGGCCCTGGACGACCGCGGCCGCTTCCTCGCCACGCGCTTCACCGGCGTGGCGAATATGGGCGCCTATCTCACGCCCGTCGGGGCGATGATGCCGACGTCGAATATCGGAAAGAACTCCGTCGGCATGTACCGGACGCCGCTCGTCGAGGTCCAGACGCGCTGCGCCGTGACGAACACGCCGCCGATCGGCGCCTATCGCGGCGCAGGACGCCCCGAGGGCAACTATTTCATGGAGCGCTTGATCGATACGGCGGCCCGCGAGATGGGGATCGACAGCGCAAGCCTGAGACGGCGCAATCTGATCCCGCCTGCGAAACTGCCATGGGCGACGCCGATGGGCACGGTCTACGACAGCGGCGACTTCCCGGCGCTGTTCGAGCGCGCCCTCGAAGCCTCCGATTGGAAGGGATATGCCGGGCGGCTGAGGGCAAGCCGGAAAGCGGGCTTGCTGCGCGGGCGCGGCATCGGCTGCTATCTCGAGGTGACGGCGCCGCCGACGAATGAAATGGGCGGGATCCATTTCGCGCCGGACGGGAGCGTGAACATCGTCACCGGCACGCTCGATTACGGCCAGGGGCATTGGACCCCTTTCGCCCAGCTTCTGACCAGCCAGCTCGGCGTGCCCTTCGAACGGATCAAGCTCGTGCAAGGCGACAGTGACCGGCTGATCGCAGGCGGAGGCACGGGCGGCTCCAAATCGCTGATGGCGAGCGGCTCGGCGATCATCGAGGCGAGCGATCTCGTCATCGAAAAGGGCAAGCTCGTCGCCGGCCATTTCCTCGAGGCCAACGTCGCGGACATCGAATTTGCCGCTGGCCGGTTCACCGTGATCGGAACCGACCGGTCGATCGGCATCATGGACGTCGCGGCCCGGTTGCGCGCCGGCACCGGGGTCCCGCCGGAGCTGCCGCAGTCGCTCGACGTGGATCACGTCTTCAAGTCGGCGCCATCCGCCTATCCGAACGGCTGCCATGTCGCCGAGGTCGAGATCGATCCGCAGACCGGCCATGTCGAGATCGCGCGCTACGTCATGGTCAACGACTTCGGGACGATCGTGAACCCGCTGATCGTCGAGGGCCAGCTCCATGGCGGCGTCGTCCAGGGCATCGGCCAGGCGCTGTTCGAGCGGACGGTCTATGACGACAGCGGCCAGCTGCTCACGGGCTCCTATATGGACTACGCACTGCCTCGGGCGGCGGATGTCCCCTTCTTCTCGTTCGAGAGCCAGGGCGTGCCGACGCTCAACAACCGGGTCGGCGCCAAGGGCTGCGGCGAAGCCGGCTGCGCCGGCTCCCTGCCCTCGGTCATGAACGCGGTCGTCGACGCGCTGGCGCCCCATGGCGTCCGGCATATCGACATGCCCGCGACCCCACAGGCGGTCTGGCGGGTGATCCGGTCCGGACGGACCGGATGCGTCACCGACGGTACGCCGGCCGATTCATAGCGGCGACGATCGTATCCCTGCCCCGCTCGGCACCAGGACGTCGTAATGCCGTGCCCGGTTTGTGGGGCATATGCCTGTCTCGGCTTGGCGGCCGTTCCGATCACCGGGCCGCACAACCTCCGATTCCCGTCGAACCCACCAGGGCTACGTTGGAAAGCCCGCAGCGCTTGCCTCGGCGATGGAGATGTTACCACGCCGAATCGAATCGCAAGCCGCGTGCTGGGATGTGACGGTGCGCAGTCTTGGGATGAGCGGAAACGCGCCGTCTCATTTCCAACGATTTCATTGGGTTAGGAGTGGCGGAGACGGAGGGACTATCACCTGCCCTTGCCAACAACGTATTGATATCAAATCGAAATCGACCGCTTCCTGATCCGAAAGCTGCGTCGGAAAATGTGTCGGAAATCCCTCAACGCTTGTCAACAATTTGCGGATAGTCTGGCGCCGATCAGAACAGGAGAACGGAGCGCGATGAGGCTCGGACCTTGGCTTTCAGGCCTTCTATTGGTGGCTACCATGATGCCAGTCCAGGCACGGGATGCCTTTCGGGGAGAATGGGGAGGCGATTGCCGTCCAGACCTTCAGTGCTGGATCAGCATCGAGCCTGGGAAAGACGGCCGGAGCTATCATGTCGAATACGTCGCGGCCGATCGGATGGACGCCAACAAGGTCCTCTGCAAGGCCACCGGCCTCGTGCGCAAGAGCCAACATGGCTACCTGGAAGGAACCTTCGCCCGAAACCAAGCCATTCACATCCTTGGAGGCAAGGGAGACCTGTACGTCGCCAAGACTGACAATAGCCCCTGCGGGAAGGCACTCGCTGTGAATGGTCAATACGTTCCGATCGGAGACTGATCCACACGTCCTCCAGCCGATAGAAGGCGACGGCGAAGGGTGATCACAACACCCATTTCGACCTTCGGGCCGTTCAAGCGAGGCCGCAGGAAGACCGTACAGGCCCAAGTCGGGGTCGAATGGGGTGATCCATCGCGGAATTTAGGGTCCGGGCGGCCTTAACGCGAGCCCACCGTCAACGGCATCCTCGGCCGCGTTCGCAGCGGCGACCTTTGCCTTGAGGGCAGCGGCGGCTTCGGCCTCCGCTGCGGCTATCTCGGCCCGCGCTTCCGATCGCCACAAGATCACGACCTCGGCATCGGGCATGCCCGGCCGGACGGCGAGAGCGAGCCGCCAGACGTGCCCCGAGTCTACCAGCCCAGCCGCCCACGATAGGGTAACATCGTCGCGGCCGATCCGGGCCAGCAACGCCGCGCGTGCGGCATCGTGCGCGGCCGGGCGACGTAGATCGCGCAGGATGCGGGACATGCTCGGCACGGCGCGATACCGGCCATGCAGCAGGCGCCCGTTCGGCGGCCGGGGGCGCAAAGGTCCGGGCACACCCAACTCCTGAGGTGTCGGCACATACGTGGGCGGCTCCGGGCTCCGAGCAGGCCGGGACCGGAATGGAGCCAACACCAGACTCGACGCGAACGCCGAAAGCCACACCACCCCGAAAGCAATCTCGCCGCGCAGCGGAGAGAGAGGCGCTGTGCTGGTACGGGTCCGCTCCCTCGCATGCCGCGCGCGGGCACCCGCGATTTCGGCGCAAGATCGTTGCCTCATCGTCCCATCCTCCTGCCCGCTTCCAGCACCGGTACCGCGGGCCGAAGCGCCGCGAGTTCTTGCCGCGCTCTGTCGCGCTCCCGGGCGACGGCCATCACAGACTCGGCCGCCGCCCTCGCGCGCCGCTCGGCTTCCTGGCGACGAGACGCTTCCTCAAGTACGCGGCGCGCGGCCGCGTCCGCCCGAGCCCGCTCGCGTTCTACGGCCTGCGTCGACGCCCGGCGCGCCGCGGCGACGATCGAGGATTTCCGCAGACCATCGATGAAGCTCCGAAGCCGGGAGCCCCACGAACTTATTCGTGACGCCTTGTCCGTTGCTGCGGCGACGATCTGCTTCGCTTCGTGGCCGGCGCGAGCGACGGTTGCCGCAGCCCGCCGCTCGCGGGCTTCGGCTGCCTCCTGGAGGGCCTGCGCGGATGCGGCTTGTTGCGCGGCGGCAGCCGCCTTTTGCCGCGCTTCCGAAACGACCGCGGCAGCCGCCGACGTCGCCGCGGCGACGTGCTCGCGGGCGCGTATATCAATCCGGGCAGCCCGATCGATGGCGTTCTTGGTCGACCGAGCCGCGGCCTTTTCCTCCTGCCATGCTTCCCGAGAAAGACGTCTTCGGCCAGGGCCAAGGCGGGCGAGCCCGGAGGGGATGCCGACGTGTTCGTGGTAGCTATCCTGCCACGCCCTCATCGCCGCCTTGTACGCGGCGTCGCCGCGTTTATTCAGGGCCTTCGGATCCTCGCCTTTGGCGGGCTCTCCCGAGGTGATGATGCGCTTGGCTTCGGCGCCAGGATGCAGCCGCGCGGCCCGCAGGTCCGCGGGCAGGATGTAAGCATGCAGGTGCGGATGGGATTCGTCAGTGTGCCTGACCACCGAGAGCAGGTTGTCGCCGTACTGAGCCCGGAGCCAGTCCAAGGTGCGCTGCTCCCAAGCGGCTACGTCAGCCGCGATCTTGGGATCGGCGCGGGCCTGGTCCAATTTCACCGGATGCGACGCAACGACCGTCAGCAAGCTTTTCTGGTCCTTGCGGACAGCGCGGCTCTTGCCGTTCGCCAACGTGACTCGCGCGGCGTCGCATGCCTGGTCATGCCGGCGGCGAACCTCATCGATCGGGACGCCGTAGACGACCTGGGGAGCCGAAGGCTGCGGAACGTGCGGGCATGCTCCGGGCTCGCGGGCGGCCTCGGAGAGCACCCACGCGACCGAGCGGCCTTTTGAATCCGCTTTCCGGGCGAAGGCTTCGAGGTGCGCGAACTGATAAGCCATCAGGGCACCGGAACGCCGTCAACGGCCTGCCGAGCCCGCTTTCGGCACGCTTCCACGTACCGCCGGTATGCCTTCCCGGCGGCCGATCGGGACAGCGATTGGCCGTTCCCGTAGAGGCTCCGGTTCCCCGGCTCGGCATACGGATTCTCGGGCAGCTCCGTCAGCAGACCGACCGCATGGGGATCGATCTCCCAGCCTACGAGAAGTCCATAGGGGAGAGCCCACCCCTCATCGTCAAGCTGGGAAGGCAGCGGTGCCGAGCCCGGCCGCCCTGCGCGAATCCACTCGCGGGCTCGGGCGAGTGGCAGGAATGCGTGGATACACCATCCCCCATCGATCACTGGCGAAGGCGGGCCGGGCTGCTCTATCAGAATAAGGGCAACCCGCGCCCGATCGTAACGTTCGGTATCGTCATCCCAAGCCATGCCCAGCCTCCCCGCGCTTCATGGGGAGAGCGTGAGCCCGGAACGCTGCCGGCACAAACGTATGGCCCGCCCCGTCTGCAAGCTGTTTTCGGCGATCTGATTTGAGCAGTCTGCATCAACGTATCCGGTCTCAGGATTGAACCTGGCCAAGATGGAGATCCGCGCGTCCCAGGCCTCATAAAGGGGCCGGCATCAGAGTGCCATTTTGCGCCGTAGGCTGATGGGACACCGGTTGACTGTCAGGCCATCTCGCTTCCACCACCCGCAGACCCTCCACGGCTGGCGACGTCGGGTGATCGCCGCCGGCCGATCCCGTTCTATGCCGCGGCGTGCCCACCAGAGGCGAACATGGTCTGGTTACGCAGCAGCGCCCAGGCGATCCGGATGAGCTTGCTCGCCAGAGCGACGACCACGGTGTTGCCATGGGCTCGTGCGAGCAGCCCGCGGAGCCAGATACCGAGGGGTGTAGCGGCCTTGGCCAGCGCCGGCAGTGCCGCTCGGGCGCCTTGGATGACCAGTTTGCGCAGGTATTTGCTGCCGCGCTTGGTGATCCCGAGCAACTTCGGCTTGCCGCCTGTGGTCGCCTGCCTGGGCACCAGCCCAAGCCAGGCGGAGAGGTCGCGGCCGCGGCCGAATGTGCGCCCGTCACCGATCGCGGCGACCAACGCGGTCGCGTTCATCACGCCGATGCCCGGTATGGTCGCCAGACGACGAGCCGCCGGGTCGTTGCGCGCCATCTCGGCGAACTCATCATCGAGCGTCTTGATGCGCGCATCGAGGGCGCGCCACTGATCGAGCATATCGTCGAGCAGAAGCCGAACGCGCACCCCCACTCCGCTTCCGCCCGGCTCCGACGATAGATCTGCCAACGCGTCCAGCAGGCTGCGCCGGCCTTGAGGCACGACGATCCCGCGCTCGAGCAGGATGCTGCGGATCTGGTTCATCAACGACGTGCGCTGTCCGACGAGCCGGTCACGGACGCGATGCAGAACCTGTACGTCGAGCTGCGCCTCCGTCTTGAGCGCCACGAACCGCATCGTCGGCCGGGTCGCAGCCTCGGCGATCGCTTCGGCGTCGCGATCGTCGTTCTTCTGCGCCTTGACGTAGGGCCGGACATATTCGGGTGACATCAGCCGCACCTCGTGACCCTGGGCGACCAGAAGGCGCCCCAGATGATGGGCTCCGCAGCATGCCTCCATCGCCACTACGCAGCCAGGCAGTTTCGACGCCAGCGCGACCACGCCCTCACGCCGCATCCGGCGGCGCAACAGAACCCGTCCAGTCGCATCCAGACCGACCACGCTGCAGCTGTTCTTGCCCAAATCGACACCGAGAATCCGAACGTCCTTCATGCCACCCTCCTGTCCCCACCCGGTCAGTCTGGAGGAGAGGGGCGGGCCATTCCATAAAGGGG
>DATDBB010000456.1:0-13867 GCA_036525085.1 Allobosea sp.
TGGCCGATTCGATCTTGGAGATCAGCTTGCGCTGGCGGTCGCGGGCGCGCAGCTCGATCGCGCGGTCGGTCTCGGAGGAGGCCCGGTCGGCGATGTCGGGGTGGTTCTCGCTCTCGCTCTGCAGCGTCACGAGGGTGTCCCGCGCCTCCTTCAGGATCTCGTCCTTCCAGGCCAGCAGCTTGCCACGGAAGTATTCCCGCTGCCGCTCGTTCATGAACGGCTCGTCGTCCGAGGGTTTGTAGTCCGCGTCGAGGGTTATCTGCTTCGACATAGGCGCACTCTCTCGATTGCTCGTTCCGCAGCGCCCACCGACATTGCCGTGGGAGGGCCGCCGATTTGGCGCCCTTATAGCGAGGGACATGGCCGGGAACAATCGGATTGGACGAGCCGTCCAACGCTATCGCCCAAAGGGTCTCTTTGCCCGTCGGCCACCCGGGAAAACGGCCTTCAGCGCATGGCCGCCAGCGCCGCGGCGATGTCCGCCTCGACCAGTCTGGCGATCGGCTGGCGATAATGGCTGTGGTCGAAGAACTGATTCGGGTCGTGCAGCTCCGGGCGATCGCGGCGCCAGTCGACCAGGGCGGTGCGCGGGCGGCGCTCGGCAAGGGCCGCGAAAGCGTCGCGGCAGGCCTTGTCGGCTGCGGCGTCGGCGCTGCCGGGAACGGGCAGCTCGGTATGGTAGACCGGGGGACGCAGGAGGATCAGCGGCGTTCCGGGCGCGGTGTTCAATAGGGCCTCGAGGGCGCCCGCCGCGGGGAAGGGGCCGGTCGCGTTTCCGCCGCTGTTTGGATTGGGCCTTTCCAGTTCGGCCCTCTTGGTCGGATCGCGATCATAGCCGAGCGCGAGGTAGTTGGGCTCGTAGTCCCAATAGCCGTCCCGCCGCGCCTGCGCGCCCTTGCCGGTCAGCAGGTAGACGATCCGGCGCTGGAACTCCTCCAGCACGTCGAAGCGCAGCAGGCCGACGAAATATTCGGCGCGGTCGCGGCTGTAAAGCCAGAAGGGGAAGGGCTTGTCGTTGGGCAGCGCCGGATTGCTCGTGCACCAGAGCGAATCGATGCCGACGACCACGGCACGGGCCGGCTCCCGGCGATGGCGCAGGAACCAGTCGATCAGCGCGAGGCCCTCCTTCGGGCCTGAGGCCGGGGCGATCAGCGAGACGAAGGGGATGCCCGTCCGCGTCCGCAATTCCTCCGGCGAAAGGAGCTGGACGTGAGAGTTGCCGAAGATCGCGGCGCTGAAGGCCGGATCGCGCCCGCGACTCGCCGCCGCGGTCCGCGGTCCCTGCGGCCGGACGCCCTCGGGCAGGGTCAGCGGGGTGTAGCCGGTGTCATAGGGGTCGATCAGGAAGGCGAGCGCGAGCGTTCCAATCAGCAGCGAGGCCGCCGTGATCGCGAAGGTGCGCACGAAGCGGTCCCAATGCGCGGTCTGCGCCTGGGTGGCCTGCGCCTCACTGCGCTCAGAACTGGAAGTAGATGAACTCATAGTTGGCGTCTTCGCCGATCTTGAACAGGATGAGGACGAACAGGGCTGCCGCGATCACGGCCAGCCAGCGCGAGGGCGGCAGACGGTGGACCAGCGCCCAGGCGGTCGGGCCGATGATGGCAAAGGCCGCCGCCGGGAGCAAAGCGCGCCATTTGAAGCCGCTGCCGATGGGTGCAAGGCCCACCAGGCCCTTGTAGATTATGAGCGCCGCCTCGAAATTCGTCGCCCGGAACAGCACCCAGCAGAGGGTCACGAACAGGAAGGTGAGGAGCCAGCCGAGCAGGGCCGGCATCGGCCAGCCGGCCCGGCGCCACAGCAGGGCTGCGATCAGGGCGAGCCCATGGGCTGCGCCCCAGGCGACGAAGGTGAGGCCGGCGCCGTGCCAGAGCCCCCCGAGCGCCATGGTAGCGAAAAGCGCCCAGATCTGGGTTGGCAGGCCGCTGCGCGAGCCGCCGAGAGGGATGTAGAGATAGTCGCGCAGGAAGCGCGACAGCGTCATGTGCCAGCGCCGCCAGAAATCCTGGATGCTCGCCGCGCGATAGGGCACCTCGAAGTTCTGCGGCAGCACGATGCCGAAGAGCAAAGCGAGGCCCAGCGCCATGTCGGTGTAGCCGGAGAAGTCGAAATAGATCTGGAAGGAGAAGGCGAGGGTGCCCTGCCAGGCTTCCACGATCGAAACGGCCTTGCCGGCCGCTGCGGCCGCGAAGACCGGATTGGCGTATTCGGCGAGCGGGTCGCCGAGCAGGACCTTCTTGGCGAGGCCGGCGGTCAGCAGCAGCAGTCCCTGGCCGAAGCGCTTGGCGGCGTCGTCGCGCAGATAGGGCCGCTCGTCGAACTGGTGCATGATCTCGCGCCAGCGCACCAGCGGCCCGGCCAGCACCTGCGGGAAGAAGGCGATGTAGAGCCCGTAGCGCACCAGATCATAGCGCGGAGCCTGCCCGCGCCTGAGATCGGTCAGGTACATGACATGGTGGAAGGTGAAGAAGGAGATGCCGAGCGGCAGAGCGAGCTCGAGCTTCGGCGCCGGCAATCCCGGAATTATTCCAGCCAGATCGGCGAAGAAGTTAAAGTACTTGAACAGCGCCAGAAGCAGGAGGTTCGCGACGATCGCGGCGGTGATCAGCACGCCGGCCCGGGTCTTCTGGAAAGCTTCCGCGATCAGCCAGTTCAGCGAGATCGAGATGACGAGCAGCGGCAGGAAACGCCAGTCCCACCACGCGTAGAAGGCGAGCGACAGCGCCAGCAGCAGCGGAAGCCGCCATTGCGGCGCGAAGCGCTCCGCGAGCCAGTGCAGGCCAAGCGCTGCAGGCAGGAAGCCGAGCAGAAAGGCGAAGGAGTTGAAGAGCATCAGGCGGGCTGCGGCGCGGGCATGGCGGTCGCCTTAGACGATTACACCCGGCATGTCATGCGAGCCAGAACATGGTTCCTTGGGGGAGGCTGGCCACCGGCATGCGAGGCGGCGCCAGTCTCACAGACCAGTTTCGCCCATCTGATTTAGAATTATAGTAATGTAAAGTAATTTATGGGCGCAGTATTGATATCGATCATATTCTCAAAGTTTGTGTTGGATTTTTTGTTGGCTCGACATTACGGCTTCGCGCGACGGCGGCGATATGTGCGCCGGCGCGGAACGTCTATTCGAGCACATGCCGGCTTTCAGTGGCTTTCTCATCTTCGGGTTGATCGGTGTCGCCTGGTTCCTGACCAGCATGAGCGGCCTAGTGTCGCCTTTCCTGCTGCCGGGGCCGGCCGTGGTCGCGGAAGCGGGCTGGCAGCTCGTTCGGGACGGCGCACTCGCCAAGCACACCGCAATCAGCCTGCAGCGTGTCGTGCTGGGCTATGGGCTGTCGGTCGTGCTCGCGCTGCCTCTGGCCCTGCTGTTCGGCCTGCTGCCGCGGCTGCGCGCCTTCGTCGAGCCCGCGCTCGAATTCCTGCGCCAGATCCCGCCGCTGGCCTTGCTGCCGCTGCTGATCTTGTGGCTCGGGATCGGCGAGGTCCAGAAGGTCGGCGTGATCGTGCTCTCCTGCTTCTTCCCGATCTTCCTGGGAGCGCTCGGCGGTATCGCCCAGGCCGATCCGAAACTGATCGAGGTCGGGCGCATCTGCGGGCTGAGCCGGGGCGAGATCCTGACGCGCATCGTGCTGCCCGCATCGCTGCCGGCGCTGGTGGTGGGGCTCAGGATCGCACTCGGCTATAGCTGGCGGGCACTGGTCGGGGCGGAACTGATCGCGTCGAGCGCGGGGCTCGGCTACCTGATCATCGACGCCCAGAACATGGCGCGCACCGACATCGTGCTCGTCGGCGTGCTGGTGATCGGCGTGCTCGGGCTCCTGGCCGATGCGGCCGCGCGTGCCGCGCTGCGCCGCTCGGCGCCCTGGCTGCGCTCGCAGTTGGAACTCGGCCGTGTTTGAGGCGCGCAATCTCGGCATGCGCTACGCCGTCGGCGGGCAGGATCTGGCTGCGCTCCAGGGTGTGGATCTGAGCCTGCCGCGCGGCAGCTTCACCACGATCGTCGGGCGCAGCGGCTGCGGCAAGACCACGTTGCTGCGGCTGCTCGCCGGCCTTGCCGAACCAAGCGAGGGCGAACTGCGCTTCGAGGGCGGCGGCCGTCCGCGCATCGCCTATGTCTTTCAGGAGCCACGGCTGATGCCCTGGCTCAGCGTGGCGCGCAATGTCGGCTTCGGCCTCGTCGGTCGTCTCGGCAAGGAGGCGCTGGCGGCGCGCGTCGCGGAGGCGCTGCGCCTCGTCGGCCTCGCTGGCTTTTCCGAGGCGATGCCCGAGCAGCTGTCCGGCGGCATGGCGCAGCGCGTCGCGATCGCCCGTGCGCTCGTGCTCGAGCCGGACCTGCTCCTGCTGGACGAGCCTTTCGGTGCGCTCGACGCCTTCACCCGGCGCAGCCTGCAGATGGAACTGGTCGAGATCTGGCGTCAGCGCGGCACGACGATCGTCTTCGTCACCCATGACGTCGAGGAGGCGGTGCTGCTCGGGCAGGCGGTCGCCGAGCTCTCCGAGGGGCGTCTCGTCGGCCTGCACCGGGTCGATCTGCCCTATCCGCGCGACGCGACCGATCCCGCGCTCGTCGCCCATCGCCGTGCGGTGCTCGAGCGCTTGCTCGCCGCCGGTCCCACCTCAACACGTAAGGAAAACCCGTCATGCGTATCCTGAAGCTCCTCGCCGCCGCGGCGCTGGTCGCGATCACGCCGCTCGCCCCAGTGCAGGCCGCCGACAAGCCGGCCAGCGTGCGCGTGACCTATGTCACCTCGCCCTTCAACGTCCCCTCGATCGTGATGCGCAAGAAGGGTTTCCTCGAGGAGGCCTTCGGCGCGCACGGCGTCAAGACGGAGAATCCCGAGATCACCTCCGGCGGTGCGCAGATCCAGGCGCTCGCGGGCAACGCGATCGACATCGCCAGCGTGCTCGGTGGCACCTCGGCGATCCTCGGACGCGCCAACGGCATCGACCTCAAGGTGATCGCCGCCTATTCGCGCTCGCCCAAGGCGTTCTTCGTGATGACCGGCGCGAACGGGCCGGCCAGCATCGAGGCGCTCAAGGGCAAGAGCGTCGCGGGGCCGAAGGGCACGACGCTCAACCAGCTCCTGGCGGCGGCGCTCGCCTCGAAGGGGATGAAGCTGACCGATGTCGAGTACCTCAACATGGACCTGCCGGCGGCGCGCGCCGCGCTGCTCTCCGGCAAGGTCGACGCCGCGACGCTCGCCGGCGCCAACGCGCTGCAGGTCGAGGCGGCCGGCGGGCGCATCCTGGCGAGCGGGGAGGGGCTGATCGCGCCGATCTCGGTGATCGCGGTGCGCGGCGCCTTCCTGCGCGAGCAGCCCGCGCTGGTGCAGGCCTATCTCGCCGCCCATCGCAAGGCGCTCGACTTCATGCGCGACAATCCCGAGGAGGCGCTGAAGATCGCTGCCGAGGACCAGAAGATCTCGCTCGACGACGCGCGCAAGCAGATGCCCTGGTACGACTTCTCCCTGGCGATGACCGAGCGCGACATCGAGAACATGGCGGCCGACCAGCGCTTCATGGTCGAAGCCGGCATGCTGCAGAAGACGATCGACATCCGCGCCGACCTGATCGACGCGCTGGCGCTCAAGCCGTGATGGAGGTCGCGCTGCTCGATTGCGAGCAGGCCGAAGGCGGGGTGCAGGAGCTGATCCGTGACCTCGTTCTCGGCCCGCGCATCGCGCTTGTGCCGCTCTACGAGCTGGAGCGCACAGACCTCTCCACCTTCCGCGGTCTGCTGATCGGCCTCCATGCCGATCAGCGCCATCTCGCTTCGCGGCGGGCCCAGTTCGAGGGCTTCCTGGGGCAGGGCGGGACGATCGTAGTCTGCGGCCATGTCGGCCATCCCTTCCTCGCCGAGCTCAATCCTTTCGCGCCGATCCCGAACTATCGCGTCGAGGATCTGGAGGTGAACCGCGAGGCGGAGCACCCCGTCTGGGAGGGCGTCGAGACGGAGCATCTCTCGCGCCGGCGCGGCGTCGCGGGCTTCTATGGCCGCGGCTCGAACCCGCCGCCGCCGGGTGCACGCGTGATCAACAGCCTCGGTCCCGGCCGCCATCCGGTCGATTTCGAGTGCCGCCCTGCCGCTGGCGGCAGGCTCCTGGTCCATGCCGGCGCCGATCTCTGGGGCTATCACGGCTCGGACACGAGTGCGGAGCGGATCATGCCGCAACTGCTCGACTGGATCGCCGCACCGATGGAGGCCTGGTGATGCTGGCGCTGCTCGAGGGCGGAACCTACTTCCACAAGGAGGCGATCGACGGCGAGCGCCTGAAAGGCCGCTTCGACCGCACGATCTACGCGCCGGAACTGCGGGCCGCCGATCTCGCCGGCTGCAAGGCCCTGATGATCGCAGACCGCATCCATCCGGCGGTGCTGCGGCGCAAGCGGCCGCTCCTGCTCGGCTATCTCGCCGCGGGCGGCACGCTGATCGTGCTCGGCGAGAACCGCGCGCAGGAATGGGCGCCGGGCGTCTCCTGGGAATTCCGGCCGACGAATTTCTGGTGGTGGCTGGAGAAGGGCGCCGACCCCGGCCATCGCATCACCGCGCCGGAGCATGAGATCTTCCGCCATGTCGGCATGGGCGAACTGGTCTGGCACTATCACGGGCTGCTGACGCCGCCGCCGGGCGCGACCTCACTGGTCGAGATCACGCCGGAGGGCGACCCGCAGGGCAGGGGCGGCGCGATCCTCTACGATCATCCAAACATCGGTGGCGGGCCGGGACGTATGATCGTGACCACGCTCGACCCGTTCTACCACCATGGCAGTTTCTTCATGCCGGCGGCGTCACGCTTCCTCGGCAAGCTGCTCGACTGGACGGACGAGGCTTTCAGGGCGCCGCGCTGACAGCGCGGCGCATTCCACTCAGAGCGGAATGTTGTCGTGCTTGCGCCAGGGCCGCTCGACGCTCTTCGTCCTGAGCATGGCGAGCGCGCGGGCGATGCGGCGGCGGGTCGAGTGCGGCATGATCACCTCGTCGACATAGCCGCGCTCGGCCGCGACGAAGGGCGACATGAAGCGGTCCTCGTATTCCTTCGTCTTGGCGGCGATGCCATCCGCGTCCATGCCGCGGAAGATGATCTCGACCGCGCCCTTGGCGCCCATCACCGCGATCTGGGCCGAGGGCCAAGCGTAGTTGACGTCGGCGCCGACATGCTTGGACGCCATCACGTCATAGGCGCCGCCGAAGGCCTTGCGCGTGATGATCGTGACCAGCGGCACGGTGCATTCGCTATAGGCGAAGAGCAGCTTGGCGCCGTGCTTGATCAGGCCGCCATATTCCTGCGCCGTGCCGGGCAGGAAGCCGGGAACGTCGACGAAGGTGACGATCGGGATATCGAAGGCGTCGCAATAGCGCACGAAGCGCGCGGCCTTGCGCGACGCGTCCGAGTCGAGCACGCCGGCCAGCACCATCGGCTGGTTGGCAATGAGCCCGACCGTGCGGCCCTCGATGCGGCCGAAGCCGGTGACGATGTTGCCGGCATAGGCCGCCTGGATCTCGAAGAAATCGCCCTCGTCGACCGTCTTCAGGATCAGTTCCTTGATGTCGTAGGGCTTGTTCGGATTGTCCGGGACGAGCGTGTCGAGGCTCATGTCGACACGGTCGGGCACATCGAATGACGGCCATTCCGGCACGCCGACCGTATTGTTGGCGGGCAGGAAGTCGAGCAGGCGGCGCACCTGCAGCAGCGCCTCGACATCGTTCTCGAAGGAGCCGTCGGCGACCGAGGACTTGGTGGTGTGGACCTTGGCGCCGCCGAGTTCCTCGGAGGTGACCGTCTCGTTGGTGACGGTCTTCACCACGTCGGGGCCGGTGACGAACATGTAGCTGGTGTCGCGGACCATGAAGATGAAGTCGGTCATCGCCGGGGAATAGACGTCGCCGCCGGCGCAGGGGCCCATGATCACGGAGATCTGCGGGATCACGCCGGAGGCCGCGACATTGCGCTTGAAGACCTCGCCATAGCCGCCGAGCGCGGCCACGCCCTCCTGGATGCGGGCGCCGCCGGCATCGAACAAGCCGACGATGGGGGCGCGCATCTTGAGCGCCATGTCCTGGATCTTGATGATCTTCTGGGCGTGGGTCTCCGACAGCGAGCCGCCGAAGACGGTGAAGTCCTTGGAGAAGACGAAGACGGTGCGGCCATTGACCGTGCCCCAGCCGGTGACGACGCCGTCGCCGGGGATCTTTTCGGCCTTGTCCATGCCGAAATCGACGCAGCGATGCTGCACGAACATGTCGAACTCCTCGAAGGAGTCCTTGTCGAGCAGGAGTTCGATGCGCTCGCGGGCGGAGAGCTTCCCCCTGCCGTGCTGCGCCTCGATGCGCCCGGTGCCGCCGCCCTGGCGCGCGCCTTCGCGGCGGGCTTCGAGCTGGTCGAGAATGTCTTTCATGATGGACGCCCCGGAGCCGACGAATAGTCTTTGCCGCTTCCGGATTAAGCGGCGGCGGGGATTGTGTCCATCGCCAGTCGGTGCGGCTTTCGGCTAGCCATGCTTGAGCAGCAGCACGGCGGCGTCGAACTCGGCCCTGCGGGTGGCGCGGCGCTCGGCCGCCTCCTCGTCCTGACCCCAGATGCCGATCTGGTAGTCCTCGTCGAGATGGGCGGCGGTCCAGATTGCATCCGCGTCGCGCTGGCCGAAGGCGAGCGCCAGCATCAGGATGGTCGAGCCGGTCAGGGTCATGACGTTGTGCGCGCCGGCCAGCGCGACCGGCGCCGGGATTTCCGCGATGTGGCGGGCGACCGCGTCGAGGGTCGGTTGCGGCTGCTGCGCGAAAACGATGCCCTCGGTCAGCAGGAAGCGCGCGCCGATCCTGGCCTCGACATCGTGGCGGATCGGCTCCCAGACTTCGTTCTGCAGCGCCACCAGTTCCTGCGGTTCGCCGGCGCGGTAGCAGAGGGCGTCGCTGCCGGCATAGCGCACGATCTCGGCGCGCACCGCGTCGTGCTGGTCGGCGACACCGTCCAGAGCCGAATTGACCAGACGTGTCAGGGGCATGCGGGCGGGGTCGATCCGTTCCCCTTGCGCCTGCCATTCGGCGGCGAGCGCCTCGGCGACAGGGCGCGACGCGACGGCCAGCGGGTTGCGGGCAGGGGTCCGCGCCGTGCGCCCGTCGAGCGCGACATGGAACAGCCCGTCGCGCTCGGCGACGCCTGCGGCCTCATAGAAGCGCTTGGGCAGGGCGTTGCGCATGCCGGACTGTGCGGCGGCGACGGGATCGGGCTGGCGTAAGCCTTCGGCGCCGAAGCGGGCGAGGAAATCGTCTGTGGACATGGCCGCGCCTCTAGCATGCCTCGCGCGCGCGGTCAGCTTCCGAAGCGGTCGCGCCAGGACGGCTTCGCTCCGGGGAAGGGCAGGGCCGTCGCGGCATGGACGCCGCGCGCCACGGCGCGGGCCAGCACATCGGCGGCGGCGGCGCAAAGCGCCGTTAGCGCGAAAGCGTCTGGGCGCGCTCCCTCGCGCCCCGTCGCCGCCGCGAAGACGACATCGCCGTCGAGCGGGGCATGGACCGGGCGCAGCGCCCGGCCGAGCCCGTCATGGGCGGCGAGCGCGAGGCGCTTGCATTGCGCCTTGGTCAGTTTCGCATCGGTTGCGACCAGCGCGATCGTGGTGTTGGCGCCCGGCCCGCCCTTGTAGCGCAGGGCGAGATCGTCCGGCTTGATCGCCGCCGGCCAGCCCAGGCCGCCGAATTCATGCCCTTGCTCGTAGGCCCCGGCCCAGAAATGCGGGCCGTTCCCGATCGTGGCGCTGCCCACGGCGTTGACCGCGACGAGCGCGCCGACGACATGACCGGTGGCGGCGCGCGCGCTGGCCGAGCCGAGGCCGCCTTTCAGGTTCTGCGTCGTCGCGCCGAAGCCCGCGCCGGTCGTGCCCAGCGGGAAATCAAGACCGGCCTGCTGCGTGGCGAGGCCGCCGAGCCCACGATAGGGCGCTTCCCGGCTGCCATTCGTCCACGGCTTGTCGCCGCCATTGACTAGGTCGAACAGAATCGCCTGCGGCACGATCGGCACAAGCAGACCACCGACCGGAAAGCCTCGCCCTTGAGCCGCCAGAACCGAGAGTACGCCGTCGGCAGCCGCCAGCCCCCAGACCGAGCCGCCCGACAGCGTGATCGCATCGACGCCGCGATTGGACATCTCCGGTTCGAGCAGCGCTGTGTCGCGCGTTCCCGGCGCGCCGCCGAGAATGGCGACGGAGGTAACCGTCGATCGGTCGAAGAGTGCTACGGTGACGCCCGTGGCTGCGACTGGATCATGCGCGTTGCCGACGAGGACGCCCCGGACATCGGTGATCAGGTTGCGCATCGGCAGTGGCTCGGGAGAGGGCGGCGGCGAAGGCCGCGTGGCTACGGAACGACGGAGAGGCCGGGGCGTTACATTACCGACTGTTCATGATTGCGCCATCGCAAGGACAGCGCAGCCGGCCCATGTTCATCGTCATCGCGACCCGGCTTCGAGACCCGCTCAGCGACCGACCGAATTGCCTCAAGGGGAGATCCCGCATGAAACATATCGCACTCATCGCAGCGTCCTCCGTCGCTGCGCTCGCGGCGACCTTTGCGATCGCCCAGCCGCAGCCTCTCCCGCCCATGGGCGGCGACCGCGATGGCTCGCGTCACGAGCGCTCGGAAAGTCGCGAACAGCGCCGTGGCGAAGGGCGCGAGCAGCGCGGCCAGCGCATGCAGGAGCGCCTCAACGAGCGCCTCGCCAAGCTGCGCACCGACATGAAGCTGAAGCCCGAGCAGGTGCCGCTGTTCGACACCGTGGAGAACCTCATCAAGAAGCGGGCCGAGGAGCGCCGCGCCGGCTGGGCCGCCATGCGCGATCAGCGCGAGACCTTCCGCCACGCCGACATCATGGAGAAGCTCGACATGATGTCCGGCCGCCAGGCCGCGCGTGCGACGCATTCCAAGGAACTCGCCGATGCCGTGCGCCCGCTCTGGGTGACGCTCAGCGACGAGCAGAAGACGGTGGCGCGCCGTGCCGTGCGCGAGGCCATGGTCGAGGGCCGCGGCATGATGCGGCAGATGCGCGAGCATATGGAAGAGCGCCGCGGCGGCCACGACCATGACGATGACGACCGTGGGCCGCGCCGCTGGCGCGAGGAGCGCGGCGATCGTTCGGACCGTCGCGGCTGAGGCCGCACCGTCCTCACCGACGAAAAAAGGGCGGCTCTCGCGAGCCGCCCTTTTGTTTGGGGATCAGGTGCCGACCGCATCGGTGACGCATTTCTTGGTGAAGCTCGTCTTGGCGGCGCCGAAGAGCTTCTTCTCGGCCGCCTGCTTGTCGCAGGTCGCGCCGGCGTCCTTCTCGCATTTGGTCAGGAAGCTCGTCTTGGCCGCGCCGGCGAGCTTCTTCTCGCCCGCCTGCACCGTGCAACTCTGGGCATGGGCGAAGGTCGAGAGGCAGGTCAGGGCCAGGGCCGCTATCAGGGTCTTCGTCATCGCTCGTGATTCCCGGCTGGTGATTCCCTTGGTTGGGGAGGCAAGGGTTAACCCAGCGGGGGGCGGCGGCAAGCGGCATTTCCGCGGCGTCCGCCATGATTTCGCCTTACCCGCTAATATGCTGGGAACAAAGCGAAAACGCGATTTACCCTGACCGTTCAACTTCGATTCATCTGTTTCCGTTTACGGTTCGGCAGTGATTCCAGAAACAAAGGTGGGCCATGAAGGCGACATGGTTGATCTGGGGTATGCGCGGCTTCATCGGCCTCGTTTTCCTATTGAGCCTGTTCGGGCCCTATGCGCTGTCGATCCTGATCGGCTGCCTGGGGCTTGGCTGCTACTATTTCCGCGACGAGGTCGGCTCGCATTTGTGAGCTGGCGGGGCGGCGACCGCCTCGGGATTGCTCTCCGGCCCGATTCGTTCCCGATTCCGGATCCGCCGATGTCGTTTCCCGGTGGCGGCGACCATGCCAATATGCCGGCATGAGCCAACGCATTCGACCGGCGACACCCGCCGATCTCGACGCCGTCGAGCAGATCGTCCGGGAGGCATATAACCCCTACATCGCCCGCATCGGCCGTGAGCCCGGGCCGATGCTCGATGACTACGCCGCACTGATTTCGGAAGGGCGCGTCTGCGTGATCGAGCACGATGGCGCCGTGCTGGGACTGCTCGTCCTGATCCCGCAGGTCGATGCGATGCTGCTGGACAACATCGCCGTCTCGCCTCGGGCTCAGGGCCTCGGCCTGGGTCGCCTGCTGCTGGAATATGCCGAGCGGGCTGCGGTCGCGGCGGGCTACCGCTCCATCAAGCTTTATACGAACGAGGCGATGACGGAGAACATCGCGCTCTATTCCCGCATCGGCTACGCGGAAACGCATCGCGTCGAGGAGAAGGGGCTGCGGCGGGTCTATATGGCCAAACCCGTCGGTCCGCGGCCCTGATGCATAGCGGCACCTGAGGCATAGCGGCAGATGCCGGCCTTCCATTCGAAGCCGATGTTCAGCCCTTCAATGCCGCGCGCCCTTCGCCCCCTTCATCTCCACGTCGAACGCCAGCAACAGGTCGAACAGGGGCAATTTCCGGAAGTCCTCATCGAAGCCCCAGCCGGAGGGCCGCTTCTGTTTCCGGCTTTCGAACAGGCCCATCCAGGTGAGGGGGCGCAGGACGCGCGACACCATCGCGAATTCGGGGAGGTCGGGCCTCGGGACCTCGTCGAGCGTTTCCATGATCGTGCTCGCCTCCATCAGCTGGCCCGCGCTCGACCAGCCATGCGCCGTCACCGACAGGCTCCAGAGGATCACGCCCATATGGTGCTGCGGCCAGAACTCGATCGGGTTCCTGTCGAAATCCTGAAGATTCACCTTCCAGAACACCGCCTCGAACAGTTCAGCCAGCAGGGCAGGGGCTGCTTCGGGGGCGAGCATGGCCTTGCCCGCCTTGCTCGCCCTGAGAACCCCCGAGCGCTTGCGCAAGAGTCCCGCGGCTTGCAGCGTGATCCGCGTGAAAAGGACCCCGTAGGCGTCGTCCTCGTTGATGACCTTGTTCACGGCGAGGATGTCGGCCTTGTCGTAGCCCGGCCATTCCGTCCGGTCGAAGACATGCCGGACATCGACACGCTTCAGGGCTCCGCCAGGGGTCAGCACGAGCCCGCCCTTCTCCACGGCAAGCTCCAGCAGGAGCTGCGCTGCGATCACCATGGGGACCTGAAGGGCGGCCTCGACAGCGACGTTGTAGGGCGTGAGGCGAAGCGCCTGCGGCACCCTGCCGGGCGGCTCCAGGAGCGCCTTGAGGGACTCAGGCTGCAGATGCGTCCAGGCGGGAGGGATCGTGGTCACGCTTGCAAGCCTAGGCGGGCCGGGGCGCAGGCTCAACAGCCGGGTCGAAGCCGCCCCTGCGAAAAGCGGGGAGCCTAAAACAAATCGGGGGATGGCGATCTCTCGCCATCCCCCGAAATAGTGCCGGTAGACGGGCCTTGCGACCCGCTTTCGTCCGATCAGCGCGAGTAGAACTCGATGACCAGGTTCGGTTCCATCTGCACCGCATAGGGCACGTCCGTCAGGGTCGGCGTGCGGGTGAAGGTGGCGGTCGACTTGTTGTGGTCGGTGTCGAGATAGTCGGGCACGTCACGCTCGGCGAGCTGGGCCGATTCGAGGACGATGGCGAGCTGGCGGGAGCTCTCCTTGATCGCGATCACGTCGCCCGGCTTGACCTGGTAGGAGGCGATGTTGACGCGCTTGCCGTTGACGGTGATGTGGCCGTGGTTGACGAACTGACGGGCGGCGAAGACCGTCGGGACGAACTTGGCGCGGTAGATCACGGCGTCCAGGCGGCGCTCGAGCAGGCCGATCAGGTTCTCGCCCGAGTCGCCCTTGAGGCGGATCGCCTCGGCGTAGTAGCGGCGGAACTGCTTCTCGGAGATC
>DATDBB010000457.1:0-3389 GCA_036525085.1 Allobosea sp.
GAATGGTAATTAGAAGACTTGTGGGGAACCGCGTGCCCTGGGAAATTGCGCGGATCGTAAGGCCGTAAGGCCTGATCTTGGGCGACTGTCAGACATGTTCCAAAGGGAGGCGGGTCTGTAGCGTAACCGTCCGGTGAGTACCGCGGGTGATGAGCGACGGATCAGTTGGGCTTTTGGCTAGGTTTTCTTGGCCAACCGTGCCTTGGCGGGGTTTCGGCGGTTTGCGATGCGGGCGAGCGCGTATTTGATCGGCAGTTCGTCGACGACTTCGGGATCGTAGTCGTCGGCCCATTCTGTAGCGTCGGCATGGTTGGGGTGGTCCGGGTCGGCCAGTGCCTCGAGCATTTCATAGAAGCCCGGGAGTCCACCGCAGTCCTCTGGAGGGGTGTTCCTCTCGCCGCGGACATAGCGGGGATAGGACGCCTCCGGATCGCCGGCCCTGAGGCGGGTCACGGTAAGTCGATGTTCCCAGCTGTCGCCGAAGTCGTAGAGGTAGTCGATTGTCGTCTTGCGGGGCTTCAGAACATCGCGCAGGCGTACCTTGGCCGCCTCCTTGTGCGAGTAGCTCTGCTTGCCGAACGTGAACTCCCAGAGATGGTAGTCGAGCCAGCCCATCACGGCCTGGATGACGTCGTGCAGCACCTTCAGTGTGATCGACGTCGGCACCTCGACCTCGCGCCAGATCAGGGGATCGGTGTCGCGCAATTCGATGCGGACCGTGGCGATCTCGTTGACGCTGTCGGATGCGGTTGTCTTCGCGGACGGGCTCATGCCGCCAATCTTGCAGATTGCGTCTTCCAGTTCCACGGCAGGAGTTCGGCCAGTCGGCTCTGCTGCGTGTCCGCGATGCGGGCGAGCACGTCGGCGAGCCAGGCCTGCGGGTCGACGTCGTTGAGCCGGGCGGTTGCGATCAGTGTGTACATGACGGTAGCGCGGTCGGCGCCTCGGTCTGAACCGGCGAAGAGCCACGCCTTGCGGCCGAGAGCCAGGCCGCGCAGCGCTCTTTCCGCCGCATTGTTGGTCAGGCAGATGCGCCCGTCTGCGAGGAAGCGGATGAAGCCTTCCCAACGCTTGAGCATGTAGTCGATCGCCTGGGCGACGGGCGCGTGGCGCGAGAGCTTGGCCCGCTCACCACGAATCCACTCTTCCAACTTGGCGACCAGCGGCGCGCTCCTTTCGGCCCTGACGGCGAGGCGCTGCTTGGCAACCAGTCCGTTGATGTCGCGCTCGATGTCGAACAACAGATCGATGCGTTTGACGGCCTCGAAAGCAATCGGCGAGATCGGCGGCGCGGCCTTTCCCCGACGTGCATTGGCGGCGATGTCGGCCAGTACAAAGAACTTGCGCCGCGCATGGCTCCAACAGAGCGCCTCCGTCACCGGTCCGGGCTTCCGGTCGGGGAGATAGAGCCGGTTGTAGCCGGCATAGGCATCGGCCTGCAGAATGCCGCTGAACTGCTTCAGATGCCGTTCCGGATGATCGCCAGACCGGTCGCGCGAGGCATGGAACAAAGCCGCCGGCGGTGCGGTGCCGCCGAAGGGCCGGTCGTCGCGGACATAGACCCAAGCCCGGCCGGTGTCGGTCTTGCCCTTTGCCAGGATCGGCACCGTGGTGTCGTCACCGTGAAGCCGCTCTGCCTTCAGGACGTGGTCCTCGATCAGCGCATGCAGCGGGCGCAGCGCCGCCGCGCAGGCGCCGACTTGGTCGGCCAGCGTCGACAGGCTCAGATCGATACCTTCTCGGGCATAGCGCTCGCTCTGCCGGTTCAGCGGCTGATGCTGACCGAACTTCTCGAACAACACCATGGCAAGAAGGTTCGGGCCGGCAAAGCCGCGCGGCGTCACATGGAAGGGCGCCGGCGGCTGGGTGATCGCCTCGCACTCCCGGCACGAGAACTTCTCGCGCACCGTCTGGATGACCTTCCACTGGCGTGGGATCACCTCAAGCGTCTCGGTGATGTCCTCGCCCAGCTTCGATAACCTGGTCGAGCCGCAGCAAGGGCAGCTCTCTGGCGCGGCGATCACGATGTGCTCGCGTGGTAGATGTCCGGGGAACGGCTTGCGCGATGGCCGCCTGCGCTCGACAAACTTCACCATCGTGGCGCGCGAGGCCTGCTCGGCGGCCAACTCGTCTTCGGTAGCACTTGCTGCGAGATCTTCGAGCTGAAGCTCCAACTGCTCGAGCAGCCTGGCCTTGCGTTCCGAGCGGCTGCCATAGAGCTCGCGCCTGAGCTTCTCGATCTCCAGCTTCAGCCGCGCGATTAGCGACTCCGTCCCGGAACTGACCGCCGCCGCGCGGGCGGCAAACGCTTCGGCCTCGAGGCGTGCCGCGCGCTCCACGAGGATCATGGCGTGCGCGGAGGCAAGGTCGGAGGGGAGCGATTCAGCAGCGGACACCGGGTGATGGAATCACATCCACCGCCCCGTGCAAGCCCAAAATCGTCAACCGGTCGCCGTCGGCCGCCACGTCTTCTGCGGCATGCGCCAGTCGATGCCTTCGAGCAGATAGCCGAGCTGTGCCGACGTAATCGTTACCACGCCGTCAGCCGCCGACGGCCAGATGAAGCGGCCTCGCTCGAGCTTCTTCGAGAACAGGCAGGCGCCTTGGCCGTCGTGCCACAGAACCTTGATCAGATCGCCGCGGCGGCCGCGGAAGACGAACAGGTGACCGTTGTGCGGATTACGCTTCAGCGCCTCCTGCACCACCAGCGCCAGGCCCGGAAAGCCTTTCCTCATGTCGGTGTGGCCGGTCGCCAACCACACCCGCACGCCGCTCGGAACCGGGATCATCGTGACCCGAGCGCATCCAGAACGCGCCGCAGCGCTTCCGCATCAACGTCGCGGTCGACCCGGACCCGCCGCCCGCCGCCGAGCTCGATCTCGATGATGCCGCTCTTGCGGCGACGGCGACCGGCAGACACCGATGACGCCGGCGCCTCAATGGCAGGCGGTATGGCAGCAGCAGGAACGATCTCGACCGGAACCAATTGCGAGGCGCCGGCATCGACCCGATCGCACAGCTCCTTGCGCCATCGGAAGAGCTGGCTGACGTGAATGCCTGCCGCTCGTGCGACCTCAGAGGCCGTCACGGCAGGCCCGAAGGATGCCGCAACCAGCCGCTCCTTCTCCTCCCGCGACCAGCGCCGGCGTCTCTCGACGGACGTGATCACCTCCACCCGCGGCATTGTCATAGGGCTACTCCTAGGATTACTCCTAGGACTTCCGACGTTCGCCCTCAGCCCACAAGACGGCCCTCACCGGAGGGATACGTTTGCACTCACAATTCGATATTTATATCCTGTACTTATACGCAACAGGGATGGGGGCACTGGCCCTCGCCGGCTGTGCCCATATACTATTTCCCCTAAACAATTCAGCTATATTTTTGGG
>DATDBB010000458.1:0-28453 GCA_036525085.1 Allobosea sp.
GCAGGGGCTGGTGGTGATGCTGGCCGTCGCCTTCATCGCCTTCTCGATGTTCCGCTTCGTCGGCGACCCCGTCGTCAACATGCTCGGCCAGGAAGCGACGCTGCAGGACCGCGCCGAGCTGACCGAGCGGCTCGGCCTCAATGATCCCGTGCCGCTGCAATTCGCCCGCTTCGTCGCCGATGCGGCGCAGGGCGATTTCGGCATCTCATACCGCCAGGGCCGCAAAGTCTCTTCGCTGATCCTGGAAAGGCTGCCGGCGACCGTCGAGCTCGCCGTCCTCTCCGCGATCTTCGCCTTCGTCGTGGGCATCGCACTCGGCGTCTATGCCGCGATCCGGCGCGATGGCTGGATCGCCAATCTGGTGATGTCGCTGTCGCTGATCGGCGTCAGCCTGCCGACCTTCCTGATCGGCATCGGCCTGATCTACATCTTCGCCGTCGAATTGCGCTGGCTGCCCTCCTTCGGGCGCGGCGACACGGTCGCGCTCGGCTGGTGGACGACCGGGCTGCTGACGACGAGCGGCCTCAAATCGCTGGTCATGCCGGTGCTGACGCTCGGCTTCCTCCAACTCACCCTGATCATGCGCCTCGTCCGCTCCGAGATGCTGGAGGTGATGCGGACCGATTTCATCCGCTTCGCCCGCGCACGCGGCATCCCGGAACATCGGATCGAGTTCCGCCATGCGCTGCGCAACACCATGATCCCGGTCATCACCATCGCCGGCCTGCAACTCGGCGGCGTCATCGCCTTCGCCATCGTCACCGAGACGGTGTTCCAATGGCCGGGGCTGGGGGCGCTCTTCGTCAATGCAGTCCAATTCGTCGACGTGCCCGTGATGTCGGCCTATCTGCTCTTCGTCGCCTTCGTCTTCGTGCTCACCTCGATCATCGTCGATCTCGTCTATGTCGCGCTCGATCCGCGCCTGCGGACCGGCAATCCGGCCCTGGCGAAGTGAGGTCGAAATGAGCGAGTTCAACCCCTTTGTCATTCCGGGGCGGCCCGCAGGGTCGAACCCGGAACCCACGATCGGGCGAGCCGCCATGGCATGCGCCGCACGGCGAGAAGGCCGATCCAATCGGTCGCACCCAGTCTTGGGTTCCGGGTTCTTCGCTGCGCGAAGCCCCGGAATGACGGAGGACGTGCCATGACGACGCTTCCCGCCCCCCGGCAACCCGGCCGCCTCGCGCGGCTGTGGGATTCCGACATCGCCTTCTCCTTTCGCTCGTCGCCGGTGACGGTCGTGGCCACGCTGATGGCGCTGCTGCTCGTGCTGGCTGCGGTCGCAGCCCCGCTGATCGCGCCCTACGACCCGTTCGATCCGGCCTCGCTCGATCTCTCCGACGGCTTCTCGCGGCCGATGGAGCCGAACGAGATCACCGGCAAGGTCTTCTGGCTCGGCTCGGATGGGCAGGGGCGCGACATCCTCTCGGCCATTCTCTACGGCTCGCGCGTCTCGCTGCTCGTCGGCGCGGCTTCGGTGCTGTTCTCGCTGGTCATCGGCGTGGGGCTCGGCCTCGTCGCCGGCTATGTCGGCGGTCGCACCGAGGCGCTGATCATGCGCGTCGCCGACGTGCAGCTTTCCTTCCCGGCGATCCTGGTCGCGCTGCTCGACTTCGGCGTGGCGCGCGGGCTGATCCCGCCGGCCCTGCAGGAGCGCATGACCCTGCTGGTGCTCGTCATCGCCATCGGCCTCTCGAACTGGGCGCAATATGCCCGCACCGTGCGCGGCTCGACGCTGGTCGAGAAGAACAAGGTCTATGTCGATGCCGCCCGCCTGATCGGCCTCAAGGCCTGGCCGGTGATGTTCAAGCATGTCCTGCCCAATGTCGCAGGCCCCGTGCTGGTCATCGCCACGATCAACCTGGCGCTGGCCGTGATCGAGGAGGCGACGCTCTCCTTCCTGGGCGTCGGCATGCCGCCGACACAGCCTTCGCTGGGCACGCTGATCCGCTTCGGCCAGCAATATCTCTTCTCCGGCGAGTGGTGGATCCTGCTCTTCCCCTCGCTCGTGCTGGTGCTGCTCGCCTTGTCGATCAACCTGTTCGGCGACTGGCTGCGCGACGCGCTCAACCCGAAGCTGAGGTGAGCGCGATGCCTGCCGAGCAAGACAAGCCCGTCCTCTCCGTCCGCGACCTCACCGTCGAATTCGTGACCCGGCGCGGCACCTTGCGTGCGCTCGACCGCGTTTCCTTCGACGTGGCGCGCGGCGAGGTGCTCGGCGTCGTCGGCGAGTCGGGTGCCGGCAAATCGGTCACGGGTGCAGCCATCATCGGCCTGATCGACCCACCCGGGCGGATCGCCGGCGGCGAGGTCGTGCTGTCGGGCGAGCGGATCGACAACCTGCCGCCGGATGCCATGCGCAAGATCCGCGGCAAGCGCATCGGCATGATCTTCCAGGACCCGCTGACCAGCCTCAACCCGCTCTACCGGGTCGGCGAGCAGTTGATCGAGACGATCCGCGTCCATACCGACCTCAACGCCGCGCAGGCCCGCGCTCGCGCCATCGCGCTGCTCGACGAGGTCGGCATTCCCGCGCCCGAGCGCCGCATCGACGGCTATCCGCATGAGTTCTCCGGTGGCATGCGCCAGCGCGTGGTGATTGCGCTGGCGCTCTGCGCCGAGCCGGAATTCATCATCGCCGACGAGCCGACGACGGCGCTCGATGTTTCCGTGCAGGCGCAGATCATCGCGCTCATCAAGAAGCTCTGCCGCGAGCGCGGCACCTCGGTCATGCTGGTCACCCACGACATGGGCGTCATCGCCGAGACGGCCGACCGCGTCGCGGTGATGTATGCCGGCCGCGTTGCTGAGATCGGCCCGGTGCGCGAGGTGGTGAAAGAGCCGCTCCACCCCTATGCCAAGGGGCTGATGGGCGCGATCCCCTCGCTCGAGGGCGAGGCGGAGCGGCTGGTGCAGATCCCCGGCTCCATGCCGCGCCTTTCGGCGATCCCGCCGGGCTGCGCCTTCAACCCACGCTGCTCGCAGGCCTTCGCCCGCTGCCATGTCGAGCGGCCCGAACTGGTCGCCGTCGGCGACCGCAAGGTCGCCTGCCATCTCTATGACGAACCGTCCTTCGCCGGTTCCAGAGGGGAGTTCGCCGCGTGAGCAACCCTGTCACCGAGCCCCCCTTCGTCGAGGTCCGCGACCTCCGGCGCGTCTTCGACGTCTCGAAGCCCTGGCTCAACCGCGTGCTGGAGCAGACGCCGCGGCAATATCTCAAGGCCGTCGACGGCGTCTCCTTCGACATTCGCAAGGGCGAGACCTTCGCCCTCGTCGGCGAATCCGGTTCCGGCAAGTCGACCGTGGCACGCATGGTGGTCGGGCTGCTGCCGCCCTCCGGCGGCACGGTGACGATCGCCGGCGTCTCGATGCATGATGCCGCGGCCGCCCATCAGCGCCAGCGCCTGCGCCGCCGCATCCAGATGATCTTCCAGGACCCTTATGCCTCGCTCAATCCGCGCTGGCGGGTCGGGCGGATCATCGCCGAACCCCTCCGCGCCTTCGACATCGTCGAGGGCGAGCAGGCGATCGCGGAGCGTGTCGGTGAATTGCTGAGCCTGGTCGGTCTGCATCCCGACGATCGCGTGAAGTTCCCGCACGAGTTCTCGGGCGGGCAGCGCCAGCGCATCGCGATCGCGCGCGCCCTCGCTTCCAATGCCGAGTTCATCGTCTGCGACGAGCCGACCTCGGCGCTCGACGTCTCGGTCCAGGCCCAGATCCTCAACCTGATGCGCGATCTGCAGGAGCGCTTCGGGCTGACCTATCTCTTCATCTCGCACAACCTCGCCGTCGTCCGGCACATGGCGAGCCGCATCGGCGTGATGTATCTCGGCCGCCTCGTCGAGGTCTCGGAAGGCAGGCAGCTCTTCTCCGCCCCGCGCCATCCCTACACCCGCATGCTGCTCGACGCGGTGCCCGATCTCGCCATGGTCGGCAAGGAGCGCGCCGGCGTGAAGGGCGAGATCCCGAACCCGATCTCGCCGCCCTCGGGCTGCACCTTCCATCCGCGCTGCCCACTGGTCTTCGACCGCTGCAGGGCCGAGAATCCGCCGGTGATCGACGGCGTCGCCTGCCACGCCGTCAATGCGGGTCGCGAGGCCGCGGCTTGAGCCTTACGCCGGCCCCGGCGTACCTCCGGCCTTCGGCCGGGTGACGCCGGCTGGCTTCAGCGGCAGCGGCGCGATTGGCCGGTCGGTGCGGTACTGCCCGCGGGCGATCGCGCCGAACATCAGCACGACGGCCGTCAGCGTCATCAGCCACCAGGGCTGCAGCGTCGCGAAGCCCAGCGCCGACAGCGCGAAGGCGGTGGTGAATGCGGCGACGCCGCCCGCCGCCAGCGCACTCGGCATGCGACCGGCGGCGCGGATCGCGAAATACAGGCAGAGCGCCGCCGCCGCCGCACCGACGAGGCCGAGTTCGTACCAGGTCTCGAACAGCAGCGTCGTCGGGGTCGATGGCGGCAGGGCGCCGATCAGCCGGCCGCGCAGCACGGTGTCGAGCCCATGGCCGGTGATGAGCTGGACCGGCGCGCTGCTGATCACATCGGCCCAGATCGCCAACGATTGCGCGAGGTCGCCGAGCCCTTGCGGAAAGCGCGAGACGATCGGGATCAGCAGGAAGGGCAGGATCGGCGCGATCAGCATCAGCACGGCGATGATCGCGGCGATGATGGCGGACGCCCTTTCGCGGTTGGCGCTGACGGCGCCGAAGGCGACCGCGCCGCAGATCATGGCGACCGCCTCGCCATCCTCGAAGCGTGTCAGCGCCAGCAGGCCGACGACCAGCGCGAGCCCGACCGCGCTGAGGCCCCGCTCGCGCGAGAGCAGCCAGGCAAGCGCCGGCCAGGCCATGATCAGGATCACGCTGATGCCGCGTTCGACGCCGGCATCCGTGTCGGCGTGGCGCAGCCCTGCGACCACGACCAGCGCCAGCGCGAAGGCGCCGGCGATGCCGGTGCCCAGCGCCGCCAGGTTGAGGTTCGACGCCCGCATCCGTTCCGGCAGCGCCGCCATGCCGCAGAAGCCGAGCACGACCGCCAGCATGAGGTTGCCGGCCTTCTCGGTCGCGGAGGAGGTGTAGGGGCTCCAGACCAGGGACAGGACGGCCCATGCGACGAGGCCGATCAGGATCATGCCCGGCAGGCTCAGCACCGCCCGCTTCAGCGTCGAGCCGAAGCCGCGCGGATCCTCGATCAGCGTCGCGATGATCAGCAGCGCGACCCCGATCGGCGCCAGCACCACGGCGGCGCGGCGCGAGACCAGCGACGCGATCGGCAGGATGAGCGCGAGCGTGCCGAAGCCGATGCGGCGCAGCAGCAGAGCGGCATCGGCGGCGGGATCGAGCGGGGCCTGGTTTTGGCGACGAGACATGGATTGAAAGAACCGGACGAAGGGCTTGCCGGCATCGCGCCGGAGATTAGACCTGTTTTACCGTAACGGGACCTGGCGGGCGCGACTGTAGGGCGCGCGCAACACTTCGGCCGCATCTCGCTGTGCGTCGCGGCATGACCTGCGACGAAAGCGCTCGGGCTCCAGCGGCGCTTTCATGGCGGCCATTTTCATGGGATGACGTCGTCATGACGCTGCTGGCTGCCATTCCCTATGCCTCCGGGTTCGAAATCGATCGGTTCATGGCCGATCTCGCGCTCCTCTTGAAGGCGAGGGGTCTGCGCCTCGGCGGCGTCGTGCAGCACAATGACGGCGATTGCGACCAGGGCTGCCAGTCGATGGCGCTCGAGGACCTCGCCAGCGGCACCCGCTTTCCCATCAGCGAAAACCGCGGCGCCGCATCGTCCGGCTGCAGGCTCGACGCCACCGGCCTTGCCGCTGCCGGCGCTGCGCTGACTGCATCGCTCGCCGATGGGACCGAACTCGTCATCGTCAACAAATTCGGCCGCCAGGAGATGCTGGGCCAGGGCCTGCGCCAGGAGATCGGCGCGGCGCTGATGGCCGGCGTGCCGCTGCTGATCGCTGTCAGGCAGGATGTCCTGCCGGCCTGGCGCGAATTCGCCGGCGAGGATTGGCACGAACTCCCTGCCGAGACGGACGCGATCGAGGCCTGGGCCCTGACCCTGGCGCGCGCCGCCGCCTGACCGTCGTCTCTGGAGCAGCCGCGATGGCGCAGGATATGAGCTTTCTCGACGATTACCTCGTCCGGCCCGATCCGCAGGCGCCGCGCCTCGGCGCGACCGTCTCGGGCATCGACCAGACCGGCGCCGCGGTCGAAACCCGCGTCGTCACCGAACGCGCGCTGACGCTCTATCTGAACGCGCAGGAGATCGTCACGATGATGACGATCGGCGACCATCCCGACGATCTCGCTCTCGGCTACCTCCTGAACCAGAACATGCTGAAGCGCGGCGATGTCGTCGATGCCGTCGACTACGACGAGGAGCTCGAGGTCGTCGTCGTCCGCACGCCGGAGCGCACCAATTTCGAGGACAAGCTCAAGAAGAAGACGCTGACCTCGGGCTGCGCGCAGGGCACCGCCTTCGGTGACCTGATGGAGGCGATCGACGAGATCGAGTTGCCCAAGGCGGAGCTGCGCACGAGCTGGCTCTATGCGCTGACGAGGAAGATCAACACCACGCCCTCGCTCTATCTGGAGGCCGGCGCGATCCATGGCTGCGTGCTCTGCGAGGCCGACAAGCCGCTGGTCTATATGGAGGATGTCGGCCGCCACAACGCCGTCGACAAGGTCGCCGGCTGGATGTTCCGGCACGATGTCGATCCGGCCAGGATGATCTTCTACACCACCGGCCGCCTGACCTCGGAGATGGTCATCAAGACCGTCCGCATGGGCATCCCCGTGCTGGTCTCGCGCTCCGGCTTCACCGAATGGGGCGTCGAACTGGCGCGCAAGGCCGGCCTCACCCTGATCGGCCGGGCGCGCGGCAAGCGCTTCGTCGCGCTGGCTGGGGAGCAGAACATTGTCTTCGATGCCGATCCATCTGCGGTCGAGGAGGAGGGCGAGCGCCACCGTCGCAAGGGAGGGGGCGATGACTGAGCCGCTTTGTCATTCCGGGGCGGTCCGCAGGACCGAACCCGGAACCCACGACCGGGTGCAACCGTCTCACGGCATTGAGAGGGGCTCGCCCGGTCGTGGGTTCCGGGTTCTTCGCTGCGCGAAGCCCCGGAATGACGCTGGGAGGCCGGCATGAGCCCTCCCACCCTCGGCCTGCTTCTCGCCGGCGGTCTCGCGCGTCGCATGGGCGGCGGCGACAAGCCGCTGCGGATGATCGCGGGGCGCACCATCCTCGCCCATGTCGTCGAACGCCTTTCTCCTCAATGCGACGGGCTGTTGATCAACGCCAATGGTGATCCCACCCGCTTCTCGGACTATGGTCTGCCGGTTGTCCCGGACGATGTGCCGGATTTCGCCGGGCCGCTCGCAGGCATCCTCGCCGGGCTCGACTGGATGGCGCAGAACCGGCCGGAGTTGGAGTGGCTCGTCAGCGTCGCCGCCGACACGCCCTTCATCCCCCGCGATCTCGTCACCCGCCTGCACCTCGCCCGCGAGGCGGGCAATGTCCCGCTCGCCTGCGCGGCATCGGGCGGCTGGACGCATCCCGTCATCGGGCTCTGGCCCGTCTCGCTACGCGAGGAGCTGCGTCACGCCTTGACGGTGGAAGACGAGCGCAAGATCGACCGCTGGACCGCCCGCCACGGCTGCGCCAGCGCGGAATGGCCTGTCATGCCCGTCGATCCCTTCTTCAACGCCAACAAGCCCGACGATCTGACGGAAGCGGAGCGGCTTTTCGCCACTCTTCCACCGGCTTGAAGCTGCGCCAGTCGCTCGCTATCTCTCGTGATAAGAGCGGCTTATCGCTGCCGTGCTCACTTGGGGGAAGATCATGAAGGCATTCGTCGTCGCCATTGCCGTCGCCGCCATCCTGGCCTTTGGTGCAAGCGTCGTGCTCAACGACTTCTTCCAGAAGCCGGTCGAGGTCGCCTTCGCCACCGGCGGCGTCAGGCTATAAGGCGCGAGCCATCGGACAGTTGCCGGGGTCATCCCGGACAAGCGGCGAAGCCGCGCCGATCCGGGATCCATGCCTGAATCTCACCCGGCAGCGTTCCGGAATGGATCCCGGGTCTCCGCTTCGCTGCGCCCGGATGACCGGCGCGGGGTGTCTGAGGTTCTCGCCTTCACTCGATGACGATGCGCGGCGCGGCCCGGACGGTTCCGCCCGCCAGCCCGGACATCACCTGCTGCGCGATCGTGAGGTAAGCCTTGGCATGGGCTGAATCCGGATCGCTCGCCACGATCGGCCGGCCGGAATCGGAGGTCTCGCGGATCGGCATCGCCAGCGGCACCTCGCCCAGGAAGGGCACGCCCAGCCGCTCTGCCTCGTGCCGTGCCCCGCCATGGGCGAAGATGTCGGAGCGGTGGCCGCATTCCGGACAGACGAAATAGCTCATGTTCTCGACGATGCCGAGGATCGGCACCTCGACGCGCTTGAACATCGCCACGCCGCGGCGGGCATCGAGCAGCGCCAGATCCTGCGGCGTCGAGACGATGACGGCGCCGGCCAGCGGTGTCTGCTGCGCCATGGTGAGCTGCGCGTCGCCGGTGCCGGGCGGCATGTCGACGACCAGCACGTCGAGTTCGCCCCAGGCGACCTCGCGCAGCATCTGGGTGATCGCCGAGATCACCATCGGCCCGCGCCAGATCATCGGCGTCTCCTCGTCGATGAGGAACCCGATCGACATGATCTTGAGGCCATAGGCCTCCATCGGCGCCAGCGTCCGGCCTGAGACCAGGCGTGGCTTGCCGGTGATGCCGAAGATCTTCGGCACGGAGGGCCCGTAGATGTCGGCGTCGAGCACGCCGACCTTTAGGCCGAGCGTCGCCAGCGCCACCGCCAGATTGGCGGTGGTGGTGGACTTGCCGACGCCGCCCTTGCCGGACGCCACCGCGATGATCTGTTTCACGCCCGGCACGCCGGCGGCCTTCGGCGTCGGCCCGCCCGGAGCGGGGCGTTGTGCCTGTTGTCGTGCCTGCGCGGCGGCGGAAGGCGGCGCCTTGTCGGCGGTGAGGCCGACGAGGACCTGCGTCACGCCGGGCAGGCCGGAGACGGCGCTTTCGGCCGCCTTGCGCACCGGCTCCATCGCGCCGGCCTCGCTCGGATCGATGCCGATGGCGAAGATCACCTTGCCGCCATCGATCAGGATGTCGGCGACGCGACCCGAGGCGGACAGTGATTGACCGCCCGCCGGCAGCTTCACCAGTTCGAGCGCGCGCAAGATGTCGGCTTGGGTCACGGCCACGTCGGCAAACTCCAGTCGGCGCGGCGTTCAGGCCGCCGCCTTGCGAATGTGGAAGACGAGCAGTTCGCCTCCCTGCTCGTGATGCTCGATCGTGTCGCCGGTCTCGCGCATCAGGTTGGGAATGTCGATCGCCGCCATCGGATCGGTGCATTCGACCACGAAAAGTGTTCCCGCGGTCGCGCCCTTGAGTGCCTTGCGCACCCGGAGCGCGGGCAGGGGGCATTTCAGGCCACGCAGATTGAGGGAGGTCGTGGTCATCGCGGGAACCGTGTGCGGATCGGAGCGCTTCATATGATGGGTTTTGATGCAGGAGCAACTGGCCGCTTTGTCACGGCGCTGGGGCGATCCATGATGGGACCATGCTGAAGCCTTTCCGTCACCTCGCTCTCGCGCTCCTGCTTGGCGTGATCCCCGCATCCGCCCAGGAACTGCGCGGCCATGGCGGTCCGGTGCGCGCCATCGCCGTCTCGCCGGACGGGCGATCCGCCATGACGGGCTCCTTCGACCAGTCGGCGATCCTCTGGGACCTGGCGGGCGGTACGGCCGGAGCGGTGTTGCGCTTCCATCAGGGGGCCGTGAATGCCGCCGCAGCACTTGCCGACGATGCCTTCGCCACCGGCGCCGAGGACGGCCGCATCGCCCTTTGGCGCGGCAAGGCCACCGGGCCGGCACAGGTGATCGAGGGGCACAAGGGTCCCGTCGCCGCGCTCGCAGTCTCGCCCGACGGCCGCCGGCTCGCCTCGGCCTCATGGGACGAGACGGTCCGCGTGACGCCGCTCGGGGACGGTGGCGCAGGCGTGCTCGAAGGCCATAAGGGCCCCGTGAACGGCGTCGCCTTCTTGCCGTCGGGCGAGATCGTCAGCGCAGGCTATGACGCGACGCTGCGAATCTGGCCTGCCGATGCCGGCGCCGAGCGGGTCGTCACCCTGCCGGCTGCGCTCAACGGCGTCGTGGTCGCGCCCGATGGCGAGATCGCGGTCACGGCCGCCGACGGCCGGTTGCGCCTGTTCGGCCCCGATGGGCAGGCGCGCGGTGAGATCGCGATCGGCGAGACGCCGCTGATCGCGCTCGCCATCTCCGCCGATGGCGCGACCATCGCGGCGGGCGGTCTGCGCGGGCAGGTCGCGCTGGTGGACCGCAGGACGAGGGCGATCCGTGCGACGCTGGTCGGTCCGGGCCTGCCCGTCTGGTCGCTCGCCTTCCTGCCGGATGGCAGGCAACTGCTCTCCGGCGGTTCGGACCGGCTGGTCCGCCGCTGGAACGCCGTGACCGGCGAGCATGTCGGCGCCGTGGTGCCGCGCGCCGGGGAGGGCCCGCTGGCCGCCTTCAATGGCGAACGCGGCGCCCAGGTCTTCCGCGCCTGCGCCGCCTGCCACACGCTGACGCCGTCCGACGGCAACCGGGCCGGACCGACCCTGCACGGCCTCTTCGGCCGCAGGATCGCGAGCGCGCCGGGCTATGCCTATTCGGACGCCTTCAGGGCGATGGACATCGTCTGGACGAAGGAGACGGTGGCCAGGCTCTTCGAGATCGGCCCCAACGCCTACACGCCCGGCACCAAGATGCCCGAGCAGACGATCGGAGCCGCAGAGGACCGGCAGGCGCTGGTCGACTGGCTGGAGAAGGTGACGCGGTAACGTCTGTCATTCCGGGGCGCTGCGCAGCAGCGAACCCGGAACCCACGACTGGGTGAGCCTCCGCAGCAGCCATTTGTAAGCTCACCCAGTCGTGGGTTCCGGGTTCATCGCTGTGCGATGCCCCGGAATGACACCGGCTACTGCAACGGATCGTCGCCGCGCTCGGCGCGCTCGCGCAGATAGTCTTCCGTTGTGCGCACCGGCGGGCGCTGCGGCGAGAGATGCGGGTCGAAGCTCTCGTTGACGACGACCTCGACACGGCAATCCTCGCACATCTTGATCACCGAGATGCGCTTGGCGGCGTCGCCTGAGAACATCCAATGCTTGTTCTCGAGCTTCGCCGCGATCTTCTCGATCGTGCTGCGCACGCCGAAGGGCTTGGCGCAGTTGATGCAGTGGAACGGCTCCTCCTGCTTCAGCACGCGCCTTCCGCCCTTCCAGGCCGCGAAATCGATCCGCGGCTCCAGCGTGATGACCTTCTCCGGGCAGGTCGCCTCGCAGAGCCCGCATTGCACGCAGAGATCCTCCTGGAAGCTCAGCGTCGGGCGCTCGGGATCATCGGACAGCGCCTGGACGGGGCAGGCGGAGACGCAGGACAGGCAGAGCGTGCAGCCGTCGGTATCGACATGGACCGTGCCGAAGGGCGCCCGTTCCGGCAGCGCGACCGAGGCGACGGGGGAGGGCGCTGCGGCATGCAGTTCGCCGATCGTCTGGCGCAGCAGCGGCCGGCCCTCACCCATCGGGCGGAACCGGGCCGGCGCAGGCGAGACAGTACCCGGTACCAGCCGGGCGAGCGCGGCCGCCAACTGGTCGGGATCGTCGGTCTCGATCAGCCCGGCGCTGCCGGTTCCGAAGCCGAGAGACGATGCGAGCGTGTTGGCATAGGAGAGGTTGCGCTGCAGGCCCGAGAGGTCGTGCTTCGGCCGGGCGCGGCCGAGCACGCGCACGCCGGCAGCTCCGAAGGAGAGCGCCGCGGCGAAGGTCTCAAGCCCGATCTGGGTGATCTCGTTGACCCGTAGCGGCAGGACCCGCGCCGGCAGGCCATCGCCGAAGCGGGCGAGCGCGTCGATCAGCGCCTCGCCATGCTCGCCGTCATGCAGCAGCACGACCGCATCGCGCCCGCCGGCCTCGGCATAGGTCGTCAGCAGGGTGCGCAGCCGGCGCAGCAGCGCGTCCGTCGGCGGCAGGGCATAGGTCACGGCCCCCGTCGGGCAGACCGCGGCGCAGGCGCCGCAGCCGGCGCAAATCTCGGCCGAGATCGCGACATGGTCGCCATTGGGCGTGATCGCGCCGGTCGGGCAGAGTTCGAGGCAGCGCGTGCAGCCGGTCTTCTTCGAGCGCGAATGCGCGCAGAGATCCTCGTTGAGCCGGACATAGGTCGGCTTGTCGAATTCGCCGACGAGATGGCCGGCCTCGGCGATCAGCTTCTCGATCGCCGCCGGGCTGCGGGGATCGGCGCGCAGATAGCCGGCCCGCAATTCGCCCGCCGGAAACAGCGCCGTCCCGCCGGAGACGTCGATGACGATGTCGCAATGCGAGGTCGCACCATCGCGCGGTTCGCCGAAGACGAGCTTCGCGCGTGAGGACGGCGCCGGCGCCGCATAATCGTCGATCCGCAGTTCGAAGGCGCCGAGCCAGCCGGTCGCAGTCGCGATCGTGCCCTTCAGCACCGGCGTTTCGTCGACGCGCGGCGGCGTGATGTCGCCCGGTCGGCTGAGCAGGATGGTGACGTCGAGATGCTCGGCCAGACGCTGCCCGACCGAGAGCGCGACCTCGTCTCGGCCATAGACCAGGGCGACGCCCTTGCTGGTCAGCGTGGTGAAGGAAACCGGTGGCATCGGCTCGGCCGCGGCCGCCAGCAGCGCCGCCATCTTCGGGCCGGCCGCCCTCGCTTCGCGGGCCCAGCCAGCGGTCTCGCGGATATTGGCGAAGACGAGGTCGCCGGCATAGTCGAGATCGGCCGCGATCTCCTCGAAGAGCGGCGCCTCCTGCGTGCAGCCGACCGTGATGTTGGCGCTCTCGGCCAGCGCACGCGTGAACAATTCGGTCTGCGTCCGGCAGAGATGGCGCGCATCGCGGATGTCGCCGCCCTTGCAGCCACGCGCCAGGGCCGCGCCGTCGAGCGGCATCGTGTCCTCGCACGAGCAGACCATCAGCGTGCGGGCGGCGTCTTGCATGGTCGGCATATCCTTGGGCAGGCGGCGTTGTGTCGCCTCTCTTGCGATAATCCATGCTTATATGGAATTGGAGTGGTTCAAAAGAAACGGACGATGAGCATTTCGTCGCGCCTTCGGAGGAAAATGGGATCATGGCGGTGAGCGCCCAGCGCCCGGATGATCTGCGCCGCGAGCCGGTTCTGCCGCCGGGCTTCTCGCTCGTGGCCCTGCGCGAATCGGGCGATGCTTTCGCCCATGCCTGCGCCATCGCTTCGGAGGCTGGAGCGGCGACGCTGGTCTGGACGCGGCGCTTCGACATCATCGAGTTTGCCGTCGTGCTGGAGCCCGACAACGTGCTCTCCGAAGCGCGTCTCGCTCACTATCTCGCGATGAACGCGCTGGCCGATGCGCTGGCCGTCTACAGCCCGCCCGAGCGGCCGATCCTGTTCCGCTGGCCCGATGCGCTGATCTACGATCTCGGCCTGATCGGCGGCGGCCGTCTCGCCTGGCCGGAAGGCTGCGGCGAGGACGCGGTGCCGGACTGGCTGGTCTTCGGGGCGATGCTGCGTGCGACCACGATGACGCCCTTCGCGATCGGGCAGGTCGGCGTTGGCATGGCCGAGGAGGGTTTCGAGGAGATCGACGCCGTCGACCTGATCGAGGCCTTCGCCCGCCATCTCATGCTCGGCGTCACACGCTGGCAGAGCGACGGCCCCAGGACGACGGCGCTGCGCTGGCTCGATCGCCTGGACAAGGTCACCGGCACGCGCCACGGCATCGAGGCGAATGGCGATCTGGTCGCGACGACGCAGGCCGGCACGCAGCGCCGCAGCCTGGTCGAGGCGCTTGCTCGGGTGGACTGGTTCGATCGCGACAGCGGCGGGCCGAAGCTGTGAGCGGCCTGAAGCTCCCCCGCGCCATCCGGCTCGACCCGTCCGACACCTTCGTGTTTCGCCGCGCGGCCGAGCCCGGCGAATGGCTCGTCACAGGCTCCTTCCTGTTCGGCCAAGCCGATCCGGCCACGCTCGATGCGAAGGGGAAGGCCGCTTTCCGCTCCGGCTTCCTCGGCGTCGCGAGCTTTGGCTGGAGCACGCTGGCGGTGGTGACGGAGGCGACCGAGGCCGAGCGCGACACGGCTATCGCGCAGCTCGCGGATCGCCTGATGGAAAAACTCGGCGCACCCGATCTCGCCACCGCCCGCGCGGCGGCGACCGAGGAATTGGCCTTTGCCGCCTCGCTCTGCGATCATCCTCCGCAGACGCTGCTCGCGCTGCAGCGTGTGCAGGAGGATGGCGAGATCCGCGAACGTTTCCGCACCCTGACCCCGCGCGACGCCAGTCAGAGCGAAGGTTTTCGCGCCTTCGAGTTCCTGGAGGTCGCGGGCGAGGATGATGGGCCGGTCGAGGACGTCGATCTTCTCAATCTCGAAAAAACCAGGCCGTCATGACGCATTTCTGGGCCACATCGGGCCATCTGCTGCTGGATCGCGAGCCGGGCGGCGGACTGCGGGTCACCGACGATTTCCTGAAGGCCTATCTGGCGCGGCCCGAGCTGTTGCCGCCGGACGAGGCCTGCGGCGCCGAACGCGCCTTGCATGGCAAGCTCATGGCGGCGCCGCAAGCCGCGATCGAATCCGCCGAGATTGCTGCCATTCTCGACGAGGATGCGCGCGAGAACTGGCGGTTCATGCTCGGCTGGCGCGAGCGCCTGCTGGCGGCGCCGACGCTGGAGGCCGCCTATGCCGGCATCGTCCGCGAGGGCGCCGGCAACATCCCGCCGCTCTTCCTCGACCAGCTCGCCCACGTCATCCTGCGTGCGGCGCTCGACGAGATCGACGACCCGTATGTCGTGCGCGCCGCCGAATGTCTGTTCCGGCCGCAGCGCGTCACGCATCACGAGAACACCATTCTGCTGGCCGATGCCGACATCATCGAAGGGCATGAGGCCGATCGGCACGCCTCGCCCTTGCTCGCGATGCTGGGCGGCCCGGCCGCGACCTCGCTGGATATCCTGAAGCCTGCCAACGCCGACCAATACTGGCAGCGCTCGGACGGCTTCGACATGGTGCTCGATCTCGGCGGCTCGCCGTCGGGCCGGGCGGCGCTCGGCCAGGCGCTGCGCCGCTGGGTTCGCCAGATCCATGGCTTCGACGTGCGGGTCGAGCCTCTGGAGAAGGTGAAGGACGCCGACTGGCGCTGGTTCGTCGGGCTTGACGCGCAGGCGACCGCCATCGGCAACGCGCTCTGGAAGGGACAGGCCGTCAGCGAGGACGAGCTGTCGCGCGTGCTCGCGCTCTATACGATGACCTTGCCGGAGGATGTCCCGGTCTTGCCGGCGGCCGGGGCCAAGCCGATCTATCTGGTCATGGCGATGACGCCGGACCGTCTGCTGCGCCTGAAGCCGCAGAACCTCGTCACCGGCCTGCCGCTCGCCATCCGCGAGATGGCCAATTGAGGACGAGCCGATGACGCAAGCGCATATCGAGGTCGGAATCGTCGCCGAGCGCCGCGCGGTGGATTCGCCCTGGATCGATCATGCCTGGACGCCGCTCGCCGTCCTGCCCGAGCCGCCGCCGCTCGCGCCCTGGACGGAACTGCCGGGCACGCCGGACCGTCGCAGCTTCTATCTCGGGCCGGCGACGCTGACACTTCATTCCGTCGACACCGCGCATTTCCGCGAGAATTTCCAGGCCGGCCGCGCCAAGCTCTGGGTTGCCATCCGGCCGACCGGCATCGATCCGGAGATCGAGTTCGTCGGTGTCACGGCTGATCCCTTTGAAGGCGAGGTCTATGCCGAGAATGTCGGCGACATCGTCGAGGCGTTGCCGATGCCGCTGGCGATCGCAGAGCAGGTCCTGGCCTTCTTCGAGGCGCATCACGTCGAGCGCGAATTCATCAAGCGCCAGCGCAGCGAGCACGACCCGCGCAAGGGCGGCGGGCCTCGTCCGGAAGCGGGGACGCGCCGGCGCGAGGGTGAAGCATGAGTGCCGGTGCGCCCGAGGATGAAGGCTTCCTGAGCCGGTGGTCGCGCCGCAAGCGCGAACAGGCCGAGCCCGCGGCGACGCCAGCGCCCGCTTTGGAGCAGCCTGCCGATGCGACTCCGCGGACGGCGGAAGCTGCCCCCGCGGAGCCGGAACCGGTCGAGCCGCCGTCGCTCGACCTTGTCGACAAGGATTTCGACCTGGCCCCCTGGCTCAAGCAGAACGTGCCGGAGAGCTGGAAGCTGGCGGCGCTGCGGCGGGCCTGGGAGAGCGATCCCGCGATCGCGGGCTTCGAGAACCCGGCGCGCGACTACGCGCTCGACTGGAACACGCCCGGCGGCGCGCCGGGCTACGGCCCGCTGACGGAATCGGACGATGTCGGGGCGATGGTGCGCAGCATTTTCGGCGGCGAGCCGGAGGCGAAAGACCCTGTCATCGCCTCCGTTCAGACGCCTAGCGACCGCATGTCGCACCAACTTTCGTCTAATGACGAATCTGTGAAGTCCGATGCTGCGCCGCAAGAAGAAAGCCCTCCGCCGGCCGCGCCCGCAGCGATCCGCCTGAGTGGGGAGGGCGAGGGGGCCGGAAAAATCGGCTCTGGCACGGCAGAGCCAGTATCGCCCGTCTATGCTGCAGTGCAAAATAACCCTGATCGCGAAGGGGTTTCCACGCGGATTCGAAAGCGTGGGGGTGGTGCAATTCCAATCTGAATCAAGTTTGGAATGATTGTATTTTTTAGCGATAAGCAGGCATTATCACTGCCCAAGGATTGAGCGGCCGCCGGCTGCCGATCCGGAACGGATAACGGCCTGCAATTGATGCGCGACGCGGCACTGGAAAAGGCGATCGACAACGTTGGTGGCGTCAGGGCCCTGGCGCGCAGCCTGGGCATTTCGCAGCCTGCGATTTCGAGCTGGAAGCGCGTCCCGGCCGACCGTGTTCTTACCGTCGAAGCGACGACCGGCATCTCTCGCAGCGACCTGCGTCCCGATCTCTATCCGCCTGTCGACCAGTTGGTCGGAGTGACGCCTGCGCTCGACGAGATCGACGAGGCGCGTGCCCGCGAGTGCGAGTTGATCGGCGCTCTGCTCTGGCGCGCGCCGACTGCCGCGACATTGGCTGCGCTGCGCGACCTGCAGGGCGATGCCTCGCCGCTGGGCATGGCGCACCTAGCGCTGGCCGAGGCGGCCGACGAGGCGACGCCCGAGAGCCTGCGCGACGAGTTCTTCGAGCTCTTCATCGGCGTCGGCCGCGGCGAGCTTCTGCCCTACGCCTCCTATTACCTGACCGGCTTCCTGCATGAGCGGCCGCTCGCTCTCGTGCGCGAGGACATGGGCGCGCTCGGCCTGGCCCGCGATGAGCGCGCCGGCGAGCCCGAGGACCATATCGCCGTTCTGCTCGACATCATGGCCAAGCTGATCCGCGGCGAGGTCTCGGCCGAAGGCGTCGACGCCGACCGCTTCTTCGCCCGGCATGTCGAGCCCTGGGGCGAGCGCTTCTTCGCCGATCTCGAGGTCGCGAAGGCCGCGAAATTCTACAAGGCTGTCGGCAGGCTCGGCAGCCTGTTCCTGTCGATCGAGACGCAGGCGGCGAGGCTGCCGGCGTGACGATGGCGACCGCAATGCACGATGCGTGGGAGACGACGATGTCGCACAAGCCAAAAGAGCTCAAGGGCTCCGCTGACGAAAGACCGGCCGTCGATCGCCGTAGCTTCTTCAAGGCGCTCGGCGCCGGAGCAACGCTGGCGGCAACCCCTGCGATGGTGACGCCCGCCGCCGCCGTCGACCCCGGCAAGGAAGAGACCAAGGCGCGCTACCGCGAGTCGGAGCACGTCAAGGACTTCTACCGCGTCAACCGTTACTGAGAGGCGCAAACCATGCTGATCAAGCGCAAAACGGCCGATGTGCAGCGCGGCCGGCTCCAGTCGGCGATCGCCGGGCTTTCCTCCGGCGTGATGGACCGCCGTGCCTTCCTGCGTCGTTCGGGACTTGTCGCGGGTGGCGTCGCCGCCGCCGGCGCGCTCCAGATCGGCTCGGTCCGCAAGGCCGAGGCCGCCGGCCTCGGGCCTGCGACCGGGACCAAGATCGTCAAGAACATCTGCACCCATTGCTCGGTCGGCTGCACGGTCAAGGCCGAGGTCGCCAACGGCGTCTGGGTCGGCCAGGAGCCGGCCTGGGAGAGCCCGATCAACCGCGGTTCGCACTGCGCCAAGGGCGCCTCGGTGCGTGAGTTGGTCCATGGCGACCGCCGCATCAAATATCCGATGAAGCTGGTCGACGGCCAGTGGCAGCGCATCTCCTGGGACGTCGCGATCAACGAGATCGGCGACAAGATGATGGAGATCCGGGCGAAGTCCGGCGCGGACTCGGTCTATCTGCTCGGCTCGGCCAAGTTCTCCAACGAGGGCGCCTATCTCTTCCGCAAGTTCGCGGCCTTCTGGGGCACCAACAACGTCGACCACCAGGCGCGCATCTGTCACTCCACCACGGTCGCGGGTGTTGCCAACACCTGGGGCTACGGCGCGATGACGAACTCCTACAACGACATCCGCAATTCCAAGACGATCCTGTTCATGGGCTCGAATGCGGCGGAAGCCCATCCGGTCTCGATGCAGCACATCCTCTCGGGCAAGGAACTCAACCGCGCCAATGTCATCGTCTTCGACCCGCGCCTGACCCGCACGGCGGCGCATGCGACCGACTATATCCGCATTCGCTCCGGCACCGATATCGCGGTGATCTGGGGCATGATGTGGCACATCTTCAAGAACGGCTGGGAGGACAAGGAATTCCTCGCCGCCCGCGTTCACGGCATGGACGACGTCCGCAAGGAGGTCGAGAAATACGACCCCAAGACGGTCGAGGACATCACCGGCGTGCCGGAAGCGCAGATGAAGCGCGCCGCCGAGACCTTCGCCAAGGTCAAGCCCGCGACCTTCATCTGGTGCATGGGCGTGACCCAGCACTCGGTCGGCACGGCCAATGTCCGCGCCATCTGCAACCTGCTGCTGGCCACCGGCAATGTCGGCGGCATGGGCAATGGCGCCAACATCTTCCGCGGCCACTGCAACGTCCAGGGCGCGACCGATTTCGGCCTCGATATCTCGAATCTGCCTTGCTACTACGGCCTGGTCGAGGGCGCCTGGCGCCACTGGGCCCGTGTCTGGGACGTCCCTTACGACTATTTCGTCACCCGCTTCGACGAGGTCCCGGCCAAGGGCGGCCGCCCGGCACGCACGCGCAAGGCCAATATGGAGACCTCGGGCCACACTTCGACCCGCTGGTTCGACGCGGCCAACCTGCCGACCGAGCAGGTCGATCAGAAGGACAACCTCAAGGCCATGTTCGTCATGGGCCATGGCGGCAATACCATCCCGCGCATGCCCGACGCCGTGAAGGGGCTGGAGAAGCTGGAACTGCTGGTCGTCGCCGACCCGCACCCGACCAACTTCGTCTCACTCGGCGGGCGCAAGAATGGCACCTATCTGCTGCCGATCGGCACGCAGTTCGAATGCTCGGGCTCGCGCACCTGTTCGAACCGCTCGGTGCAATGGGGCGAGAAGATCGTCGAGCCGATCTTCGAGGCCGCCAGCGACTACTTCGTCATCTACAAGCTGGCGCAGAAGCTTGGCTTCGCCGAGCCGATGCACAAGAACTTCGAGCTGATTCAGGGCAAGTACGGCCCCGAGCCGTCCGCCGAGTCGATCCTCAAGGAAATCAACCGCGGCGGCTGGTCGACCGGCTACACCGGCCAATCGCCCGAGCGGCTCAAGCTGCACATGGAGCACCAGGACAAGTTCGACCTGGTATCCTTGCGCGGCGCCGTCGGCTCCCCGGTCGAGAACGATTTCTACGGCCTGCCCTGGCCATGCTGGGGCACGCCGGAGCTCAAGCATCCCGGCACGCACATCCTCTACAACACCTCGCTCGAGGCCAAGAACGGCGGCGGCACCTTCCGCCCGCGCTTCGGCCTGACCCGCGAGCGCACCCTGCCTGACGGCAGCAAGGTCAACGACACGCTGCTGGCCGAGAACGGCTCCTACTCGCTCAACTCGGAGATCAAGGACGGCTATCCCGAATTCACCATGGGCGTGCTGAAGAAGCTCGGCTGGGATGCCGATCTGACGCCCAAGGAGCTTGAGACGATCACCTGGATCGGCGGCAACGCGATCGATGCGGTGAACTGGGCCAACGACCTCTCCGGCGGCATCCAGCGCGTCGCGCTAAGCCATGGCTGCGTGCCCTATGGCAACGGCAAGGCCCGCGCGAATGCCTGGAACCTGCCCGATCCGGTTCCGACCCATCGCGAGCCGATCTACTCGCCGCGCGTCGATCTCGTCGCCAAATGGCCGGCGCGTCCCGACGAGCGCACGCTGCGCATCCCGAACCTGCACACTTCGGTCCAGAAGGCCGCGGTCGAGAAGGGCATCGCCAAGTCCTTCCCGATCGTCCTGACCTCCGGCCGCCTCGTCGAGTACGAGGGCGGCGGCGAGGAGACGCGCTCGAACCGCTGGCTGGCGGAACTGCAGCAGGACATGTTCGTCGAGATCAACCCGGCGGATGCGACCGCGCGCGGCATCAAGGACGGCGCCTTCGTCTGGGTCTCGGGCCCCGAGAACAACTCCAAGGCGCGCGTCAAGGCGCTGGTAACGGAGCGTGTCGGCAAGGGCGTAGCCTTCATGCCCTTCCATTTCGGCGGCTTCTACCAGGGCACCGACCAGCGCGGGAACTATCCGAAGGGCACCGATCCGATCGTGCTCGGCGAATCCGTCAACGTCGTCACGACCTATGGCTACGACCCCGTGACGGCGATGCACGAAGGCAAGGTCACGCTTTGTCAGATCGCGGCGGCGTGAGGAGGAACTGAATCATGGCACGGATGAAATTCCTCTGCGACGCCGACCGCTGCATCGAGTGCAACGCCTGCGTCACCGCCTGCAAGAACGAGAACGAGGTGCCCTGGGGCATCAATCGGCGCCGCGTCGTCACGATCAATGACGGCAAGCCCGGCGAGCGCTCGATCTCGATGGCCTGCATGCATTGCACCGACGCGCCTTGCATGGCGGTATGCCCGGTGGACTGCTTCTACAACACCGCCGATGGCGTAGTCCTGCACAGCAAGGACCTCTGCATCGGCTGCGGCTATTGCTTCTACGCCTGCCCCTTTGGCGCGCCGCAATACCCCAAGGTCGGCAACTTCGGTTCGCGCGGCAAGATGGACAAGTGCACCTTCTGCGCCGGCGGCCCCGAGGCCGATCTGTCGCCTGCCGAGTTCCAGAAATACGGCTCGAACCGTTTGGCGGAAGGCAAGCTGCCGCTCTGTGCCGAGATGTGCTCAACCAAGTCCCTGCTCGCCGGCGACGGCGAGATCATCGCCCAGATCTACAAGGAGCGGGTGGTGAAGCGCGGCTATGGCTCGGGTGCCTGGGGCTGGCAGACCGCCTACAAGGAAACGATCGCCATCTGACGCGGCGAAGCCGCGGCTTTGAAACGAAACGGCTCCTCGGCATGAGGGCTCGCAAAAGGATCTTCGCAATGCGTCTCGGCGCTGTCCTTCGCCTCCTCGCGGTAGCCCTGCTGCTGACCATCGCGACGGCGGCAGCCGTTCCGGCACAGGCCCAGCAGGTCAATCCGACCGCTGATTCCGTGCGGGAGCAGCAGTTTCTCGACGTGCTGAAGGGCAATCCTTCGGCCGAACTTCAGGGCCGCATCACGATTCCCGACCAGAAAGCCGCGACGTTGCAGCGGCCTGCCGGCCGTGACTGGCGCGCCTTCCACCAGGGCACGATGCTGCGCATTGCCGCCATCGCGGTGCTCGGCACGCTCGTTGCGCTGGTCGCGTTCTATCTGATCCGCGGCCGCATCCGCACGGCCGGCGGCACGAGCGGGCGCACCATCACCCGCTTCAACGCCTTCGAGCGCTTCATGCACTGGCTGACGGCGGGCTGCTTCATCGTGCTCGCCTTCTCGGGGCTGAACGTCACCTTCGGCAAGCTCCTGCTGCTGCCGGTAATCGGGCCGCAGGCTTTCACCAACCTCTCCATTGCGGCGAAGTGGGCGCATAATTTCCTCGCCTGGCCCTTCATGCTCGGCGTCTTCTTGATGTTCGTGGTCTGGATCAAGGACAACATCCCCGGCATGGTCGATCTGCGCTGGTTCGCGGCCGGCGGCGGCATCATCGGCAGCGGCCACCCTCCGGCGAAACGTTTCAATGGCGGTCAGAAGGTGGTCTTTTGGAGCGTCGTTCTCGGGGGCGCGGCGCTGTCCGTCTCCGGCTTCTATCTGCTCTTCCCGCAATGGGCCGGCGGCGTGCTGAACCTGCAGTTCTGGAACGTCGTCCACGGCATCGTCTCGGTGCTGATGGTCGCGATGATCCTCGGCCACATCTATATCGGCACGGTCGGGATGGAAGGCGCCTTCGACGCGATGGGCTCGGGCGAGGTCGATCTGAACTGGGCCAAGGCGCATCACTCGCTCTGGGTCGAGGAAGAACTGCGCAAGGGCCACGTCCCCGGCGGGCCGACGCTGCAGCCTGCGGAGTGAAGCCGGCTTGACCGGACCCCGCACCTGATCGAAGACATCCGGGCGCTGAGGCGCCCGGATTTGTTTGAGGTGAAGGCTCTCGATGCGCGTGATCGGTCTGGCGGGGTGGAGCGGCGCGGGCAAGACCACCGTGCTGACCCGCCTGATTCCCGAACTGGCGCGTCGCGGCGTCTCGGTCTCGACGCTCAAGCACGCGCATCACGCCTTCGATCTCGATACGCCGGGCAAGGATTCCTTCGCTCATCGCGAAGCCGGCGCGCGCGAGGTGCTGATCTCCTCGGAGCGGCGCTGGGCGCTGATGCGCGAGTTGCGGGGCGAGCCGGAGGCGACGCTGGTGGAACTGCTCGCCCGTCTCTCCCCGGTCGATCTCGTCATCATCGAAGGCTTCAAGCGTGAGCCGCACGCCAAGATCGAGATTCATCGCGCCGCCAATGGCAAGCCGCCGCTACATCCGGGCGATCCGACGATCGTCGCCGTCGCCAGCGACATCGCTTTCCCCGATGCCGGCCGCCCGGTGATCGACATCGACGATGTCGCGGCCATCGCCGATATCATGCTGGCGCGGGCCGAGCCGCTCGCGCCGATTCTGGCGCGCGCCGGCGGGCAGGGGTGAACGGGCCATGGCGCAACTGAGCCGGGATGACGAGGCCTTTGGCGGTGCGCTGATGACGCTGGAAGAAGCCGGCGCGCGCGTCGCGGCGCTGGTCGCGCCCGTGGCGGGCACGGAGCTTCTGGCGCTCGCCCAGGCCGACGACCGCGTCCTGGCGCAGGATGTCTTCGCCTCACTCGATCTGCCGCCTTTCGCCAATTCAGCCGTGGACGGCTATGCCGTGCGCTTCGCCGATCTCGCCGCTGCGGGCGCGACGCGCCTGCCTGTCGCCGGCCGCGTCGCGGCCGGGGCCGATGCGGGCGGCGTGACGGCGAAAGGCGTCGCGGTCCGCGTCTTCACCGGCGCGCCGATGCCGCCCGATGCCGATACCGTCTTCATGCAGGAGGATGTCGCGCTCGAAGGCGGTGTCGCGATCCTGCCCGCCGGCCTCGCTCCGGGCGCGAACGCCCGCCCGGCCGGGGAGGACATCGCGCGCGGCGCGCTCGCGGCGAAGGCCGGCCAGCGCTTGCGGCCGCAGGACCTCGCCTTGCTCTCCGCGCTCGGCCTGTCGGAGGTTACCGTGCGGCGCCGGCCAAGGGTCGCGGTGTTCTCGACGGGCGACGAACTGACCGAGCCGGGCATGCCGCTGGCGCCGGCCGCGATCTACGATGCCAATCGCGCCTTGCTGCGCGCCATGGTCGCCCGCGCCGGCGCGGAGGTGGTCGATCTCGGCATTCTGCGCGACCAGCGCGACAGCCTCGCGCAGCGCCTGGCTGAGGCCGCCGGAACTTGCGATCTCGTCCTGACATCGGGCGGCGTCTCGACCGGCGAGGAGGATCACGTCAAGGCCGCCGTCCAGCAGGCAGGCGAACTGGCCTTCTGGCGCATCGGCATCAAGCCGGGCCGGCCCGTCGCGTTGGGGCGGGTCGGCGCCACGCCCTTCATCGGCTTGCCGGGCAACCCCGTCGCGGTGTTCGTGACCTTCGCCTTCGTGGCGCGCGCGATGATCGCGCGGCTGGCCGGCACGGAGCCCGCCCGCCCCGTTCCCCTGCCGGTGCGGCTCGGCTTCGCCTATCGCAAGAAAGAGGGGCGGCGCGAATATGTCCGCGTTTCGCTGGAGCCTGCCGCGGATGGCGTCATGATCGCACGCAAGCATCCGCAGGACGGCGCCGGCGTCCTGACCTCGCTGACCCGCACCGACGGTCTGGTCGAATTGGCCGAGGATCTGACCTCGATCGTGGAGGGCACCGTCGTGCCCTTCCTGGCCTATGGGCTTCTGGTCGGCTGACGGTTGGCTCGATGCGCGCGACATTCTGACCGGGTCCGCCGTCATTCCGGGGCGTCGCGAAGCGGCGAGCCCGGAACCCATAACCGCTGGACAGGCAGAATAGCGCGGTCGGGCGCCGCACCTGATCCTGGCCGGCGGTGTTTATGGGTTCCAGGCTCAGGCCTGCGGCCTGCCCCGGAATGACGGCGTGTTTCCGCGAAAACGCGGCAGACCTAATCCCGCCGGAAGACGACGCTGGCGAGCCAGCCCAGCAGCAGCGCCATGATGACCGTGACGAGCCCGTAGAGCAGGGGCAGTTCATGTGCGCCCGAAGCGAGGCGCTGTTCCATGCCGGTCTTGACCACCTCGAAATTGGTGGTCTGGCGCGCGAGCGGCACGCCGCCGGCATAGAGCACGATGTCGATCTCGTAGGAACCGGTCGGCGCCGTCGCCGGCACGTCGATCGGCGCGCTGAACATCGTGTTGGAGAGAAAGGTGACGCCGCGCTCCTCGGATGAATAGAGCCCCTTCTCGGAGAGGATGCGGATCAGTCCTTCCTGGAACCGCGCCGTCGTCACGTCGAGGTCGAGTGCGTCCTTCCGCTGCTGGGCGTTCTCCAGCCCGATGCGCTCGCGTCGCGCAGCCTCCGGGCTGATGATCTCGTCCAAAGGCCGGTTGCTCGCCACCGACAGAAAGATCGACGAGTCCGGAAAGCGCCGCTGCGTGCGGTTGATCCAGATTGGCCCGAGCCGCTCCTTCTCGCGCACCAGCAGCATGCGCTTGGGCCCGCGAACGGTGATGACGATGTCGTAGGGGTCGCCGCGGGCGACGGTGCGCCCGTCGCGCTCCACGACACCGAAGACGGTGAGCTGGCTGCCGGTATAGTTCGAGGTGATCTGGATCTGGTGGCTCGACATCGCCGCGATCAGCGTCTCGGCGCGTGCCGGGGCCGCAGCGCAGGCCATGAGCGCCAGCATCGCGACGATCCGCCCGATCGCACTCATCGCGATCCCTCCGTCAGCACGACCGAGAACGGTTCGGTCGGCGGAATGAAGAGTTCGATCGCAAAGCGCAGGCCGACGGAGAGGATCAGCAGCGCCAGCAGCAGCCGGAAGGATTCGACGTTGAGGTTGCGCGCCGCGCGCCCGCCGAACTGCGCGCCGATGACGCCGCCGAGCAGCAGCAGGACAGCCAGGACGAGATCGACCGACTGGTTGGTGAGCGCATGCAGGAGGGTGGCGCCCGTCATCGTCATCAGGATCTGGAACAGCGAGGTTCCGACGACGACGGCCGTGGGGATGCGAAAGAAATAGATCAGCGCCGGCACCAGGATGAAGCCGCCGCCGACGCCGAGCACCGCGCCGATGAAGCCGATCACCACGGCCAGCAAGGCGATCGGGATGATGCTGCAATAGAGCTGCGAATGCGGGAAGCGCATCCGCCAGGGCAGCCCCATCCACCAGGGGTGCGTGCCGGCCCGGCGCTTCAGCCGTGCCGGCTTGCCGGCCCGCACGCGCATCATGGCCCGCACCGCGTCATAGAGCATCAGCCCGCCGATGATCGTGAACAGCGTCACATAGGACAGGGTGATGACGAGCTCGAGTTGGCCGAGGCGGCGCATCGAGTTGAAGAACAGCACGCCCAGCAGCGTGCCGAGGATACCGCCGGCGACGAGGATGCCGCCGAGCTTGAAGTCGAGCGCTCGCCTGCGCCAATAGGTCAGCACGCCGGTGGTCGAGGATCCCGCGACCTGCGCCGCGACGGTCGCGACGGCCACAGCCGGCGGAATGTCGAGGAAGATCAGGAGCGGTGTCAGCAGGAAGCCGCCGCCGACGCCGAACAGGCCCGAGATGAAGCCGACCGCGCCGCTGAGCCCCAGCACCGTGAGGATGCTGATCGGCAATTCGGCGATCGGTAAGTAGATCTGCACCTCTGCTCCTCACGCGCCATAGCGCCGAACGACGGGCCGTCGCCGGCACGCCCGACTATGCATCGATCCGGTTAAGGCAAGATGCTGGCGGAGAGGCCGAGGCGACCTGGCGGATGGCTTGGCCGGCGACCGGCCGGCCGCCTGCGGTGATGGCGTGCCAACGCGTCGAAACCATGACGGCCGAGCCTGTCGCGAGGCTGGTGTGTGTCAGCTCCGCGCCGGCTTGACCGGCTTCTTCGTCGCAGCGGCGGTCGGCGTTTCGTCCCAGCCCTTGGCGGGCGGCGTGACCTCGTTGGCGGCCGGCTCGAGCGGCTTGGGCTTCCAGGCGGCGGCCTCGGCCTTTGCGGTGGCGAGATCGGTGGCGCCGAGCCGCTGGGCGACCTCTTCGCGCTTCTTGGCCGCGTCGTCGTCGCCCTGGCTCGCGGCGACGGCGAACCAGAGATAGGACTGGGCGAGATCGGTCGGAGCACCAAGCCCGCGGCCGAGCAGGACCGCGAGATTGTACTGGCTGTCGCGTACGCCGAACTCGGCGGCGCGGCGGAACCATTCGGTCGCGGTCGCATAGTCCGGCCTGCCGGAGACGCCCTCCGCATGCAGCACGGCGAGGTTGTGCATCGCCTTGGCGTTGCCGCGCTCGGCGGCGCGCATGTACCAGACCCGGGCGAGCGAGAGGTCGCGGGCGGTGCCGATGCCCTTCTCGAACATGTTGCCGAGACGGAACTGCGCCGGGGCGAGGCCGGCGACGGCCGCCCGCTCGAACAGGCGCAGCGCCAGCTTGGCGTCGCGCGAAGCGGCCGGGCCGTCGGCGGCGCGGCTCGCCAGTTCGTAGACGGCTCGTGCATTGCCCTCGAGCGCGGCCTTGCGCAGGCCGGGACTGCCGAGACCGGCCGGAAGTTCGCCGAGGCCCGTCACGGCCTGGATCGGCTCGTTGGCTTCGGGGCCGGCGGCGGGGGCGGATGCCGGGGGTGGCTGGGTGGTCGAGCCAGTGATGTCCGCTGCTTGTGGCGCGGCGGCGGCCAGAGCGGCCGGCGCTGGGGCGGCGGGGGCGGGCTGCAGCGCCGAGGTCTGGTCCTTGGCGGGTGTCTCGGCGGGGGCTTCTTCCTTCGGGACGATCGGGCTCTGCACCGCGTCGCCGTTCGCGGCCGTGCGCGGGCCCTTCAGAGCGCCGGTAACGAGATGGGCCGTGCCCAGGGCGAGGACGAGCGCAGCCAGGCCGAGCAGGAGCGGGCGCTTGCGCTTCTCCATGATCTCCTTGAGCCGGCCGCCGGTCCTGGCGGCTTCCGGCGCGGCTGCGGGCGTGGCGGCGGCCGCTTCCGTCGCAGCCTTCGCCGAACGCCGCGCGGCCGCGATCAGGTTCTGCCGGATCGACTGCGGATCGTGGCCGCCGGCGAGCGCGGCATCGGTGCGCGGCCGGCCGGAGCCCGGCTCGAGCGGCAGGTCGAGCGCCGCATTGATCTGCGTCGCGGCGGCGTTGGGGGCAGGGGCCGGGATCGCAGGCGCCTCGGCCTTGATGGGAGCGGCCGGTTCTGGCGGCGCGATCCGGTCCTCCATCGCCAGGCTCATGGCGGCCGGCATGGCCGGCGGCCTGACGGCCGCACGCTCGGCCGCTGCCACGCGCGGCGGCATTGGCGTGCGGGCGGGGACGGCAACGGCCTGCCGGTCGGCCACCAGTTCGGCCTCCAGGCTGGAGAGCCGCGAGATGATGGTCTCGAGCGTCTGGTGGACGGCGCCGATAGCGTCCTGCGTCTCGCGCCCGGTGGAGGCGTGGCTCTCATGCAGGCCCGAAACCAGCGTGCTCAGCTCGGCGATACCGCTTTGGGGCTGTGCCACCTTGCCGAGATGGTCCGACATGGCAGCCCGCGCCGCGCGGTCGGCGGCCTCGGTGGTCTCCTCGCGCAGCGAGCGCAGATGCACCACGAGGTCCTGTAGCGTCCGTTCCATGCCGGTCTCGGCGGAGCGTGTCGCGGCGGCGGCGTCGAGCCGCTGGGCGAGGCCTGAAATCTGCTGTTCGAGGGCGTCGAACGCGCTGGATTCCGCTCCGGGGCGCCCGGCCTCGTCAATCTTGTCGGCGAGGTTGCGCAGCATC
>DATDBB010000459.1:0-6253 GCA_036525085.1 Allobosea sp.
CCACAGGTCGCCACGAATTTCGTTTCGTGCTCGGGCCGCCGCATTATGGCCGCGTTAGCCTGTCGTTAAGGCGCTGCTGGCCAACTCGGCCGATCACAACCATCGGATGCCTGACACGATGCCATTTTCGCGGCACGCGCCTTTCTGTCGTATGGCGGCTCTCGCCGCGCTGCTGTCGCTTGTCCTCTCGGCCTGCGCGCAGACGGAGGCTGCGGTTTCGCCCTTTTCCGAGCCGACCCGCGCGGACGCATCGGCGCTCGGCAAGGAGCCGGAACTGCTCGTCGTGACCACGCGCAAGTCGGCGGGCGGGCGCCAGCCCTTCTTCGGTTCTGACCGCGGCTCCCTGATCTTCGCCGAGGCGCGACTCTCCCCACCTGGAAACGGCATTGGCGGCCGCGTGTCGTCCGCCGTCAGCGGCGACTGGGCGGTGCTGGGCATCGACAGCCAGACATCGTCGGATGCCGGACGTGCCTTCGCCCAGGCCGCCACCGGGCGCGACGTGCTGCTCTACGTGCACGGCTACAACGAGACCTTCGAGTCGGCGGCCCGCAGCGCCGGCCAGCTTTCGCATTCGCTCGAATTCCAGGGCCGCACCGCGATCTTCTCCTGGCCGTCGGGCGGCAAGCTGTTCGATTATGCCTATGACCGCGAAAGCGCGCTCTGGTCGCGCGACGGCTTCGTCAAGGCGCTGCAGGCGCTGGTCGCGAACCCGACCGTCGGCCGCATCCACATCGTCGCGCATTCGATGGGCACCTTCCTGACGCTGGAAGGCCTGCGCGAACTGCGCGATCAGGCCGACGTCTATTCCCGCATCGGCTCGGTCGTCTTCGCCTCGCCCGACATCGACATCGACGCCTTCGAGCAGACCGTCTCGAAGCTCGGGCCGCTTGCCCGTCGCATGACGCTGATCATCGATCCGGGCGATCGCGCGCTGGCGGTCTCGGCGCGCATCGCCGGTGGCGTCGCGCGCGCCGGCGCGGCCGATCGCGCCCGCCTCGAAGCGCTGGGCGTGCGTGTCGCCGACACCTCCGGCCGCGGCTGGAGCATGCTGCGGCACGATCTCTTCCTGTCGGACAGCGAGGTCACTCAGGTCGTGCGGCGTGCGATGGATCGCGGCAAGGGCGCCTGATCAGGGCGCCTGACTGGCCCTTTGTTCTCGCATCGGCTTCTTCCGAAAACCGCATGCCACTTTTCGGGCCGATGCGTTAGATCGGCGGCAGGCCGATGCGCTTCTTGACGGTGGCGAGCGCGAAGTTGGATTCGACCGACTGGATGCATTTCAGCCGGGTCATCTTCTGCTTCAGGAAGCGCTCATAGCCCTCGATGCCGTCGGTCAGCACGCGCAGGAGATAATCCTGCGAGCCGGTCATCAGGTAGCATTCGGTGACCTCGTTCCAGCCCTCGACCGCTTTCTCGAACTCGGCGATGTGCTCCTGCGTCTGCTGCGACAGCCTGACCGAGACGAAGACGCTGAACGGCAGCCCATAGGCCTTGGGATCGACGGTGGCCGAATAGCCCTGGATCACGCCGCTATCCTCGAGCCGCTTCAGCCGGCGCAGGCAGGGCGTCGGCGACAGGCCGACCTTCTGCGACAGGTCCTGATTGGTGATGCGGCCATCCTCCTGCAGGACGGCGAGCATGCGGCGGTCGACGCTGTCGAGCATGATCTGCTCCCCATACTTTGATCATTGGCAGTAAGTTGCCAAAATGGTCTCATAGGGAGTTGGATGAATCCAAGCAATCGTCATGCTGCGGGATTATCTTGGTTGTCAGAGCGAACCCGCCAGCGTCCAGACAGCGAGGCCATCATGAGCAACGACAGCTATCACAAGGACCGCATCGCCAATCGCAAGCTGCATCCCGAAACCCTGATGATGGGCTTCGGCTATTCGCCTGCGATGTCGGAAGGCTCGCTCAAGCCGCCGGTCTTCCTGACCTCGACCTTCGTTTTCGCGAACGCCCAGCAGGGCAAGGATTTCTTCGACTTCACCTCCGGCCGCCGCCAGCCGAAGCCCGGCGAGAAGCCCGGCCTGGTCTATTCCCGCTTCAACCATCCCAACATGGAGATCCTCGAGGATCGCCTCGCGATCTGGGACGAGGCGGAACGCTGCGCGGTCTTCGCCAGCGGTATGGCGGCGATCGCCACGACCTGCTTCGCATTCCTGCGGCCGGGCGACACGATCATCCACTCGCGCCCGCTCTATGGCGGCACCGAAACCCTGTTGAAGAACCAGATGGGCGCCTTCGGCGTCACGGCGTTCGGTTTCACAGACGGGCTCGACGTGGCGCAGATGCGCGCGACCGCGAAGGCCGCGGCGGCCAAGGGACGTGTCGGCATGATCCTCGTGGAAACGCCGGCCAACCCGACGAACGGGCTGGTCGATCTCGCGGCCTGTGCGCTGATCGCTGACGAGTTGGAGAAATCCCAGGGACACCGCCCGCCGGTCGTGGTCGACAACACCATGCTCGGCCCGAAATACCAGAAGCCGCTGAAGCAGGGTGCCGATCTCTCGCTGCTCTCGCTGACGAAATATGTCGGCGGCCATTCCGACCTCGTCGGCGGCTCGATCAGCGGCTCGGACGTGCTGGTCAGGCAGGTCAAGGGCTGGCGCGGTTCGCTCGGCACGCAGCTCGATCCGAATTCCTGCTGGATGCTGATGCGCTCGCTCGAGACGCTCGACATCCGCATGAGCCGCGCCAATGAGAACGCCAAGCTGGTGGCGGAGTACCTCGCGGCGCATCCCAAGGTAGCGAAGGTGCATTACCTCGGCGCGCTGGCGGCCGACGATCCGCGCAAGCCCGTCTTCGACCGGCAATGCACGGCGGCCGGCTCGACCTTCGCCTTCGACGTCGTCGGCGGCGAGAAGGAGGCTTTCGCGCTGCTCGACAATCTCCAGATCATGAAGCTCGCGGTCTCGCTTGGCGGCACCGAGACGCTGGTCTCGCATCCGGCGGCGATGACGCATTCGGGCGTGGCGCGCGAACTGCGCGAGGAGATCGGCCTGACCGATGCGCTGATCCGCATCTCGGTCGGCATCGAGAACATCGAGGATCTGATTTCCGATCTGGCGCAGGCACTGGACGCGGTGTGAGGTGGGCGGCGCTTTTCGGAGCGCTTGCCTGGGTCGCGTCCTGCGCGGCCCAGCCAGCCCTTGCGGCCGAGCCCCAGGAAAGTGTCGCGGAGACAATCTGTCGCCTGATCGAGAAGGCGGCGGGCGAGAGCAAGCTGCCGGTCGCCTTCTTCACCCGGCTGATCTGGCGCGAAAGCAGCTTCCGGCCGCATGTCACCAGCCCTGCCGGCGCGCAGGGCGTGGCCCAGTTCATGCCCGGCACGGCCAATGAGCGCGGCCTTGCCGATCCCTTCGATCCGGAAGCCGCGATCCCGGCCTCGGCCGCCTATCTCGCCGCGCTGAAGGCGCAGTTCGGCAATCTCGGACTGGCAGCCGCAGCCTATAATGCCGGGTCGGCACGACTCTCGCGCTGGCTGGGGCAGGGCGGTTTACTGCCGCTGGAGACTCAAGCCTATGTCCGCTTCATCACCGGCCGCAGTGTCGAGGAGTGGCGTCCGGGCGCAGGCGAAACGCCGCCCGATCCGACGACCGACAAGACCGATTGCCTGCCGACGGTGGCCGCGATCCGCCGTTACGCGCCGCCTGCTCTAATCGAGGGCGTCTATGCGCCGTTCGGCGTCCAGCTTGCCGGCAATGTCTCCAAGGCCCGTGCGATCCGCTCCTATCAGGCGGTCGCGCTGCGCTTCGCCTCGCTGCTCGCCGACCGGCCGACGCTGATCCTCGGCTCGCGTATCGCAGGGCGGGGCCGCGCCCCATTCTACCGCGTCCGTCTGCCGATGCAGACCGTGCGTGAGGCAAGCGCCTTCTGCGACCGGCTCAGGCGCGCCGGCGGCAGTTGTGCGGTGTTGCGGAACTAGCTGGGTCAGGGCGGGGGCTCATCAGTTCCGGATCTGCTCTCTCAGTGCCTTTGCCGTCTCCTTCTGCGCATCGAAATGCGAGCGCCGTCGTTTGATCTCTTCGGGAGAGAGGCGATCGATGTTGCAATAGTCGAGCTTCCAATCCGGGCTCGGGGCCCAGATCAGGGGTGATTGAACCGTCGTCCGCGGCGCCGGCGCCCGTTCCAGCGTAGCCAGCGCCAATTCGAGCGTCGCCATCTGAGAGGCCGTGTCGTTCGGTCGTCCCGCGGCATTGCCGAGCGGGAAATCCGAGAAGAGCAGGCGCGGCACGCCGACATATTCGACGATGTCCTTGGCGCAGCCCATGACGACGGTTGCGATGCCGCTGGCTTCGAGCAATCGCGCGGCGAGGCTGACACTCTGGTGGCAGACGGGACAATTCGGCACGAGGATGGCCGCATCGACGGCGTCCGCCTTGCACCGCGCGACGATCTCCGGGCAATCGATTTCGATCGTCGTGCGGTGGCTGCGATTGGTCGGAAGGCCATGGAAGCGCGGAGCGATCGTGCCGATCCGTCCGGTAGCCTGTGCGTTCCGCAGCGCGGCCAGCGGAAAATAGGCCGCGAGGTCCTCGCCTGTCGTATGGGCGCGGTCGATCGCGACATGGGAGATCCGCAGGTCGTGGTCTCTGGCCGTGTCGCCCGAATAGACGGCGTAGAATTTCGCCGCTGCATTATAGGCCGCTCCGGGGCCCTGATCGCCCTTGTCCGGCTGATAGGGCGCGGCTGTCGTGATCAGCGTCACCCGGCTCTGCGCGAGTGGCTTTTCCCGCGGCTGGAACGGCACGGCCGCGTAATGCGCCCATTCATAGGGCGCTCCGTAGCCGAGAGCCTGATAGTAGCTGCGGACGCGTTGCAGATAGGGGATCGGCGCGTCGTGAGCCGGCGCAAATCCAAAGGCCTCGTCTCTGGCACTGTCCATTGCAGATCGCTCCAGGTTCAGCGCCGAAAGCCTGCGTCTACGCTAACCGTTCGATGGCCGGCCGACAGCATGTTTCGATGGAAATTCAACCGCGCGGGTCGGCGATGGAAGCTGGGCCACGCGGCGAGAAGCATCGCTTCGCGCCAGTGGAGCTGCCATCCCAGCCATCCCCGGCTAGGACGCCTGGGCTGACGCCAGCGGGCTGATCCGCCCCCAGCCGGGCAGCTTCAGCGCGGGACAGCGCAGGTCGAAGCCGGCGACGAGGCCGAGCAGGTTGATCTCGACGCCCTCGACCCAGCCGATCGTCAGGCCGGCCAGCCCATAGAGCGAGGCCTGCACGCCGGTGCGGCTGGCGGTGAGCCCGGCGAAGAGACCGTCATCGCGAAAATCCTTACCGATCGCGGTCGGCGGCAGCGCCTGCGCGAGCTCCGGCACCTCGGCCATGACGTGCTGCACGAAGCTGTTCGAGTTCGGCCCCGGCCAGGCCTGATAGGTGCCCGGCGTGGCATAGGCGTACGTTTTCACCGCCTCGCGGATGCGCGGGATCAGCCGCTCCGCTGCCTCACCCCGGATCTCGGTGACGAGTTCGGGCAGGTTGCCGTACCAGCGCCCATCGGCCTCGCGATGATTGACGCGCACGGGCGAGCCCCAGCCCACCACGTCGAAACGGGTATAGGCGCTGGCGCCGCGTTCCTTCACCACCACCCAGGAGTGATGCGCGAAGACGCCGCGCCATCGGCCGACCCGGGCGGCGAAGACATGCACGGTTGCCTCGGGCTCGATCGAGGCTGCCGGCAGGAGCTTTGCGCTCGACCAGTCGGCGCGCCGCCAGTCATCTGCGCTGACCTGCATCGACCACCACGCGGCATGGGTGGCCAGAGGCAAGGCGAACAGCAGCAGGAAAAGCAGGGGAACAAGCCGGGCGGGGCGCATGGCTCATGATATGTGGCAGCCATGTTGCATCGCAAGGTCATTTGCCGGCAGCGCCGGATCACAACGGCTTGAGGCGCGCGGCCAAGCTGCTAGCCTCAGTGCCGTCTGCCAAAGGGGAGAATCGGACGGATCATGACGGTGCGGAACTGGCTGAAGGGGATCGTATCGGGGGCGGTGCTGGGGCTTTCGCTTCTGGCCGCCGGTGCTGCCGGCGCGCAGAACAAGGAGCTGCGCATCTACAACTGGTCGGATTACGTCGATCCGGAGGTTCTGGACGCCTTCAAGAAGGAAACCGGGATCACGGTCGTCTACGACACCTTCGACCAGATGGAGACGGTCGAGACCAAGCTCCTGGCCGGCAAGACGGGCTATGATTTGATCGTCGTCACGGCGTCCTTCCTGCCGCGTCACATCCCGCTCGGCCTCTACGCG
>DATDBB010000460.1:0-9960 GCA_036525085.1 Allobosea sp.
GGTCACACAGGACATCCGGCTCGACGATGCCGGTATGACCGTCGCGCTGGCGATCACGAACGAGGCGGACCGGGCCCTACCCTATGGCATCGGCCATCATCCCTGGTTTCCCTGCTCAGCCGATACGCGGCTCGGTATGACCGCGAGCGGCGCACTCATCCTGGGCAAGGCCTATCGCGCGACAGGTTCCGAGCGGCTTGTGGAGGGAGGCCCCTATGCCGGCAAGCCGGTCTTCGCCAACGGCGGCGAAACCGCCTGGAGCTTCCTCGGCTGGGATGGAACGGCGCGGATCGAGACGCCCTCTACCGGCCTCGCGATCACGCTCAGTGCCAGCGAAACGCTGCGCTGCCCGGTGGTCTGGGCGCCAGCCGGAGCAGATTTCCTCTGCGTCGAACCGCAGAGCCATGCCATCGGATCGCCGAGCGAGAAGGCTGCGCGGGAGGCCGCGCCGCTCAGCAGTCTCGAACCGGGCGAGATGCTGCAAGGCTGGCTGCGGATCGCTCCAGAGGCGCTTTGAGCGCGCTTCAGCGCCAGCGCGGACCTGTCTCGTAATAGCGCGGCGCCACGTTGTAGGGCTGATAGCCATAGGCTCCGGCAGGCAGGGCCGGGCGCAGCAGAATCTGCTCGCGAGCCGCGTCCCAGTTCGGAGCCTTGCGCTGCTGGGCCACGGTCGCGCCCTGCTTGATCTTGACCTTGGCGATCTTGACCTTGGCACCGCCCGAGGCCTTGGCGAACTGCGAGAGATTGTCGGTCGCCGCGCCGTTCAGCGCGATGCGGGTCTCGCCGGCCCCATGCTTCTTGACCAGCGCGAAGAGCTTGGCGGCATTGGTCGGGTGAAGGCGGATGCAGCCATGCGAGGCGGGCCGTCCGAGCGCGCCGACCGCCGTCGTGCCATGGATGGCATAGCCGCCGCGGAAGAACACCGCATTGGGCATCGCGCCGCCATATTTCCGGGAATACCAGTTCTTTTCCAGCCGCGTCGGGCGATAGACGCCATTGGGCGTGCGGTAGCCCTTGCGGCCTGACGAGATCGCCCAGTTATAGGCCTCGCCATCGGTCGTGGTGACCTGGATGCGCTGGGTCGCGATATTGACCCGGACGTCGACCCCGGCCTGAGCCGAGGCTGCGCCGAGGAGCGACAGGACAAGGGCGGCCAGCAGGCCGAGCACGCGACGCATCACACCACTCCGCAAAGACGCAACTGTTGAACGATGTGGCGTTGTCAGGCCCGCAGCCGCCGCCGTTCCCTTCAGGAAACGCCCCCGGCGGGCGCTTGTAAAGCGCCAAGGCGAAATGTGGTTTCCGGGCATGCGGCGACTGGTCTTTGCCGGCGGTCGCGCAGGGTGTAGCAGCGGGGAACGCCCCTTTTCCGCCAGCACAGCTCCCCGGACATGCTCGACACGCTCCTGCCAGCCGGCGTCGCGCCCGCCATCGCCCTGCTCTTGATCGGAGTGAGCTTCCTGACCTCGGCCTTCACCGCCGCCTTCGGCATCGGCGGTGGGATGGCGATGCTGGGTGCGCTCGCCGGCGCCGTGCCGCCCTCGGTCATCATCGCCGTGCATGGGCTGGTGCAGGTGGGCTCCAATGTGGGGCGCACCTTCGTGCAGCGGGCCCATGCCGTCTGGCCGCTGGTCGCGCGCTTTACGGCCGGCTCGGTCGTCGGCGTGCTGATCGGCGCCTTCCTCGTGGTCGAATTGCCGGAGCGGGTCCTGCTCGGCCTGCTCGGGGCCTTCATCCTGGCGATGACCTGGCTGCCGAAGCCGCGCATTCCCGGCCTCGCCTCGAGCGGGCTCGTCATCGGCGGCGGCCTTTCGACCATCATCACCATGTTCGTCGGCGCGACCGGCCCCTTCGTTCAGGCGCTCTTGTTGCCGCTCGGCCTCGAAAAGGGCCAGCTCATCGCGACGCATGCGGCCTGCACGACGATCCAGCATTTGCTCAAGGTCTTCGCCTTCGGCGCCCTCGGCTTCGCCTTCGCCGACTGGCTGCCGCTGATCGCGGCGATGATCGTCTCGGGCTTCGCCGGGACGATGCTCGGGACGCGGCTCTTGGAGCGCCTGCCCGAGCGCTGGTTCCTGGTGGCGATCAAGACGATCCTGACCATCGTCGGGATCGACCTTGTTCGCCGCGCCGCGGGTTACTGAACGGGCCGGCGGGCGGCCTCAGATCAGCCTCACCTTGCCGCTGGCGAGTTCGTAGATGCCGCCGACGACGGCGAGCTTCTTCTGGGAGAAGCGCTCGGCAAGGATCGGCGCCGCAGTCTTCAGGCGCTCGACATTGAGCCGGACATTGGCCTCGGTCGCGGCTTCCAGCATATTGCTCGACCCGGCCTTCTGGGCCTTGAGCACGGCCGGTTTGATCGCGTTGATGAGCGAGGGCAGATGGCCGGGCAACTGCGTGCCGTTCTTGACCACGTCGATGGTCGAGGAGATCGCGCCGCAACTGGTGTGGCCGAGCACCAGGATCAGCGGCGACTGCAGCACGGCAGCGCCGAATTCGAGGCTGGCGAGGCCGTCCTCGTTGACGAAGTTGCCGGCGACGCGGACGACGAACAGGTCCCCGGCACTCTGATCGAAGGCGAGTTCGGGAGCCAGGCGCGAATCGGCGCAGCTCACGATCGATGCGAACGGATGCTGCGAGCGGGCGCGCGCCGCCCGCCCAGCGGAAAAGTCGCGCTCATTGGGCGTGTTGGCGGCATAGCGGGCGTTGCCTTCGATCAAGCGCTTCAGGGCCTCGTCGGGGCTGAGCGGCGTCGGGGTGGTGGTGACGCCCTGAGCCAGCGCGGGAGCGAGCCCGCCCGCGATTGCAAATCCGGCGCCGGCCGCCAGCAGGGAGCGGCGCGAGGGCGAAAACGTCAAGGCATTCGAGACACAGCGTTCGCACATGGCGACCATCCTTCGCGAGAGCGGCCGGGCTCCGCATCCGGCTGGAGCGGCCACCTTCGGCATTGCCCCGCGATGCTACAAATGCTGCGATGTCCGCCTAGTCCAAACTCTGCAGATATGGCCACCGCGCAAATCCGCCGTTAACGAAGCGTCAATCCGGCTTGTCGACATCATCGAATTACGCCCAGCGGGAACTCCGCCCGCCCTCCGGTCGCCACGAAAGCGATGCGCTCTATCGCGATGCGATCATCCACTGCGCGGATTCGATCCTGCGCCTGCATTTCGCCGAGAAGATCGCCAACAAGGTCTTTGGTCGCAATCTGCAGTCGCATGCCGCCGGGCTCGTCGTGGTCATGCATTGCGAGGCGCTGCTGGACCTCGGGCCTCGGCCGACCCTCGGCCTCGTGCAGCGCGAGATGGGAAGCTCGCGCACGCTCAGCGCCTTTTTCAGTCTGCTGCGGTTGGCGGGCTATCTCGCACATGAGCCCGTGCCGACGGATGCGCGCGCGGCCTGGCTCGTGCCGGCGCCGCCACTGTTCGAGGGCCTGCGCCAATGGCTTTCGAACCACGCCCGCTGCAGCGAAATCCTCGGCCTGGCCGGCCCGGGCCTGTCGGCTCGCCTGCAACGCGACGACGCATGGCTCACGCTCTATCTGGGCCATGCACGCGCGCTTCTCGCGCGAACGCGCGAGGCAATGGCCGGCGACGGCGCCTTCGCCTGGTTCGATCGCTTCGATTGCGGCGACCGCATCGCGCTCGTCCTGCTGCGCGCGCATCATGCCGGCGCGCCGGGACCCGGCGACGCCCCGCACTGGTTCCACCTCGGCGGGCGCGATATCGCTGCCCGGCTGGGCGTCTCGCATTCGCATGTCCGGAACATCGTCAACCGGGCCGAGGGCGAGGGCCTGGTGCTGCAGGAGCGCGCCACTGGCCGGATCGCGCTGACCCCGCGCCTGCTCTCCGAAAGCGAGGCCTGGTTCCGGTCGTTCTGGGGCTGGATCGCCGACACCGGAAGCGCGGCGGAGCGAAGCGACGCAGGGCAAAGGTGACGAGCCCGCCGAAATCCGGCATAGGCTGGCGGCCTTCGCCCCGAAAAGCCGGCCTCGCCATGCTCAAGACCCGGATCATCCCCTGCCTCGACGTCAAGGACGGCCGTGTCGTCAAGGGCGTAAAGTTTCTTGACCTCGTCGATGCCGGCGACCCCGTGGAGGCGGCCAAGGCCTATGACGCGGCCGGCGCCGACGAACTCTGCTTCCTCGACATCACGGCAAGTCATGAGGATCGCGGCATCCTGTTTGATGTCGTCACCCGCACGGCCGAGGCCTGCTTCATGCCGCTGACGGTGGGGGGCGGCGTGCGCAAGGTCGAGGACATCCGCGCCCTGCTGCTGGCCGGAGCCGACAAGGTCTCGATCAATACCGCCGCCGTCACCAACCGGCAGTTCGTCAGGCAGGCGGCGGAAAAATTCGGCGACCAGTGCATCGTCGTCGCCATCGACGCCAAGCAGGTCACGCCCGGTCGCTGGGAGATCTTCACCCATGGCGGGCGCAATCCCACCGGGCTGGACGCCGTCGCCTTCGCGCGCGAGGTCGTCTCGCTGGGCGCGGGCGAGCTGTTGGTCACTTCGATGGATCGCGACGGCACCAAGGTCGGCTACGATCTCGGCCTGACGCGGGCCATCGCGGATGCGGTCACGGTTCCGGTCATCGCCTCGGGCGGCGTCGGCGATCTCGACGACCTCGTCAACGGGGTGAAGCAGGGCCACGCCTCGGCGGTGCTCGCCGCGTCGATCTTTCATTTCGGGACCTACACGATTGGGCAGGCCAAGGCGCATATGGCGCAGGCCGGCCTCGCCATGCGGCTGGATTGAGACGTGACTAGGCTCTTTCGGGTTGTCATTCCGGGGCTTCGCGTAGCGAAGAACCCGGAACCCACGACAGGGCGAGCCCCCTGCCACCGGGCATCGAAGATTTCACCCAGTCGTGGGTTCCGGGCTCGCGCCGATGGCGCGCCCCGGAATGACAGAGGTTTGGCATGACCTTCACCCTCTCCGATCTCGAAGCGCGCATCGCCGAGCGCGCCGCCGCTTCGCCCGACGAATCCTGGACGGCGAAGCTCCTCGCCGCCGGACCCGAGCGTGCCGCCAAGAAGTTCGGCGAGGAGGCGGTCGAGGTTGTCATTGCCGCGGTGAAGGGCGATCGCGACGAGTTGATCGCCGAGAGCGCGGACGTGCTCTATCATCTCTTGGTTGTACTCAAGGCCCGCGATGTTGCATTGCAGGACGTCTTGAGCCAGCTTGAGGCCCGTACCGTGCGCTCCGGTCTGGCGGAGAAGGCCGCACGGCCCCGTTGAGATCGAGGCTAGTACTGCGTTGAACCTCGAAGCCTGGAATGCGGGTCGCCTCATGGACCAGCGTGTGATCCCCGCCCCGCATGATCCCGAGCTCGGCTCACCCTATCGCTCGTTCTCGCGTGACGAGTGGGCGCACTTGCGTGCCGATACGCCGCTGACGCTTTCGGTCGACGACCTCACCAAGCTGCAATCGATCAACGATCCGATCTCGCTCGACGAGATCGTCGCGATCTACCTGCCGCTGTCGCGCCTGCTCTCGCTGTACGTCGCGGCGACGCAGGGGCTGTTCAAGGCGACGCAGCGCTTCCTGCTGGCCGAGGCCGAGGTCAAGGTCCCCTATATCATCGGCGTCGCGGGCTCGGTGGCGGTCGGCAAGTCGACCACGGCGCGCGTGCTCAAGGCGCTGCTCTCGCGCTGGCCGAACACCCCCAAGGTCGAGCTCGTCACCACTGACGGCTTCCTGCTGCCCAATGCCGAGCTGGAGCGGCGCGGGCTGATGCAGCGCAAGGGCTTCCCGGAGAGCTATGACGGCGCGGCGATCCTGCGCTTCCTCTCGGACGTCAAGGCCGGCAAGCCGCAGGTCAAGGCGCCGGTCTATTCGCATCTCGTCTATGACGTGGTGCCCGGCGAGACCGTGACGGTCGAACGACCGGACATCCTGATCCTCGAGGGGCTGAACGTGCTCCAGCCGAGCCGCATGCCCAAGGATGGCACGGTCATCCCCTTCGTCTCGGACTATTTCGATTTCTCTGTTTATCTCGACGCGGACGAGAACGACCTGCATCGCTGGTACGTCAACCGCTTCATGACGCTGCGCCAGACGGCCTTCCGCGATCCGCGCTCCTTCTTCCGGAAATATGCCGAGATCGGCGAGGAAGAGGCGCTTTCGATCGCCGAGAGCCTGTGGACCGGCATCAACCTGCCGAACCTTCAGGAGAACATCCTGCCGACCCGCCAGCGCGCCAGCCTGATCCTGACCAAGGGCGCGAGCCATCGCATCCAGCAGGTCGCGCTGCGCCGGCTTTAGACTACACGCGGCTCTGATGGAGGCGTTCTGGTCGCTCGCCGGGATGGCGGGCGCGGCCTTCGTCGCGGCGACGCTGCTGCCGGCCCAGTCGGAGGCGGTCTTCGTCGGATTGCTGGCCGCACGCACGGTCGATCCGCTCGCGCTGTTTCTGGTCGCAGGTCTCGCCAATACGGCGGGCTCGGTGGTGAACTGGTGGCTAGGCCTGCTGATCGCACGGCATGGCATCGAGCGATTGCCGCGGCGCGTGCGGCCGGATCCTCGCCGCCTCGACCAGGCGCAGGGGTGGTTTGCGCGCTTCGGCTGGCCTTCGCTGCTCTTCGCCTGGCTGCCGATCGCCGGCGATCCCCTGACCTTCGTCGCCGGCACGCTGAACTATCCGCTCGGGCGTTTCGTTCTGCTGGTGTTCATCGGGAAGGCCGCACGCTACGCAGCGCTCTGGGCAGGCTGGACGGCGATGGCCTGACCTGGCGCATCTGTCCCTATGTCTTTGCGTTTGCGAAAGGTCGCGGCACGGGCTACCAGCTAGCGCCCTTTTACAGGAGAGTTGATCATGAGCATTCAGCGCATCGCCGTCGGTCCGCGCATGTCCAAGGCCGTCGTCCATGGCGACACCGTCTATCTGGCCGGCCAGGTCGCCGACAAGGCGGCGGGCAAGAGCGTCGCCGAGCAGACGGCCGAAATCCTCGGCATCATCGACGGGCTGCTGGCCGAGGCCGGCACCGACAAGAGCAAGCTGCTGATGGTCAATATCTGGCTGTCCGATATGTCGACCTTCGCCGAGATGAACGGCGTCTGGGACAAGTGGGTCGTCGCCGGCCAGACGCCGGGCCGCGCCACGGTCGAGGCCAAGCTCGCCGCCCCGCAGTTCACGGTCGAAATCGCGGTCATCGCCGCCAAGTAGGCAACGCGCAGTGTGTCGCGCCCGTCGCGACACACTGCGATCCTGTCCCGGGCCAGGTGATCTTGACGGGCCTACGCAAAAGAACTGTTCAATCGGCGGGGTAGGGGACGGTCATCTCGTGAAGAAGCCGGACGATATTGCGGCTCTCGTCGCGCGCGTCGCGGGGCGCCACGGCCTGCCGCCGGTGGCGCTGGCGGCCATGATCGCCGATTGGCTGCGCCGTTCCGACACGGCCGAGCCCGACGAAACCCTGCTCGACCGCAAATCGGCCGATCTCCTCGCCCTGACCCGACGCCTTGCGGCGCCGATCGAGGACGGGACGATCCGCAAGTTTCGCAGCGCCGCAGCTGCCGCCATCGCGGAGGGCCGTCTCGCCGATGCCGACAAGACCCTGGCCCAGGCCGAGCTGCATACGATCGGCGGCTCGACCGACCTCTCGGCGCTGCCGCTCGAACGCCGGCTGCTGATCGGCGAGAACCGTGCCGACCGGGCGGCGCTCAGCTTCCTGCGCACGACAGCCGAGGCCTATCGCGAGGCTGCCGCGCGCTATGGCGAGGCCTCCGCCCTGATCGGCCTCGCCGATATCGACCGCAGCCGCGCGGCCGCGCTCGATCAGGCCAGGGCGCTGGCGCGGATCAGCGAGGATTTCGGCGGGCGCGACGGCTACGACGCCGCCGTGGCCGCCCTGCGCCGCTTGCTCCAGGGTCTCGACAGCGTGGCGGACACGGTTGCCTTCGCCGGCGCCCAGGACGCTCTGGCCGCCGCGTTCGAAGGCATAGCGGATATCACCGGGACGGCGGACCTGCGCGCCGAGGCGCTCGCTCATTGCGAAGCCGGGCTGGAGGATCTGCGCCGCGACGAGGCGCCCCAACTCTGGCAGGCGCTTAAGCTGCGTTTCGGGCGGCTTGCGGTGACCATCGGGCTGGCGCGCGCGGATGACGGGCTGCTCGAGGATGCGATCGCCGCCTTCGCCACGGTGTTCGCCGTTTGGGATCGCGGCACCGACGAGGCGCGCTGGCTCCAGGCAGAGCATCTGATCTCGCGCGCCCGGGCGGCGCTCGGCGGACGCCGGAACGACCTCGCCTTGCTGGAGCGCGCCTTCAACGGGCTCAACCGGGTCACCAAGACCGTCGACCGCGCCCGCGAGCCGCTGCGCTGGGCCGAACTCCAGGACCAGATGGGTGGCGTGCTTGCCGCCATGGGCAACCGCTATAGCGAGCCGGTCGTGCTCGAGGAGGCGATTGCCGCCTTCGCCGTCGCCCTGGAAGAGCGCCGGCGCGAGAGCGTGCCCCTGCTCTGGGCGCAGACGCTCGGCAATCAGGCGGAGGCGATGCTCCGGCTCGCCGAGCGCAGCAAGGACAAGGCTCTGGCGCAGCGCGCTTTGGCACAGCTGGTGACGGCGGCGGACACCGCCCGGCGGACGGCGGAGCGCAGCCCGATCACCGTGGAGCTGCAGAAGCGGCTCGTGGCCGCCGGTGAGCAGGCGACCCGGCTGCTCGCGGGGTGAGCAGCCCGGAGCTGCGCGTCAGCGCGGACGGCGGCCGGCCAGTCGCTCCAGTGCGGAATCGAGCGTCGCATCGCGCTTTGCGAAGCAGAAGCGCACGACGCTCCTGACCGCGCCTTCGGCGTAGAAGGCGCTGACCGGGATCGCGGCCACGCCGGTCTCCATCACGAGCCGCTTGCAGAAGGCGACATCGTCGTTTTCCCCCAGCGACGCGATGTCGACATTGAGGAAATAGGTCCCGACGCTCGGCAGCACGTCGAAACCGAGGCCGGCGAGGCCATCGGCGAAACGGTCGCGCGAGCGCTGGAAATCGGCTCGCATCCCCTCGAAATAGCTGTCGTCCTTGCCGAGCCCATAGGCGACGGCCGCCTGCAGGTTCGGTGGCGTCGTGAAGGTGATGTATTGATGCGCCTTGGCCAGCACCTTCATCAGGGCGGGCGCAGCCAACACCAGCCCGACCTTCCAGCCGGTCAGCGAGAAGATCTTGCCGGCCGAGGAGATTTTGACCGTGCGCTCGCGCATGTCGGGGCGCCCCAGCACCGGCACGTGCCGGCGGCCGTCGAAGACGACATGCTCCCAGACCTCGTCACAGATCGCGATTGTGTCATGGCGCACGCAGAAATCGGCCAGGAGGTCGAGATCGGCCGGGCTGAAGATCGTTGCGGTCGGGTTGAGCGGGTTATTGAACAGCACCACCTTCGTCTTCGGCGAAAAAGCCTGGGCCAGAGCAGCCTCGGTCAGACCGAAGGCGGGCGGCGTCAGCGTCACGAATTTCGGGATGCCGCCGGCGCGGCGCACGAGCGGGACATAGGCGTCATACATCGGCTCGAACAGCACGACCTCGTCGCCGGGCGAAACCAGCGCCATTAGCGCGCCTGCGATCGCCTCGGTCGCGCCCGAGGTCACCATGATCTCGCTGTCGGGGTCGAGGTCGAGGCCCTGCCAGCGCTTGTAATGCGCCGCCGTGGCCTGGCGCAGCTCGGGCAGGCCCATCATCGGCGGATACTGGTTCCAGCCGTTCACGACCGCGTCGGCCGCCTTCTGGCGGACATCGAGCGGACCCGGATCGTCCGGAAATCCCTGGCCGAGATTGACCGCGCCGGTCTCGCGCGCAAGCTGCGACATCACCTCGAAGACGCTGGTCGGAAGGGCGGAGAAAATCGGATTCATCGCGGTCGGTCGCCTGCGGCACGAAAACAGGCGGCGCGTTTAGCATGGCAAGCCACGGGACGCACGCCGTAGAAGGTTGATCGGTGCGCTGCATTTGCCGATCAAATACGAAGTGATGATT
>DATDBB010000461.1:0-13822 GCA_036525085.1 Allobosea sp.
TCTCGCGCATGACCTCGGCGGGCTCGCGGCGAGCCTCGGCATAGAGCGCGCCAGCGCGCTCTATCGCGCCTTCGATGCCGGCGTCGACACGGTCGAGGCGCTGGTCGCGCGCGAGGGGATCGATTGCGACTTCACCCGCACCGGCAAGATCAAGCTCGCCGCCAAGCCCGGCCATTTCGCCAAGCTGGAGAAGAGCGCAGAACTGCTGCAAGCGACCGTCGAGCCCGATCTGATCGTCGTGAAGCCCGGCAAGGTTCGCAGCGAGATCGGCTCGGACGGCTTTCATGGCGGGCTGGTCTTTCCGCGCAGCGCCCATATGCATATGGGCCGCTTCGGCGTCGGGCTGGCGGAAGCCGCTGCGCGGGCGGGGGCGGCGATCCACGAGAACGCTGCCGTGACCGGGCTCGAGCGGCTGAACGGCCAGGCGCACCGCGTCGTCACGGCGTGCGGGACGCTGGAGGCCAAGCAAGTGCTTCTCGCGACGGGCGCCTCGCGGCAGGGGCCCTTCGCCTGGCTGCGCCGGCGGATCGTGCCGGTCGGCAGCTTCATCATCGCGACCGAGCCGCTGTCGGCGGAACTCGCGGCTTCGATCATGCCGATGCGCCGCACGGCGACGACGACGATGAACATCGGCAATTATTTCAGGCTGACGCCCGACAACCGGCTGATCTTCGGCGGGCGCGCGCGCTTTGCCCTGTCGAGCCCGACCTCGGACGCCAAGAGCGGCGCCATCCTGAAGGCGCGGATGCTCGAACTGTTCCCGCAACTGGCGAGCGTGGGCATCGATTATTGCTGGGGCGGTCTGGTCGACATGACCGCCGACCGCCTGCCGCGCGCCGGCGAGCGCGACGGCGTGTTCTACGCGCTGGGCTATAGCGGACATGGCACGCAGATGTCGGTGCATATGGGGCAGATCATGGCCCGCATGATGGGCGGGGACGCGGCCGCGAACCCGCTGGCGGGGCTGGACTGGCCGGTGGTGCCGGGCCATTTCGGCCCGCCGTGGTTCCTGCCGTTCGTGGGGATGTATTACAAGTTTCAGGACTGGCGTAGCTGAGAGCCTCGTCGTCATTCCGGGGCATGGCGCAGCCATGAGCCCGGAACCCATGAACACCGCGCCTTGTTCAGTAGGCGCTGCGATTGCGGCGCGTCATCGGAACCGTTCGGTGTTCATGGGTTCCGGGCTCAGCGCTTCGCGCCGCCCCGGAATGACGGAGGGCGCGCTGCCTTCGCTTCAAGTCGCCGCCTTCTTCTGCCCGCTGGTCGCGAGCAGGACGAGGATGAAGGACGCCGCCGTCAGCAGGGTCGAGATCGCGGCGATGGTCGGGTCGATCTCGTCGCGCAGCGCGGTGAACATGCGCTTGGTCAGGGTCTGGTACTGCCCGCCGGAGACGAACAACGCGATGATGGTCTCATCGATCGCCGAGATGAAGGCGAAGATGCCGCCGGCGAAGACGCTGGCCTTGATCTGCGGCAGCGTCACCGTGAGGAAGGCGCGGAAGCGGTTCATGCCGAGGCTGCGGGCCACCATCTCCTGCGTCTTGTCGAAGCTCTGCAGCCCGGCGACGACCGAGGTGATGACATAGGGCAGGCCGAGCATGACGTTGGCCAGCACCAGCCCGGTCAGCGTCTGGATCAGGCCGATCTTGGCGTAGATGAAGAAGATGCCGATCGCGATGATGATGATCGGCACGATCAGCGGGAGCATCAGCATCATGTGCAGGGAGCGCATCAGCTTCGTCTGGGAGTTGCTGATGGCGTATGCAGCGGCCGTGCCGAGCGGGGTCGCGACGATGACGGTCAGGAGGCCGATCAGCGCGCTCATCCGCGTCGCCTGCATCCAGTTGGGATTGCCGAAATACTCGGCATACCAGCGCAGCGACAAGGCCGGCGGCGGGAAGGTCAGGAAACGCGTCGCCGAGAACGACATAGGCACGATGATCAGCAGCGGCAGGATCAGATAGATCAGCACCAGGCCGACGAAGGCGCCGAAGAGCAGGCGGGGGAGAAGAGGCTGTTTCATCACTTCTGCCCCAGCATCTTGTCGAGCGGGATGATGCGGCCGACGGCCATGAAGATCGCGAGCACTGCGACCAGCAGCACGACGCCCACCGCGCTGGCCGCGCCCCACTGGTTGTAGAGCTCGACGTTCCGGCTGACGACCATCGAGATCATGATGGTGCGGCCGCCGCCGAGCAGTTCCGGCGTGATGTAGAAGCCGAGCGTCAGCACGAAGACCAGCGTCAGGCCGGCGACGACGCCGGGCAGCGACAGCGGCAGGAAGATGCGCAGGAAGCTGTGCAGCGGCCCGCCGCCGAGGCTGGCGCCGGCCAGCATCAACTCGCGCGGGATCTTCTGCATGGTCGAATAGAGCGGCAGCACCATGAAGGGCAGGAGGATGTGGACGGTCGCGATGACCGTGCCGAGCTCGTTGTGGACGAGCGCCAGCGGTTCGCTGATCAGCCCGAAGCGCTCCAGCATCTGGTTGGTCACGCCGGTGCGCTGCAGCAGCACGAGCCAGGCATAGGCGCGCACCAGCACGCTGGTCCAGAAGGGCAGGATGACGAAGGAGAGGATCAGCACGTCCCAGGGGCGCTTCACATGGGCGGCGGCATAGGCGACGGGGTAACCCAGGATCAGGGTCATGACCGTGACGATCAGCGCGATGCGGAAGGTCAGCCCGAAGCTGCGCCAGTAGATGTCCTCGCTGAAGATGCGGCGGTAGTGCTCCAGCGTGAAGCCGTTGTCGTAGACCGACTGCGTCATCAGCCAGCCGACCGGGATCACCACAAGGGCGAGGATCACGATCACCGCTGGCGAGGCGAGCAGGAGCATCAGCCCCTGTTCGCGGCGCTGGTAACGGAGGGATGGGTCGATGGCGGTCATCTGGTCTTTCCTACCCACCGAATTTCTCTCGCTCGGGTCATCCCGGGCGACCGTAGGGAGACCCGGGATCCATTCCGGAACGGCTCAGGCATGGATCCCGGATCTACGCTTCGCTACGTCCGGGATGACGGCGCGGGATACCTCAGCGATTCACTTCTGCGCGAAGGAGAGCCAGCGCTTCTCGGCGGCTTCGCCGGCAGCCGAGGTCCACCAGGCATAGGACATCAGGGCCTGGACCTTGGCGTTGGCCGGGGCGCTCGGCAGTTCGCCGACGCGGGCGGCCGGGATGACGCCGGTGTCATAGGCCTTGGGGTTGGCCGGGCCGTAGTCGATATGCAGCGGCAGGTTGGCCTGGTGGACCGGATCGACGGCTTCGTTGAGGAACTTGATCGCGGTCGGCAGGTTAGGGGCGCCCTTGAGCACGCAAAGCGAGGTGCTCTGCAGGATGCCCTGGTTGTAGGTGTAGGCGACCTTGGCACCTTCCTTTGTCAGCGCGCTGATGCGGCCGTTCCAGGCCATCACCATGTCGACCTCGCCATCGTTGAGGAGCTGGGCCGACTGGGCGCCCGAGGTCCACCAGACCGTGATATGCGGCTTGATCTCCTCGAGCTTCTTGAAAGCCCGGTCGACGTCGAGCGGGTAGAGCTTGTCGGCCGGCACGCCGTCGGCCATCAGGGCTGCTTCGAGCGTGGCGAGCGGGTTGTTGCGCAGCGAGCGCCGGCCGGGGAACTTCTTGACGTCCCAGAAATCGGCCCAGGTCTTGGGTGCGGTCGCCGCGTCGGGGAATTTCTTCAGGCTGTAGCCCAGGACGCTGGAATAGAATTCGTAGGCGACCGAATAGTCGCTGCGATACTCCGCCGGCATCGCGGCTGCGTTGGGGATCTTGCTGAAGTCGAGCTTCTCGAGGATGCCCTGTTCGCCGCCGCGCAGGCAGAAATTGGTGGCGACGTCGACGACGTCCCAGGTCGGCTTACCGGTCGCGACCTGCGAGCGCATGATCGGCCAGGCGTCGGGCACGCTGTCCTGGTTGATGGTGATGCCGAGCTTCTTGGCGCTCGGGTCGAGGATCGCGATGGTCTGCGCCTTCTGATAGGCGCCGCCCTGCGAGACGAACATGATCTGTTCGGCCGCCTGGGCGGAAAGCGGGCTCAGCAGAGCCAGGGACAGGCCCGCGGCGGCGTAGGCGCTACGAATGGTCAGGCTTCGTTCCGTCATGTGCTTATCCCCTGTTGTTGGACCGGATCTTCGAAAACTACCGTCCGATCGCGTCTAGAAACTGGTACCAGCCGGCGACCATGCGGACGGCCGGCTCTCGAAGCGGGTAAAACGGCACACGCCGCATGCGGGCGGTATCGAGCAGGCCGACATCGGGGAGCTCGCCCCGGGCAAAGGCGGCGAGATAGCGCCCCATCAGGCTGGACATCGCGACGCCGGCGCCATTGTAACCCATGGCGAGCATGACGCGGTCATCGACGCGCCCGACATGTGGGACGGAATCGAGCGTCATCGCGACGAGGCCGGACCAGCGATAGGCCAGCGGCACATCGGCGACCTGCGGGAAGATGCCGACCATCGCCTTGTGCAGGGCGCGGAAGGCGGCCGGCGAATCCGTCTTGCCGAAGGCGCCGCGGCCACCGAAGACGATGCGGTCGTCGACCATGCGGAACCAGCGCATCATCCGCTTGGTCTCGGTATAGGTGCGCCGGGTCGGCATCACGCTGGCGGCGAGATTGGGCGAGAGCTTCTCGGTTGCGATGATCGCGCTGCGGAAGGGGATCAGCGTGCGCTGATAGGCTTTCGTCGCCGGCGTCAGGTCGGAATAGCTGTTGGTGGCGATGATCGCCTGCTTGGCGCGGACCACGCCGCCGGGCGTCTCGACCAGCACGCCACTAGCCTCGCGGCGCAGGTGCAGGGCCGGCGTTCCGGCATGGATCGGGATGCCGCGCTTCGCCACACCCTCGGTCAGGCCGTGCAGGTAGTTCAGCGGGTGGATGCCGCCCGAGCCGGTGTTGAGCACGCCGCCGACGAAGCCGGCCGAGCCGGTCTCCTCGCGAACCTGCCCGGCGTCGAGAACGGACATGGTGGTGTCGCCCAGTTCGCTGCGAAGCCATTCGGCTTCCTTCACGGCATAGGCCAGCGTCTCGTGATTATGCGCGGCCTTGACCTGGCCCGAGCGCGTCAGATTGGCGGCGGCAATGTCATAGGTTTCGACCAGTTCGGAGACGATATCGGTGGCTTCCAGCGCGATATCGTACATTCTTTTCGCCATCGGCTTGCCATGGGCGGCGGCGATGGCGGGGAAGGAGACCCGGAACTTGGCGGTGATGACGCCGCCATTGCGACCGCTGGCGCCCCAGCCGGGCCGGTTGGCCTCCAGCACGATCGGAGCCAGGCCGCTCTGCGCGAGATGGTGCGCGGCGGACAGACCGGTATAGCCGGCGCCGATGATCACGACGTCGGCCTGAGTGTCGCCCTGCAGCGGCGGCAGATCGCGCAACGGCTGAGCCGTCGCGCCCCAGAGCGAGGGCGCTGCCTCCAGAGACTGCCAGGCAGGGGCGCCGGTCAACGCTTCAGACCCCGGCCTCGACCGCGTCGGCGAGTGCCGCCAGGGTCGGGAAATGGTAGTCCGGCTTGGTCAGCTCCGGCACGGCCGGCGTGCCGCCGAAGCCCTTCTGCCCCTGGCGCCGCTCGATCCAGCAGGTGGTGTAGCCGAGCGATTTCGCGACGCCGATGTCGTGGTACTGGCTCTGGGCGACGTGCAGGATCTCCTCCTGCTTGTAGCCGAAAGCCGACTGCCGGCCGCGGTTGAAGGCGAAGAACAACGGATCGGGCTTGGGATGCACAGCCTCGTCGGCGGTGACGCTGTCGTGGAAGGGGTTGCCGAGCGTCTGCGAGTAGAAGGCAAAGGTCGGGCGGTCGGCATTGGTCATCGCGACCAGCCGGAAATGCTTGCGCAGCCGCGCCAGCGCCTCACCTGAGTCCGGGAAGGCCGGATGCTGCAGGATGGCGTACTGGAAGGAGTCGGCCGAGGCCTCGTCGGCGGGCAGGCCGAGCTCCTTGGCGAGGTGGATGTAGACCAGCTTCATCGCCTCGCTGGAGCGCTCATAGTGCTTGGCGCGGCCGTCGAGATAGGGGGCGAAGATCTCGTCGTCGCTCAGCGCAGCCGCCTTCGGGCCGCCGATGCGGCGGACCGCGTTGAGAACGCCGCTCTCGAAGTCGATCAGCGTGCCGACGACGTCGAAAGTGAGAACCTTGAAGTCTTTAAGAGCCATGATGCGAATTCTCTTCTGGCTGTACGGGTCTGGTGTTCGATGGGTTGCGTTCAGCCGCCCGCCTTCGACACGACGATCGTGTCCTGCGGGTGGATGCTGATCTCGACGCGCTCGCCGATCGGCGGAACGCGGCGGGCGGCTTCATAGTGGCTGGGCTGGCGAAGGCTGAGCGGCGTGCCGTCATCCAGCGCCAGGAAGACGCGCAGGCTCTCGCCCTGGAAGACGATGTCGGTGACGCGGGCGGAGAAGCGGTTGCGCTCGGGCGCGCCGGCCCCGTCCTCGATCAGCAGCTTCTCGGTCTGCACGGCCAGCACCAGTTCGCCGCTGGCGGGTAGCGGCCGGGCCGTCCTGATGACCGAGCCCGCGAGCGAGACGCCGTCCTGGCCGATGCGTGCAACCGGCAGCAGCGTCGCCTCGCCGATGAAGCTCGCGACGAAGGCGTTGGCGGGGTGGTCGTGCAGGCGCTCGGGCTTGTCGATCTGGACGAGCTTGCCGTCCTTCAAAATTGCGACGCGGTCGCTCATCGTCAGCGCCTCGCGCTGGTCGTGGGTGACGTAGATGATCGTCGCGCCGAGCCGCTTGTGGAGTTGGCGCAACTCGATCTGCATGGTTTCGCGGAGCTGCTTGTCGAGGGCCGAGAGCGGCTCGTCCATCAGGATCAGGCGCGGCTCGAAAATCATGGCGCGGGCCAGCGCGACGCGCTGACGCTGGCCGCCGGAGAGCTGGCCGATGCCGCGCTCCTCGTAGCCGGCGAGATCGACCATCGCCAGCGCGGCGCGGACCTTCTCGGCATAGGTCGATTTCGGCAGGCGGCGGGCCCGGAGCGGGAAGGCGACGTTCTCGCCGACGCTCATATGCGGGAAGAGGGCGTAGTTCTGGAAGACGATGCCGATGTCGCGCTTATGCGGCGGGGTGAAGGTGACGTCGCGGCCGCCGAACAGGATCTGGCCAGCCGAGGGCTGGACGAAGCCGCCGAGAATGCCGAGCAGCGTCGTCTTGCCCGAGCCGGAGGGGCCGAGCAGCGAGACGAATTCCTGCGGGGCGATGTCGAGCGACACGTCATCCAATGCCCGCACCGATCCGTAGATCTTGCTGGCCGACCTGATCTCGACGCGCTCGCCGCCACTTTTCGCCATTGCATTCTCCCGTTGCGATACAGCGACACCGCGCGAGCGTGTGGGCAAAGACCGATTCGAGACCAGGCCATAAGTCGATCTTATGTAGCGCCGGCTTCGGGGCGATCCGCTGCCCGGCGGCGCGGACATCTGTCGCGTCCGTCGCCGCAAGCTGCATTCGACAGGGTCATCAAACGGGATTTTCGCCGGCTACGGCAATTGCCAAATAATCAGGCGAAGCATAACCTGATGTAATGTCGGATCTGCGCCGCATGGTGTCTTCGAGCAATGCGCTCTTCGTCTTCGAGGCGGCGGCGCGCAGCGGCAGCTTCACGCGCGCGGCGGATGAACTGAACGTCACCCAGCCGGCGGTGAGCCGGATGCTGTCGCGCTTCGAGGGCTATCTCGGCCTGCGCCTGTTCGAGCGGGGCGGGAAGGGGGTGGTGCTGACGCCGGAGGGCCAAATCCTCTATCGGCGCGTCGCGGACGGGTTCAGGAGCATCGAGGCGGGGCTGCGCGAGGTGGAACAGCTTCGCGGCGGTAAGGAGACCGTGACGATCTCGGTGTCCTCCGCCTTCACCACGCATTGGCTGATGCCGCGCATGGACCGCTTCCAGCAGCGCTTCCCGAGTGTCGATCTGCGTTTCCAGATGATCGCGGGTTCGCTGCGCGGGATGGTCGAGAATGTCGATCTCGGCATGCGCTTCGTCGCAGCCGACGAACCCGTGCCGGACGAGGCTCTGGTGGTCCATGAAGTCATGCTGCCGGTGTGCAGCCCGGGCTATCGCTGCGAGCCGGGTGCGGCCGAACAGGCGGCCGGCGGCAACACCGTGATCCAGTTGACGGACTCGCCTTCGGACTGGGCAAACCAGTATGCGCCCTTTGCCACGGGGCGCACGGGGCCGATCAAGGCGCTGACCTTCTCGGACTATGCGGTGGTGGTGCAGGCGGCCCTGCTGGGGCAGGGTATCGCCTTCGGCTGGATCACCGTCGTCGCCCATGCCCTGATGTCGGGCGCGCTGGTTCCCGCCGCCGACCGGCTGACGGTCGGCGAGCGGATCTGCGTGCTGCTGACGCCGCGCAACCGGCCGGCGCGGCCGATCGTGCGGGAAATCCGCGACTGGATGATCGCGGAATTGCGGAGCGAGATCGCGGCGATCGACAGGCTGCACCCGGCGCTGGGCCTCAAGCAAGCGATCGCCTGAATTGAACGCCCGCCCTCTGTCGCCTCAGAGCCCGACGAGGGCCGGAAGGCCGCCGATGTCCTTGATCTCTGTGTAACCGTAATAGGGGTTCGCCGGCTCGTGGCCGCGGTTCACCCAGACGCGCTGTCCGATCTTCATGTCATGGGCCGTCATGAGGTCGTAGCGGAAGCTCGACGAGCAGTGCATCACGTCCTGCGGCCCGCAGCCGAGTTGGTCGAACATGTATTCGAAGGCCTGCATGCGGGGCTTGTAGGCCTGCGCTTCCTGTGCCGTATAGGCGGCGTGGAAGGGCGCGCCGAGCTTGGCGACCGAATGCGGGATCAGCGCCGTCATCGAGTTGGAGAGCACGACGAGCGGGATTTCCTTCGCCACCTTGGCGAGACCGGCGGGCACGTCCGGATGCGGGCCCCAACTCGTGATCTCGTCGACGATGCGCTGGGAATCGGCCCGGTCATAGGTGACGCCCTGAAGCTTGCAGGTGCGCTCCACCGCATTGTGAACGACATCCTGGTAGGGCTTCCAGGGGCCGAGAACCTCATCGAGCCGGTAGGAGCTGAAATCATCGACGAAGGCGTCCATCTGCTCCGGCGACAGGCGCGAGCCATAGACGCGGCGGGCGGCGGGACCCATCTCGAAATCGATCAGCGTGCCGTAGCAATCGAAGGTGATGAATTTCGGCCGCCAGGTGCTCATGGATCTGCTCGCTTCGCTGAAGGCGGTCGATGCCGCCGATTGCTTGAGCCTAGCGGCGCTGCGCAGCGGCGGGCGTGGATTTGCTGCCGATCCGCCCAAGATTATGCCGATCGAACCGGGGTCGGCAGCATGGATTGCCGCTGGGATTCGGCTGCGGTTGCTCCGCCGTCATTCCGGGGCGCTGCGAAGCGGCGAGCCCGGAACCCATATCCGCCAAGCGCGCAGAAAAAGGAGGAACGGTCGCCGCTAGTGCCTGAAGCTGCGGTGTTCATGGGTTCCGGGCTCAGGCCTGCGGCCTGCCCCGGAATGACCCGCGCGGGCGTACCGTCAAAAGCATGCCCGGTCAGAACTCGCCGACTTCGCCCTGCGAGCCGTCGAGCAGACGGGAGTGACGGAAGGGGCGGGGGTCGACGATCGGCGTGTCGCCCACGGCGAGGTCGGCTGCGAGATGGCCGGCGCCGGGCCCGAGGCCGAAGCCGTGGCCGCTGAGCCCTGCTGCCAGGACGAGGCCCTTCAGGCCGACCGTCGGCGAGATCACCGGAACGGCATCGGGGGTGGAATCGATATAGGCGCCCCAGCTTTCGCGCACCGCGACATGTCGCAGGGCCGGCACGAGCGCATGGGCACGCTCCAGCAGGGTCGCCATCGCCTTGCGGCTCGGCGCGGGATCGAGCACGCGGATCCGCTCGAAGGGCGTCTGCTTGTCGAGGCTCCAGCCGCCCAGCGCCTCCGGGCCGTTGAAGAAGGAGGAGCCGATGCCGAACTCGACCGCCTTCAGCCGCTTGACGAACATCGGCATGAACTGACGAGCATAGCGGATGCCCTGCGGCGTCAGTTCGAGCGTACCCTTGCCGCTGATCGCGATGGTGTAGCTGCCGTCGAGGCGCCGCGTCAGGGCGATCTCGGGCGTATAGAAGGCGTCGAGCCAGGCCGGTGCAATCTCGGTGCGCAGGCTGGTGGCGCGAATGCTGGCCTGAGGGAAGACGACGCCGTGATGGCGGCAGAAGCCGGATGCCCAGGCACCGCCGGCCAGGATCACGGACTGAGCTCGGATCACGCCCTTTTCGGTCACGACGCCGGTGACCGCGCCATTGGCGACATCGAAGCCGCGCGCGGCGCAGCCCTGATGGATCGTCGCGCCATGCTTGCGGGCGCCGAGCGCCAGCACCGGCGCGGCCAAAGCGGGCTCGGCCGTTCCGTCCGTGAAGGAGTGGACGCCGCCGAGCCAGTCACGCCCGGTGCCGGCGGTCATGGCGGAGGCCTCGTTGCCGGTGAGCATGCGCGTCTCGACGCCGAACTGCTTCGCTGTCTCGCGCCAACGCTCCCATTGCGCGATCTGCGCGGCGTCGTTGCTGGTGTAGACGAGGCCGCAACGGCGGAAGCCGAGATCCTCGCCGATCTCGCCGGCAAGTGCGTCCCACATCTCCATCGAGCGGATCGCCAGCGGCAATTCGCGGGCGTCGCGGTTCTGCTGGCGGCACCAGCCCCAGTTGCGGCTCGACTGTTCGCCGCCGACTACGCCCTTCTCGACGAGCGCAACCGAGCGGCCGCGCTTGCCCAGGAAATAGGCGGCCGCCGCGCCGACGATGCCGCCGCCGATGACGACGACATCGGCTTCGGCCGGCAGTTGCGCATCGCTCTCGATGCGCTTGAGGGTCGGGCTCATGCGGGTTCTCCGGCAGGTCGAAGCCGAGACGTCTAGCGAGCTTCGACCGGCCTGCCTTGGATCATCTTTGCGTCATGCGGCCAAAGCGGCCTCGATGCCGGCCGCGACCGAAAAGAGCGCGTGGTCGCCGCCGGTCTCGCCCATCAGCATCAGGCCGACCGGCGCCTCGCCGGGCCGCTGGCAGGGCAGGCTGATCGAGCAACGGTCGAGGAAGTTGGCGATGCTGGGATTGCGCAGCATCAGCCCGTTGAGCCGGAAGTAATCGGTATCCTCTGCCAGTTCGGCAATGCGCGGTGCGATGATCGGCACGGTCGGCATGACCAGCGCGTCGTAACCGCCGGTCAGCGCGTTCATTGCCGTGCAGATGCGGGTGCGCGCCTTGGTCAATGCGACGTAGTCATGTGCCGGCATCTGGGTGCCGGTCTCGATGCGGCTGCGCACGCGCGGATCGTAAAGCGCGCCCTTCGCGGCGAGCAGGTCTCGATGCCATTCATAGGATTCCGGCGCGGTGAAATTGCCTTTCGCCGTCGCCCTGGCGATGTCGAGCAGGGGCGCAAAGCTGACCTCGACGATCACGGCCCCGAGCGAGGCGAGCCGGGTCAGCGCGTTCTCGAAGGCAGCAGTGACCGTCGCATCCATGCCGTCGCGCATGATCTCGCGGGGAATGGCGAGCCTGAGCCCGGCGAGCGGGCGCGGCGCCGGCAGGGCCGGGGTCTCGCCGGCCAGGATCGCGTCGACGATCGCGCAGCAGGAAACGCTGGCGCCGAGCGGGCCGAGCGAATCGAGGCTGCCCGAGAGCGGCACGACGCCGTCGAGCGGCACGCGGCTGGCGGTCGGCTTGTAGCCGACGATGCCGCAGAGCGCGGCGGGGATGCGGCAGGAGCCGCCGGTGTCGCTGCCGAGCGCGACGACCGCCATCCCGTCCGCGACCGCCACGCCCGATCCCGATGAGGAGCCGCCGGGAATGCGGGCGGACGCACGGTCCCAGGGGCTGAGCGGCGTGCCGTAATGCGGGTTTGCGCCGATGCCGGAATAGGCGAACTCGGTCATGTTGGTGCGCCCGACCGGGATGAAGCCGGCCGCGAGCATGCGCGCGATCGTCGGCGCATGGGCCTTGGCCGGAGCGGCGTCGGCAAGAGCGCGCGAGCCCGCCATGCTGCGCTCGCCGGCGACGTCGTAGAGATCCTTCACCGCGAAGGGGATGCCGGCATAAGGGGAAGCCGCGCGGCCGGCCCGGCGCAGGGCGTCATGGGCATCGGCTGCAGCGCGTGCCGCTTCGACCGAGACCGAGATGAAGGCGCGGGCGCCTTCGCCTGCGGGATCGGCGATCCGGCTAAGGCATTCCTCGACCAGATCGCGTGATGTTATGGCTCCCGTCGCGAGGTCCTCGGCACAGCCTTGCACGGTCCGCAGCATGATTGATTCTCCGCCTTCGCTCAGGCCCCCGGCTTATCGCGGTGAGCTGGCGAAATCCATGTGTCCGCGCGACCGGGCTGGCTTGAATGCAACCATCCAGAAGAATGATTCTTCGTCGTTTCCGCGCCGTCATCCCGGGCGGAGCGAAGCGGAGACCCGGGATCCATGCCTGAACCTCGCAAGATCAGCGTTCAGGCATGGATCCCGGATCGGCGCCGCTGTCGCGGCTTGTCCGGGATGACGGGGAGGGAAACCGCAGGCGATCAGAGGTGATCAGTCTGGCGCGCCGCTCACATCAGCCCCGGCTCTCCAAGATCGCTGCCGTCGACGAGGCGGCTGTAGCGGAAGGGATGGGGATCGACGATCGGCGCGTCTCCCGCAACGATGTCGGCGGCCAGACGCCCCGCAGCCGGGCCGACGCCGAAGCCGTGGCCCGAGAAGCCGGCGGAGACATGCAGGCCCGGCAATTTGTCGATGGCGGAGATCACCGGCACCCAATCCGGCGTGAAGTCGATCAGCCCGCCATATCTGTGCATGATCTTCACATTGGCGAGCTGCGGATAGATCTCGCCGATGCGCTTCAGCGCGAATTTGATCAGCTTCTCCTGCGGCGGCGGATCGAAGGTGCGCATGCGCTCGAAGGGCGAGACGCTGTCATTGCTCCAGCGCATCAGCGCCTCGGGGCCGGCGAAGAAGGTCTTGTCGGCGCGGATCGTCAGGAGCCTGTGGCGTTTCCGGAAGGTGCGCCAGAACGGCTTGGCATACATCATTCCCTGCGGGCTGAGCCGGAGCAGGCCGCGCCCGCTGATGCCGATCGTATAGCCGCCGTCGAGGCGCCGCCTGAAGGTGACGTCCGGCGTCGAGATGCCGCCCGTCGTGACTTCTGGCGCCGGCGCGGTGAAGAACGAGGTGGACTGCACGCCCGCGAGCGGCATGTCGATGCCGTGATGGCGGCAGAACATCGAGGTCCAGACGCCGCCGGCCACGAGCACGGTGCTGGTCTTGATCGTGCCCTTCTCGGTGACGACCGCGGAGACTCTGCCTGCCGAGGTTTCGAGCCCGCGCGCTGCGCAATCCTGATGGATGGTGACGCCAAGCCTGCGGGCCGCTTCCGCGAAGGCCGGAACTGCGAGCGCGGGTTCCGCCTTGCCGTCGGTCGGCGAATGCACGCCGCCGATCCAGTTCTCCGTCGAACCCGGCGACATCGCCTTGGCCTCGGCGGCGGAGAGCACGCGACTATGCATCTGCATCTCGCGCGCTTGGTCGACCCAGTTCGACCAGGCGTTGAGATCAGACTGTTTGGTCGTGACGTAGACCAGGCCGGTGCGGCGGAAGCCGGTATCGGCGCCGAGTTCTTCGTTCAGCCCGTTCCACATCTCGACGGCGCGCTGCGCCAGCGGCAATTCCCGCAGGTCGCGATTCTGCTGCCGGCACCAGCCCCAGTTGCGGCTCGATTGCTCGCCCGCGACATAGCCCTTCTCGACGACGGCCACGGAATGGCCCTTCTTGGCGAGATGGTAGGCGGCGGTGATACCGGCGACACCGCCGCCAATCACGACGACATCGGCG
>DATDBB010000462.1:0-9885 GCA_036525085.1 Allobosea sp.
TTCGTCGCCCGCCTCGCCTATTTCCGCGAGAAGGTGCTGCTCGACCAGTACCTGACCGCCGAGGCCCGGAAGGCCGCGACGCCCGAGGCCGCCAAGAAGCTCTACGACGAGACCACCAAGGCGATGGCGCCCGAGGAAGAGATCAATGCCCGCCACATCCTCGTCGAGGACGAGGCCCAGGCCAAGGCCGTCGTCGAGCGCCTGAAGAAGGGCGAGGACTTCGCCAAGGTCGCTGCCGAGCTCTCCAAGGATCCGGGTTCCGGAAAGGAGGGCGGCTCGCTCGGTTGGTTCACCAAGGACCGCATGGTGCCGGAATTCGCCGACGCAGCCTTCAAGCTGACCAAGGGCCAGGTTTCCGAGCCCGTGAAGAGCCAGTTCGGCTGGCATGTCATCAAGCTCGAAGACAAGCGCGCCAAGCCGCTGCCGGACTTCGCGGCCGTGAAGCCGCAGATCGACCAGTATCTCGAGCGCAAGGCCCAGCAGGACATCATCGTCGCCCTGCGCGAGAAGGCCAAGATCGAGCGCCTCGACCAGCCGGCCGCCCCCTCGACGCCCGCCCCCGCCGAGCCAAAGAAGCCCTGAGCCTGTCTCGTCATTCTCGGGCGAAGCGAAGCGCGGCCCCGGGAATCTGTTGCAGGAGATGCTCGGGTCGAGCCCGAGCATGACGCCCAGCTTGGAAATCGAAGGGCGGCCTCGCGGCCGCCCTTCTTGTTTTCGTCATCGGCCTGCGGCAAACCGACCTCCCGCACAGGAGACGCCACGATGGCCGGCAAGGATGTTCCCGTTTCCCCGCTCGCGCCCAAGCGCCAGCCCAAGGTTCCCCCGGTTCCGGGCGTCCGCTTCGCCACGGCCGAGGCGGGCATCAAGTACAAGGGCCGCACCGATGTCTGGCTGGCGCTGCTCGACGAGGGCACGCAGGTCGCCGGCGTCTTCACCCGCTCGAAATGCCCCTCCGCCCCGGTCGACTGGTGCCGCGAGAACCTGAAGCAAGGCTCGGCCCGTGCCGTCGTCGTCAATTCCGGCAACGCCAACGCCTTCACCGGCCTGAAAGGCCGTGACTCCGTCGCGTTGACCGCAAAGATCGCCGCCAAGGCCGCCGGCTGCAAGCCGCAGGAGGTCTTCATCGCCTCGACCGGCGTGATCGGCGAGCCACTCGACGCCACCAAGTTCGAGGGCGTGCTGCAGGACTGCGCCAAGCGCGTCGCCGACGGCCCCTGGATCGACGCCGCGCGCGCGATCATGACCACCGACACCTTCCCCAAGGCCCTGACGCGCAAGGCCAAGATCGACGGCAAGGAGGTCGTGCTCGCCGGCATCGCCAAGGGCGCCGGCATGATCGCGCCCGACATGGCGACGATGCTCTCCTTCGTCTTCACCGATGCGCCGATCGCTGCCCCCGTGCTGCAGGCGCTGCTGTCCAAGGGCGTGAAGGGCTCGTTCAATGCGGTGACGGTCGACAGCGACACCTCGACCTCCGACACGCTGATGCTGTTCGCGACGGGCAAGGCCGCCGCCCACGGCGTACCCGCGATCACCGAGATCGGCGATGCCCGCCTCTCCGGCTTCAAGCGCGCCCTGAACTCGCTCCTGCTCGAACTCGCCCATCTCGTCTGCAAGGATGGCGAGGGCGCGCGGAAATTCGTCGAGGTTCGCGTTGCAGGCGCCACCTCCGCCCGCTCGGCCAAGCGCGTCGCGCTCTCGATCGCCAATTCGCCGCTGGTCAAGACCGCGATCGCCGGCGAGGATGCCAATTGGGGCCGCGTCGTCATGGCCGTCGGCAAGGCCGGCGAACCAGCCGACCGCGACCGCCTCGACATCTCCTTCGGCGAGATCATGGTGGCGAGCCAAGGCGCCCGCGCCCCGTCCTATGACGAGACCGCCGTCTCCGACTACATGAAGGGCGAGCACATCGTCATCACCGCCGATCTCGGCCTCGGGCGCGGCAAGTCGACCGTCTGGACCTGCGACCTGACCAAGGCCTATGTCGAGATCAACGGCGACTATCGTTCCTGAGCGGGCGCTCGCCGGTCCTCCTATCGTCGTCGTCCCGGATCGGCGCCACTGACGCCGCCTGTCCGGGGCACCCCCTATGCTGAGACCATGCTGGACCTCTCGATGAGGGCGTTTCCATCGTGACGACGACCACGGCGGCGGAGCTGCGACCGGAACCCAGCCGCGGCTTCATCGCGACAAACCTGCTGGTCTGCTCCTTCTTCTGGGGCTCGAGCTATCTCTTCATCAAGCTGATGAGCGGGCAGGTCTCGCCTTTCGCGATCGCGGCGGGGCGCGGCCTGCTCGGCGCCGCCTCGCTGGCGCTGTGGATCCGCTGGCTCGGCCAGAGCCCGCTGCCCCGGCGCCATGAGATCCGCCACTGGCTGATCCTCGGCGCGACCAATGGTTGGCTGCCCAACATCCTCGTCGCCTACGCCCTGATCCAGCTCGCGAGCGGGCCGGCGGCGATGATCCAGGCAGCCGGGCCGCTGGTCACGGCCCTCGTCGCGCACATGATCTTCGCCGAGGAGCATCTCAACCGGCGCAGGCTCGCCGGCATCCTCGTCGGCCTGGCCGGCGTCGCCCTGCTGATCGGCCCGCGCCTGTTGGAAGGCGGCGCGACGACGCTGAGCGTTCTCGCCATGGTCGGGACCATGCTGAGCTACTCCGCTGGCAATCTCTATGTCCGCGCCGTACCGGCCGCCTCCGGCGACCCGATGCGCCTCGCGCTCGGCCAGCAGGTCTGCTCCGGCAGCGTCGCCCTGCTGCTCACGCTTGCCGTCGCCGGGCCGGCGAGCCTGCTCGCATTGCCCGATCACTGGGCCGCCATGCTGATGCTCGGCATCGTCTGCACCGCGATTCCGATGACCGTGTTCATGCGGCTGATCCGCGCCGCCGGCCCGACGCGCGCGGCGATGACTGGCTATCTCGTCCCCACCGTGGCGGCGGTCATGGGCGTCCTCGTGCTCGGGGAAACCCTGGAGTTGCGGCAGGTCGCGGCAGGCTGCATCATCCTGCTCGGCGTCTTCATGGTGACGACGGCGCCGCGGGGGGCGAAGACAGCATGAAGACCAGGCCCGTCGCGGCCGCCCTGCTGGCGGCCGGCATCGCTGTGCTTGCGGCCGGCTGCCAGAGCCGCCAGCCCGCGACCGTCGCCTTCTCTGCCGAGGAGGCGGCCTTCATCAAGAAGCCGGGCACGACGGTCATCACCGGCCACGCCTTCCGCACCAAGCCGAGCGGCGTGGTGGTCAACGCGGCCGGCGAGGTGGTGCGACTCGTCCCGGCGACCGGCTATGCGCGCGAGCGCTTCCGGAATTTCTACGGCAGCCGCAAATACGTGCCGCATCGCGACTATCCGCGCGACGACAATCCCGATCCCGCCTATGGCGAACACAGCCGCACGACCAAGGCGCAGGCCAATGGCCGCTTCGCCTTCGAGAACGTCGCGCCGGGCGAATATTTCCTCACGACACAGGTGATCTGGGGTGACGAGGATGCCCTCTTCCGCGACGGCGGCTCGGTCTATGACAGCGTCACCGTGACGGGTAAGGAGAAGGAACCGATTCAGGTCATCCTCTCCGGACATTGAGACTTCCCCCCGTGAAACTGCTCCTCGTCGTCGCCTGCGCCCTGATCGATGCCGACAACCGCGTCCTCGTCGCGCAGCGCCCGGAAGGCAAGGCGCTGGCGGGCCTGTGGGAGTTTCCCGGCGGCAAGCTGGAACAGGGCGAGCGGCCGGAGCCCGCGCTGATCCGCGAACTGGCCGAAGAGCTCGGCATCACCGTGAAAGAGGACTGCCTCGCGCCGCTGACCTTCGCCAGCTACGCCTATCCCGATTTCCACCTGCTGATGCCGCTCTATATCTGCCGGCGCTGGGAAGGCACGGTCACCCCGCACGAGGGCCAGGCGCTGAAATGGGTCCGCCCCGCCAAGCTCCGGGAGCTCGAAATGCCCCCGGCCGACGAGCCGCTGATCCCGCATCTGATCGACCTGCTGGGAGCGTGAGCGAAATCAGCTCGGCTGCAGTCCGATCACCTTCTGAAAGCAGCTCGACTGCGTATCGGCATAGCCGAGATGTTCGTAGAACTGCTTCACACGCTCATTGTCGCCGCGGACCAGCAGATTCAATTTCCAGACGCCGCGCCTCACCAGCCACTCTTCGGCAGCCGCCATGACGAAGCGTCCGAGGCCGCTGCCCTGACTATGCGGGGACACGGCGACGTAATAGACCCAGCCCCGATGCCCGTCTTCGCCGACCATAACCGTCGCGACGACAACATCGTCCCGGGCGGCGACCAGAACGGTCGAATGTGGATCGCGGCGCGCGAAAGCGATATCCGAAACCGGGTTGTTCCAGGGTCGTGCGACGCCTGCGGAACGCCAGAGCGCAACGACCTGCTCGATGTCGTGATCGGTAATGTCGCGTATCACCGGCTCTTTCATGACAGCTTTACTCCCGCTTCTCCGTTCATATCGCTCGTTCCGGAAAAACTGAGCCCTATGCCTTCCTTAGTGGCGAGCTGGAATCGCTCGAACCGCTCCAGCTCCGCTTCGATCCGAGCTTTCCGTTCCGCGCTTTCCTGCCCGTCGAGCCATGTCCATTGCTGGATCAGCAGCTTGCCGGCCTGGCGATCCGTCTTGAGGTCGAGCACGGCGACGATCTCGTCTCCCATCAGCACGGGCAGGCCGAAATAGCCGAAGACGCGCTTCTCCTTCGGCAGATAGGCCTCGAAGGCGTGGCTGTAGCCGAAGAACAGCTTCAGCCGCTTGCGCTGGATGATCAGCGGATCGAAGGGCGAGAGGATATGGACGAGCCCGACATCCGCGCGGGTCTCCGGCACGACCAGGTCACGCGGCATCCAGTGCGGCACCGCCGAATCCCCGATGCGGACCGGCATGAGCTCGCGCCGCTTCACCCGCGCCTCGATCAGCTCGGCGACGGCTTTCTTGCTGGGCGCGTCGAGATGGCAGATCGAATCCAGACTGACGACCCCTTGCGCGCGCAGCGCCCGGTCGAGCAGATAGGCCATGACCTGTCGCTCCGAAGCCGGTGTCGGCCGCTTCTCCCAGCCGAAATGCCGGTCGAGCAGCTCATAGGTCTTGAGCATGCCCGAGCGCGCGGAGATGACGAGCTCGCCATCGTAGAAGGCGCGCTCCAGCAGGCCTTTCGACGGCTTCTTGCTGGCCCAGAGATGCGCCTTCTCGACCAGCATATCGGTGTCGATGTCGCGGATGGTCAGAGCGCCGTCGCGGCGGATGCGGCGCAGCAGCTTGCGTGTCTCCTCGCGCCTGCCCACCGCCGACCAGCGCTTCGGCTCCTCCCGATGCGCTTTCATGGCACCGAGGTAACAGCGGATGTCGCGGGTCGGTACATAGGACAGAGCATGCGTCCAGTACTCGAAGACGGTCTTCTCGACGGATTGCGCCTGCACCAGATGCCCCCGCTCATAGGACGGGATGCGGGAGTAGAGGATATGGTGGTGGCAGCGCTCGATCACATTGATCGTGTCGATCTGGACATAGCCGAGATGCTCGACCGCCGCCCGCGTCGCGTCAGGCCCGGCACCGAAGGGCTCCGCCACGTCCAGCCGCTGCGCCTTGATCCAGATGCTGCGAGCCTGTTCCTGCGTGAGGGTGATCGTTCGAGACTTCCGGGGCGGCATAGCGGGCCTGTGCTGGGGCGGTCCGAGGGGAATGCTGCCGGAGTCTAAGTGCCTGCGTCCAGGGATATGTCAGCAGCCTCGTCTCTCCAGCCTTGCCACTCCGCCGTGGGCTCTGTCACGGCGGGAAAGGCCGCGCCCTCGTACGACCTTGGCACCCTTGACCCATTGCGCCGTCATCCCGGGCGACCGAAGGGAGACCCGGGATCCATGCCTGAACCTCTCCGATGAACGCTCCGGCATGGATCCCGGGTCTGCGCTTCGCTCCGCCCGGGATGACCCGCGTTTAGACGACCGGCCCCATATTTGAGGAAGGTTCAAAATCCTTCGGCGGCCAGCATGTCGCGCAACGCCTCCGGCGTCACATCCGCCATCGCCATCTGCAGCTTGAAGGCTTTGGTCTTCTCGCCGGGGTTCATCACCAGGATCACGGTCTCCGTGCCCGGACAGGCGGGATCGGCGCAGATGATCTCGTTGACGGCGATCGCGGCCGCCTCCGGCAACCCCAGGATCGCGCGCATCAGTGCCTTGATCCGTCCGGCTTGCTCCGAGGCCAGCGCCTTGTCGGATCCGCCCTTGCCGAAGAGGCCGAAGCGCATCGCAGCTTAAGCCGCCGGCAGCGTCAGCACGCCGGCCGCGCCGTCCTGCGCGCCGAAGGCGAGGCGCTTGCCGGTCTTGTCCCAGGCGAAGGCGGTGATGCCGCTGTCGCGCAGGGCCGGGCGGACCAGCAGCTCCGAGGCGTCGGTCAGGCGGATCATCAGGATACAGCCATCGTCATAGCCCACAGCCAGCACCAGCGCCCGGGGATGGAAGGCGACGCGCGTGACCTTGGCATGGCGCGCGCCGCATTCGCGCGGCGCCTTGCCCTGCGGCCCCTCGCCCTGGAACGGCCAGACGATCGCGGCATCCGCCCCGCTCGACGCCAGCCAGAGCCCGTCATGCGACCAGGACAGCGAGCGCGGCTTGGCCGGATAGCCGGTCATCCGCATATGGCTCGGCTTCTCGCCGAGCCGCCAGCCATGCAGCGCGTTCTCCTGCATCGAGGACACCACGAAGCGCCCGTCCGGCGACCACATCACGTCGAGATGCGAGCCCTTCCATTCCAGGAAGTCGGGCTTGGCCTCGGTGTTCGGATACCAAAGCGAGACGCCGTTCATCTGGCCGATGGCGAGCCGGTAGCCCTTGGGCGCGAAGACGAGACCCTGCGGCGTCGTCGTCAAGTCGAGCGACCTGACCTTGCCCTTGTCGTCGCGGGCGTGGACGGTCTTGCCGGTGTTCCAGGCGATGCTGCCGGAGGCGGAAAGCGTCACCGCATCGATCCAGCGGCGTTTCGGATCGACCGCGATCTCGACGGGCTCGCCGTGCGCCGAGGTCGCCACGACGCGGCCATCATCGCCGCCGGTGATCAAACGCTCGCCATCGCCGCTGGCGCAGAGGATGCCGCCGGCATGGGCTTCGACGCTGTCCTGCGCTCCATCCGTCCAGCGCAGCACGCGCCCATCGGCGAGCGCGAGCGCCAGCGTCGCTTTGAGCCACTGGGCGCCGACGACATGCTCCCCCGCCTCGACGGGAACGACATGCTCGCGCAGCGAGACGGGTTTGGTGATCGTGTCCATGGGCAATGCTTTAGCTTCGGCTGCGTCATTCGCAAACCACTGTCATTCCGGGGCATCGCGCAGCGATGAACCCGGAACCCACGACTGGGTCAGCCCTTCATCGCGGTTGAACGACAGTCACCCAGTCGTGGGTTCCGGGTTCGGCCCTGCGGGCCGCCCCGGAATGACGGAGTGCTACGCGGCGCAGGCCTCGAAGCCCTTGCGCAGCTCGTTCTCGTTCAGGTCGCGCCCGATGAAGACCAGCCGGCTCTGGCGTGCCTCGTCCGCCTTCCAGTCGCGCTGGAGATCGCCGTCGAGGATCATGTGGACGCCCTGGAAGACGAAGCGGCGCGGCTCGTCCTTGAAGGCGAGGATGCCCTTGGAGCGCAGGATGTTGGGACCCTGGGCCTGGCTGATGTCGTTGATCCAGGGCATGAACTTCTCAGGGTCGACATCGCCGGGAATCGTGAACGACATCGAGCGCACCTCGTCGGAATGATGGTGGTGATGCCCGGATTCAAGGAAGTCCGGCTCGATGTCGAGGATACGGTCGAGATCGAAGGCGTTGCGGTCGAGCAGATCAGCGATCGGAACGTCGCAGCGCGTCGTCTTGTGCAGCTTGGCATAGGGGTTGATGGCGCGGATCGCGGCTTCGACCGAGGCGAGTTCCTCAGGCGTCACCAGATCGACCTTGTTGAGGACGATCACATCCGCGAAGGCGATCTGGTTCTTGGCTTCCGGCGCGTCCTTGAGCCGCTCGATCAGCCACTTCGCATCGGTCACGGTCACGACCGCGTCGAGCTTGGTGGCGTCGCCGACATCCTGGTCGACGAAGAAGGTCTGGGCGACCGGGGCCGGATCGGCGAGGCCGGTCGTCTCGACGATGATCGCGTCGAACTTGCCCTTGCGCTTCATCAGCCCGTCGAGGATGCGGATCAGGTCGCCGCGCACGGTGCAGCAGATGCAGCCATTGTTCATCTCGAAGATTTCTTCGTCGGCGCCGACGACGAGGTCGCCGTCGATGCCGGCCTCGCCGAACTCATTGACGATGACGGCGAACTTCTTGCCGTGATCCTCGGTTAGGATGCGGTTCAACAGCGTGGTCTTGCCGGCGCCCAGATAGCCTGTGAGCACCGTGACGGGGATTTTCTCGGACATGGTCGATCCTGCTTCACATAGGGTCCGGCCGGTCGCGCGACCTTGAATCACATCCTCACCCGTCATCCCGGATGGAGCGAAGCGGAACTCCGGGATCCATCGTAGGGAACTGCGCCCTCCGATGGATCCCGGATCTGCGCCGCTTCGCGGCTTGTCCGGGATGACGGAGGGGTTCGGGTGACTATGCCTCTCAGGCCGGGCCGGCGGCGAGCGCCTTTTCGATTTCGCTTATATTGTGTTTCATCATGCGGATGTAAGTCCCGGCCGGCGCGTTCGCATCGGACAATGCGTCGGAATAGATCCGGCCGCCGATCTTGGCCCCGCTCTCCCGGGCGATCTGCTCGGCGAGGCGCGGATTGGTGACGTTTTCGAGGAAGACGGCCGGCACCTTCTCCGCCTTCACCTGCCGGATGATGCGCGCCACATCCTTGGCCGAAGCCTCGGCCTCGGTCGAGACGCCCTGCGGCGCGATGAAGGCGATGCCATAGGCCTTGACGAAATAGCCGAAGGCGTCGTGCGAGGTGATCGCCTTGCGCCGGTCGGCCGGGATGCGGGCGACGGCGGATTTGATCTCGCCATCCAAGGCATCGAGTTGCGCGAGGTAGCGCGTCGCATTGGTCTCGTAGGCGTCCTTGCCGGCGGGGTCGGCCTTCGCCAGCGCGTCGCGGATGTTGCCGACATAGATTTTGGCGTTGGCGACGCTCTGCCAGGCATGGGGATCGACGCTGCCATGGTCGTGGCCGGAACCTTGTCCATGGCCATGCCCGGCCTTGCCGTGGTCGTCATCGCCCTTCAGCGGCGCGATCCCGGATGTCGCCGTCGCGATCGCAGCCTTTGCCCCCGACGACTTGATCAGGCGGGTCATCCAGCCTTCGAATTTGAGGCCGTTGACGACGATCAGTTTCGCCGCCGCCATGCTCTTCGCATCGGCCGGCGTCGGCGAATAGACATGGGCATCGCCATTGGCGCCGACCAGCGTCGTGACAGCGACCCGGTCGCCGCCGACCTCGCGGACGAAGTCGCCGAGGATCGAGAAGCTCGCGACGACAGGCAGCTTCTCCTGGGCGTTTGCGGCAAGCGGCATGGCGGCCAGCAGCATTCCGGCGGCAAGCCCACCCAGCAGGGCGCGACGGTTCGGCATGATCATCTCCGGCGAATAATGAAATACTATAACATCACTAGCGCTGGAGATGGGAGCGAGGCAAGAGGCGCCGCGCAAGCCCGCCCTGCGAACCGAGCAGGAGCGAGCCGAGATAGAGCGCCCCGGCCGCAAGGATGATCGCCGGCCCGGCCGGAAGATTGGTCCCCGCCGAATAGGAAACGACGAGCCCGGCATAGCCCGAGACCATCGCGAAACCGCTGGCGAGCAGGATCAGCCGGGTGATGTCGGCGGTCCAGAAGCGCGCCGCAGCCGCCGGCAGCATCATCAGACCGACCGCCAGCAGGGTGCCGAGCGCATGGAAGCCCGCGACCAGATTGAG
>DATDBB010000463.1:0-2456 GCA_036525085.1 Allobosea sp.
CGACAGCGACAAGCCGGCGAGCGATGCCGAGCACTCCCCTTACTCCAAGCGCGCCATGGCGCTCGACATGGCCCAGGTCATGACGGCGCTCGGCCATCACAGCTTCATGGTCGGCGCGCATGACCGCGGCGCCCGCGTCGCCCATCGCCTCGCTCTCGACCACGCCGACCGGGTGACGCGGCTCGCGACCCTCGATATCGCGCCGACGCGCGAGATGTATGCCGGCACCACCGACGCCTTCGCCCGGGCCTACTGGCACTGGTTCTTCCTGATCCAGCCAGCCCCTTTCCCGGAGAAGATGATCGGGGCCGATCCGGAGGCCTTTTGGCGCAAGAAATGCGGCTCCGGCTCTGCGGGGCTGACGCCCTTCACGGCGGAGGCCATGGCCGAATACATCCGCTGCTTTTCGGATCCGGCGACGATCCATGGCTCTTGCGAGGATTACCGCGCCGCCGCGACCATCGACATCCGCCATGACGACGAGGATGGCGAGCGCAGGCTGAGCCAGCCCTTGCTGGCGCTCTGGGGGCAGAACGGCATCATCGGCAAGTGCTTCGACCCGCTGAAACTCTGGCGCCGGCGCGCGGAGAACGTCCAAGGCCGCGGCCTGCCGGGCGGGCATTATCTGGCCGAGGAGATTCCCGATCTCGTCGCAGCCGAATTCACTGCATTCTTCGGAGAGAAGTCATGAGCCGGACCAATCGCGTCTATCGCATCGCCGCCATCGCCGGGGACGGCATCGGCAAGGAGGTCATGCCCGAGGGCCTGCGCATCCTCGAGGCGGCTTCCAAGAAATACGGCTTCGAGCTGCGCCTGGACGAGTTCGATTTCTCCTCCTGCGACTATTACGCCAAGCACGGCAAGATGCTGCCCGACGACTGGAAGGACCAGATCGGCAGCCATGACGCGATCTTCTTCGGCGCCGTCGGCATGCCCGCCCAGGTGCCCGACCACATCTCGCTCTGGGGTTCGCTGCTGCTGTTCCGGCGCGACTTCGACCAGTATGTGAACCTGCGCCCGGTCCGGCTGATGCCCGGCGTGCCCGGCCCGCTCGTCGGCCGCAAGCCCGGCGACATCGACTTCTTCGTCGTGCGCGAGAACACCGAGGGCGAATACTCCTCGGTCGGCGGCAGGATGTATGCCGGCACCGAGCGCGAGATCGTCATGCAGGAGACGGTGATGAGCCGCGTCGGCGTCGACCGCGTGCTGAAATACGCCTTCGAGCTGGCGCAGCGCCGTCCGCGCAAGAAGCTGACCTCGGCGACCAAGTCGAACGGCATCGCGATCACGATGCCGTACTGGGACGAGCGCGTGAAGGAGATGGCCAAGAACTATCCCGACGTCACCGTCGACCAGTACCATATCGACATCCTGACCGCGCATTTCGTGCTGAACCCCGACCGTTTCGACGTCGTGGTCGCCTCGAACCTGTTCGGCGACATCCTCTCGGATCTCGGCCCGGCCTGCACGGGGACGATCGGCATTGCGCCCTCCGGCAACATCAACCCGACCGGCGACCATCCCTCGCTGTTCGAGCCGGTGCATGGCTCGGCGCCTGACATCGCCGGCAAGGGCATCGCCAATCCGATCGGCCAGATCTGGTCGGCGGCGATGATGCTCGACCATCTCGGTGAGACCGAAGCCGCCAAGGGCATCGAGGCCGCGATCGAGCGGGCGCTGGGCGACGCCCGCACCCGCACCCGCGATCTCGGCGGCTCGCTCGGCACGGAAGCCGCCGGCAAGGCCGTCGAGCAGGCGCTCTGATGGCCGGCCCGGTCTGCCTGATTTCCGGTTGCCCCTTGCCTACGGATCAATTTTCTGAGACTTCGCCGGCCAGAACCGGCCCTCCTGCAAAAAGGGACTGACCGACCTATGGACTTCTCATCATCCCAATTCTGGGTGTCGTTGCTCCAGATCATCTGGATCGACCTGTTGCTGTCGGGCGACAACGCGGTGGTGATCGCGCTCGCCTGCCGGCAATTGCCCGAAAAGCAGCGCAAGGTCGGCATCTGGCTCGGCGCCTCGGCCGCCATCGGCCTGCGCATCATCTTCGCGCTGGTGGTGACCTATCTGCTGCTGGTGCCCTATCTGAAGATCGTCGGCGGCCTGCTGCTGTTTTGGATCGCCGTGAAGCTGGCCATGGGCGAGGACGAGAGCCATGCCGAGATCGACGGCGGCACCTCGCTCTGGCAGGCGGTACGCACGATCGCGATCGCCGATGCTGTGATGAGCCTCGACAACGTCATCGCGATCGCAGCGGCCTCGCGCGGACATCCCGAACTCTTCATCTTCGGCCTGCTGCTCTCGATCCCGCTGATCATCATGGGCGCGCAGTTCCTGACCACGATCATCCAGCGTTTCCCGATCCTGATCTGGATCGGCGCGGGCCTGCTCGGCTGGATCGCGGCGGAGATGATCCTGGGCGATATCGCCGTGCTGCGCTGGCTCGAGGTCAA
>DATDBB010000464.1:0-2303 GCA_036525085.1 Allobosea sp.
TGATCCTCGGCGTCGGCGGGCTGGTGTCCTTCGGGCATGCCGCCTTCGTCGGGATCGGCGCCTATGCGACCGGCATCATGATCACCGAGGGGCGCACCGAGGCGCTGCTGATCCTGCCGGTCGTGCTGGCCCTGTGCGCGCTGTTCGGCGCGGTGACGGGCTTCGTCTCGCTGCGCACACGCGGCGTCACCTTCATCATGATCACGCTCGCCTTCGGCCAGATGGTCTATTTCCTGGCCCAGGCGCTCTCCGCCTATGGCGGCGATGACGGGCTGACGCTGTACGAGCGCAGCACGGTGCTCGGCTTCGACCTGTTCAAGAACCGAACCAGCTTCTTCTATGTCGTGCTGGGCGTGCTGGTGGCCTGCTACGCCTTGATCAGCGTCATCGTCGCCTCGCGCTTCGGGCGCGTGCTGCGCGCGGCCCGCGAGAACGCGACCCGCGTCGCCGTCACCGGCTTCCATGTCGGGCGCATCCGCCTCGTCGCCTATGTGATATCAGGCATGATCGCGGGCCTGTCGGGATTCCTGCTCGCCAACCAGACCGAGTTCGTCAGCCCGGCCTACATGTCCTGGCCGCGCTCGGGCGAACTGATCTTCATGGTCGTGCTCGGCGGCGTCGGCTCGCTCCATGGAGCGATCATCGGCGCGCTCGCCTTCCTCTTCGCCGAGGATGTGCTGTCGGGCTGGACCGAGCATTGGAAGGTGATCTTCGGGCCGATGATCGTCCTGTTCGTGCTGTTCACGCGCGGTGGGTTGGTCGGGCTGATGCGCAAGCTCGGGGTCGGGCGTCATGACTGAGCCCGTGCTGGTTCTGACCGGACTGCAGAAGGCGTTCGGTGCACTGAAGGTGACCGACGGCGTCAACTTGTCCGTGGCGCCGGGTGAGCTTCACGCGCTGATCGGCCCCAATGGCGCGGGCAAGACCACGCTGGTGCATCAGATCTCGGGCATGCTGCGGCCGGACACCGGCAGCATCCGCTTCAAGGGACAGGACATCATCGCGCTGCCACCGGAAAAGCGCGCGCGTGCGGGGCTCGCGCGGACCTTCCAGATCACCTCGACGATCCCGTCCCTGTCCGTGCTGGAGAACGTCGCGCTCGGCGTGCAGGCGCGCGCGAACCATCCGCTCGCCCTGTTCCGCAACGCGGCACGCGATGACAGCCTGAACGGCCCGGCCTGGGCCGCCGTCGAAGCTGTCGGCCTCGCCGACCGGGCGCATGTGCTGGCGGGGCGGCTGTCCCATGGCGAGAAGCGCGCGCTCGAGATCGCGATGGCCCTGACGCTCGAGCCGGCCGCGATCCTGCTCGACGAGCCCTTGGCCGGCGTCGGCCGCGAGGAAGGCGAGCGCCTGATCGCGCTGCTGAGAAGCCTCAAGGGCCGCTACGCCATGCTGCTGGTCGAACACGACATGGAGGCCGTCTTCGCGCTGGCGGACACGGTCAGCGTGCTGGTCTATGGCCGCGTCATCGCCTCGGGCGATCCTGCCACCGTGCGGGCGGACCCTGCCGTGCGCGAAGCCTATCTCGGCGAGGAGGGCTGACGATGCTCGTCGTCGAAGGGCTCGACGCCGGTTATGGCGAGGCGCAGATCCTGTTCGGGGTCGATCTGTCGATCGGCGAAGGCGAGGTGGTGACGCTGCTCGGCCGCAACGGCATGGGCAAGACCACGACGATCCGCGCCATCATGGGGCTGATCCCGCCGAAGGCGGGCCGGGTCAGCGTCGGCGGCAAGGATCTGACCGGTGCCCCCGCCTTCAGGATCGCGCAGGCCGGCATCGGGCTCGTGCCGGAAGGGCGTATGATCTTCCCGACGCTCTCCGTCGAGGAGAACCTGATCGCGACGGCCGCCAGCCGCTTCGGCAAGGCGCGCTGGGACATCGGGCGGATCTACGCCTTCTTCCCGCGCCTGAAGGAGCGCCGCGCCAATCGCGGCAACCAGCTTTCGGGCGGCGAGCAGCAGATGCTGGCGATTGGCCGCGCGCTGATGACCAATCCCAAGCTCGTCATTCTCGATGAGGCGACCGAGGGGCTGGCGCCGATCATCCGGCAGGAGATCTGGTCCTGCCTCTCCGCCCTGAAGGCCGAGGGCGAGTCGATCCTGGTGATCGACAAGAACGTCGACGCGTTGGCCAAGATCGCCGACCGTCATATCGTGCTGGAGAAGGGCCGCGTCGTCTGGCGCGGCAGCAGCGACGATCTGCGCAGCGACCACGCGGTCAAGGACCGCTTTCTGCATTTCTGAGCGGTCAAGGACCGCTTCCTGCACTTCTAGCCTTTGACGGGGGAAACGCGATGAAGCCGC
>DATDBB010000465.1:0-13550 GCA_036525085.1 Allobosea sp.
CGAGGCGATCACGATGGCCGGCGGGGCGAGCATGGCCGAGATCAGCGTGCCGACGGCGATCGCGCCGAGGCCGGCCAGCGTGCCGAGGCGGCGCTGGACGAGGTCGCGCAGGACCAGCGCGAGGCCGACCATGAGGACGCCGCTCGGCGCCATCACGCCGGGCCAGACCGGCACGAGGCAGGGCCCGTTGGGGATGCAGACCGAGCCGGCATTGCCGATCAGCCAGTTGGCCGCGGGAATGGTGAGGCCGAACAGGACGAGTGCGACGAGGCCTTCGAGCTGTCGCTGGCGATCACGAGTCATAGGATGGTCCGCTGTCGTCGGGTGTTACGAGATAGGCCGCGAAGCCTTTTGACCGCAAATCGCATGCCGGGCAATGGCCGCAGCCGAAACCCCAGTCATGCCGGGTCGTCCTGTCGCCGAGATAGCAACTATGCGTCTCTTCGAGAACGAGGTCGAGCAGCGCCTGCCCGCCGAGCGTGCGCGCCAGCGCGAAGGTCTGCGCCTTGTCGCGCCACATCAGCGGCGTATGGAGTACGAGCCGGCGATCGAGCCCCAGGCCCAGCGCGACCTGCATCGCCTTGATCGTGTCGTCGCGGCAATCGGGATAGCCCGAATAATCGGTCTCGCAGACGCCGAGGACGATGTGCTTCAGGTCGCGGCGATAGGCGACGGCGGCGGCGAATGTGAGGAAGATCAGGTTGCGCCCGGGCACGAAGGTGGTCGGCAGGCCGGTTTCCGCGAAGGCGATCTCGGTCTCGCGCGTCAGCGCGGTGTCGGAAATCGCGCCGAGCGCCTTCAGATCGACGAGATGGTCGGGGCCGAGCCGCTCGGCATAGCGCGAGGACCGCGCAGGCAGTTTTTCCCGGATCGCGAGACGGCATTCCATCTCGACATGATGGCGCTGGCCGTAGTCGAAGCCGATCGTCTCGACCGCATCGAAGCGCTCGAGCGCCCAGGCCAGCGCGGTGGTGGAATCCTGGCCGCCGGAAAACAGGACGAGGGCGCGGGCGCTCACACTAGCGCCCTCAGTCGAACAGGCTCGACACGCTGGTTTCGCTCGCCGTGCGCTCGATGGCCTCGCCCATCAGGCCGGCGATGGAGATGACGCGGATGTTGCGGGCGACCTTCACGGCCTCGGTCGGCATGATCGAGTCGGTGATGACGAGCTCCTTGAGCTTCGACGAGGCGATGCGCGCCACCGCGCCGCCCGAGAGCACGCCATGGGTGATATAGGCGAAGACCTCCTTGGCGCCCTGATCGAGCAGGGCCTCCGCCGCATTCACCAGCGTGCCGCCGGAGTCGACGATGTCGTCGATCAGGATGCAGGAGCGGCCCTCGACCGAGCCGATGATGTTCATAACCTCGGACTCGCCCGGCCGGTCGCGCCGCTTGTCGACGATGGCGAGCGGGGCGTCGATGCGCTTGGCGAGCGCGCGGGCGCGGACCACGCCGCCGACGTCGGGCGAGACGACCATGGCGTTCTTCCAGTCGAGCCGCTCCTTGATGTCGCGCGACATCAGCGGGGCGCCGAAGAGGTTGTCGGTCGGGATGTCGAAGAAGCCCTGGATCTGGCCGGCGTGGAGATCGAGCGTCAGCACGCGGTCGACGCCGGCATGGGTGATCACGTTGGCGACGAGCTTGGCCGAGATCGGGGTGCGGCCCGAGGCGCGACGATCCTGCCTGGCATAGCCGAAATAGGGGATCACCGCCGTGATGCGGCGCGCCGAGGAGCGGCGCAGAGCATCGGTGATGATCAGCAATTCCATCAGGTGATCATTGGTCGGAAACGAGGTCGACTGGATGATGAAGACATCCTGGCCGCGCACGTTCTCCTGGATCTCGACGAAGACCTCCATGTCGGCGAAACGCCGGACTGAGGCCTTGGCGAGGGGGATACCGAGATGGGCACAGATCGCTTCGGCCAGCGGCCGATTGGAGTTGCCGGCGACGACTTTGAAGGATGAGGGCATGCCGGCGAGCACCGTTATGATCTGGCTGGGCGAGAACCGCTCTAAGCTGGCTCAGTTCGCAGGGCTCTTAACAGCGGTGTGACGGCGAGTCGACTGTTGCACTGCAAAAGCGGTCAGCAAAACCTTGCGAGGCGCGCCGTGCCCGTTTGCGTGTAGCGCAGGCCGGCCGCATCCGAGAGCCAGTCAGGCTCGTTCAGGGGCTGCGCCGGCCTGGGCTCGCCCTGTCCGGACTCAGAGCTTCTTGCTGCCCGCGGACGCGGCTGTCCTGGCTGTCGCTGTATCTTTGGCCTTGTCGGCCGTCTTTTTGCCGGCCGCCTTGGCCTTGTCGCCGGGCAGGACGCTGTCCACCGCGGGGGTGGTCACCAGAAAGCTCGCGATCGCGTCCATCGAATCGGCCGCGGCCTTGGCGACGATGGTCTGGTCGACGCCCGACCACGGATCCGACGTGCCGCCGCGCCGGCCGAGGCTCTCGCCCTGGACGCGCTGGGCCCGCTTCTTGGTCTCGTCATAGACGTCCCAGACGAAGGCGAGCGAGGTTTGGCCGTCTTCGGTCGGCTGGGCCGTGAGGTAGCCGCGCACGCGGAAGCGGGCCGGCTTGTCGCCCGGCACGATCTCCATGCGTCGCTCGGCGGCAGCCTCGCCGAGCAAGCCGGCGAAGCGGGTCGTCACGGCATCGGGCGCGCCCGAAATGCTCTGCACCGAAACCGGGACGCCCGGCGCGTCGACGCGCGGACGCGCGGCCGTCGTGGTCTCCTGGCAACCGGCGAGCGCAAGCGCGACGGCGGGCCCCAGGACGAGGCCGCTCAAACGATCGATCATGACGCCTCCCGCTTGTCTTTGAGCGTACGGGTTGGAGTTCAATGGTAGTCCCTGCTTCGGTCTTTCTAGGCGTAACAATTCGTCAGGTCCAGATCGTGCGGATTGCGTGGGGGCCTAGGCCGGATCTCGCGCCGCGATTGCGGGCTCGGCCATCCTCGCCCATATATCCTGGCATGCGGGCTGGAGAGCCCCGCCTCGGAGAGTTCCATGGTCACGACCAGCAGCCGCATCCTCGACGATATCGCCCGCCTCGCCACCGATGCCGCCGGCGCGGCGCAGGGCGTTCGCCGCGAGGTCGAAACCGTCGTGAAGACCCAGATCGAGCGCCTGCTGCGCGATCTCGACGTGGTGACGCGCGAAGAATTCGAGGCGGTGCGCGAGATGGCGCTGCTGGCGCGTGAGGAAAACGACAAGCTCGCGGCACGGCTGGCTGCGCTCGAGGCAGGGCAGCCCAAACCCTGATCGGGCAGCGCTGCCCTCCGGGCGGTGCCTTGATTTGCGCCGGCAAGCTTGGCGCAAGCATCCACAGGCCTATGCTGTGGACAGGGTCCCGCGGGGATTGAGCCACGGCCCCGAATCCGCCGAGCGTCATATGGTGTTGGGAGTGTCACACGCCCTGCGCTAACGTCGATGGAGAAATTGATTCGTCGGCCCAACCTCTTAGAGGCGGGCCGCCGGAGCGCGGGGCCCACTATTCCGCCGGGCGCCGCGACTGTGGAGTTGCGTGTCCCCAGTCTTCCCGTCGCCGTGTTCCCGTTCTCGAACGCGCCGGGCCGCGCTTTTGCGGCGACCGGCAGTTGGACCCAAGGGCATGATGGATCTCGAACTGGATGCCGAACTCGAACGGCCTTCAAACCCCCTCGACCTGATCGAACGGCTGGCCGCCCTCAACAACTGGACCTTCGACCGCGACAGCGACGACGAGCTTTCGGTCTCCGTCACCGGCGGCTGGTCGGATTATCACGTCGCCATCACCTGGCTGGCCGAGGTGGAGGCGATCCATATCGCCTGCGCCTTCGACCTGAAGGTGCCGGATCGGCGGCGCGGCGAGGTTCTGCAACTCGTCAGTCTCGTCAACGAACAGCTCTGGCTCGGCCATTTCGATCTCTGGAGTTCGGAAAGCGTGGTGATGTATCGCCATGCGCTCCTGCTGTCGGGCGGTGCGGAGCCGACCGACGAGCAGTGCGCCGCACTGATCAAGGCCGCGATCGAGGCCTGCGAACGCTATTTCCAGGCCTTCCAGTTCGTCGTCTGGGCCGGCAAGACCGCCAAGGAAGGCCTCGAGGGCGCCATGCTGGAGACGGTCGGAGAGGCGTGAGCTCTCCGCGTATCGTCATGCCCGGGCTTGACCCGGGCACGGTCCCGCGCGTCATGGTCGGGCTTGACCCGACCATCTCCAACCGGAGATTCTCTGGTCATGAGATTCTCGGGGCGCGCCCGAGAATGACGCCTTGTCCAGAGAGCCGCGAGAATCCGTCATGTCCAGCCACCTGCCGCAATCGCTCGTCCTTATCGGTGCGGGCAAGATGGGTGGCGCCATGCTGGAAGGCTGGCTGCGCATCGGCATGGAGCCCAAGGGGATCAGCCTGATCGATCCGAAGCCCTCCGACGAGATGGCCGCGCTGGCGGCGGAGAAGGGCATGACGATCAACCCGGACCCGCAATCGCTGGGTTCAGTCGATGTCCTGGTGCTGGCGACCAAGCCGCAGATGCTCGATACCGCAGCGCCGGCCGTGCAGGCCCTGATCCGGCCGCAGACGCTGCTGATCTCGATCCTCGCCGGCAAGACGCTGGGCGACCTGTCGGCGCGGCTGCCCAACGCCACGGCGATGATCCGGGCGATGCCGAACCTGCCGGCTTCCGTGCAGCGCGGCGCCACGGCGGCGGCGGCCGGGCCCGGCGTCACCTCCGCCCAACGCACGATGGCCGATGCGCTGCTCGGCAGCATCGGCACGGTCGAGTGGCTCGAAAGCGAGAGCCTGATCGATGCGGTCACGGCGGTGTCCGGCTCCGGGCCGGCCTATGTCTTCCATCTGGTCGAGTGCCTGGCGGCGGCCGGCAAGGCGGCGGGGCTGCCCGAGGACATCGCCGAGCGGCTGGCGCGGGCGACGATCGAGGGCGCGGGCGAGATGCTCCACCAGTCACCGCTCTCGCCGGCGACCTTGCGCCAGAACGTGACCTCGCCGGCCGGAACGACAGCTGCAGGGCTGGAGGTGCTGATGGCCGATGACGGGCTGAAGCCGCTGATGATCAAGACGGTAGCCGCCGCAAAACGTCGCGCCGAAGAGCTTTCAGGCTGAACGGCCTTTCATAGGCCGCGATCGAGGCCTAGATTCTGCGGACTGCGTCGTGAAGGAGACGTCCCATGGCCCGCAAACCCGTTTCTCCGGAAGCCAATCCCGCCCCCGGCCCGGCAGCCCCCGCTGTCAATCCGCGCAGGCAGGTCATCGATGCTCTGATGCGCCTGGCGGCGACGCGTCCCTGGGACGAGATCGAACTCTCGGACATCGCCAGCGAGGCGGGTCTGCCACTGGCGAAGCTGCGTGATCTGTTTCCGTCCAAGCTCGCCATGCTGGGCGGGCTGACCCGCCTCGTCGACGAGGCGGTGATGGCGGACACCTCCGACGACCTCGCCGACGAGCCGGTGCGCGAGCGCATGTTCGACCTGGTGATGCGCCGCCTCGATGCGCTTGCGCCCTACAAGGACGCGCTGCGCAGGATCGCGCCGGCGATCCGCCGCGATCCGCTGACGATGGCGCAGTTGAACCGCGGCGCGGTCAATTCCTGGCGTTACATGCTGGCATCGGCCGGCATTCCCACGGAAGATGCGCTCGGCTCCGTGCGGGTGCAGGGCGCGGTGCTGCTGATGGCGCGCGTCTCCGAGACCTGGCTCGACGATGACGAGCCCGAACTCTCGAGGACGATGGCCCGGCTCGACAGGGAACTGAAGACCGCCGGATGGGTCATGTCGCGCGTCGAGGACGTCCATCGTCTGACGGCGCCGCTGCGTTGTCTGGCTCGGGCGCTGTGCTCCGGCCGGCGCCCGCATGTGCGTCGGCGCGAGCGGGGCGAAGCCGCGAGGGGGAGGCGCGGAGGCGAGAACGAGGACTTCGCGCCTGCAATTTGAGCAAGCCGTGCCCAATCATGGCTGAAATGCGACATCGTTAAGCGACTCTTAGCCATTTCGCGCGACTCTGAGGAATCTCCATCCCTCAGGGGCTCCCCATGTCGTTGACGAAGAAGCTCGCCACCCTGTCGATTAGCCGCTCCTTCGCGCTGATCGCCGCTCTCGCGATTGTCATCTCGGTCGGAAGCGTCGGCTTGACGCTCTACACGGCGCGCGACGACATGATCGAGCTGAAGCGCGCCGAAATGAAGAATGTGGTCGAGGCCGCGACTTCGACGGTCAACAGCTTCCTGGCGCGCGTCGAGAAGGGCGAACTGAAGGAAGCCGAGGCCAAGAAGATGGCGATCGACGCCATCTCCAATGCGCGCTTCGACAACGGCAACTACTACTTCGTCATCGACTACAACGGCATCAGCGTCTCGCATGCCAACAAGAAGATCGAAACGACGGACATGACGCCGCTGAAGGATGCGACGGGCAAGTTCTTCGTTCAGGACATGATCAAGCTCGCCAAGGGGCCGGGTGCAGGCTTCGTCGACTATGGCTGGGTCAAGCCGGGAGACAAGGAACCCTCGCTGAAGATCTCCTACGTCACGTCCATTCCCAAATGGCAGTGGACGATCGGCTCCGGCCTGCATGTCCATGACGTCGATGCCGCCTTCTTGCGCATGATCGGCGAAGTCGCAGCGGTTCTGGTGCCGCTCGGGCTCGTCATGTTCGGGCTCGTCATCTTCCTGAGCCGCCGCGCCTCCGGCATGCTGGCTTCGCTCGCAGGCACGATGAACGGGCTCGCGGCCGGCGATCTGAAGGCCGAGATCAAGTATCAGGACCGGCTTGACGATATCGGCTCGATGGCGCGCGCGCTGGTCGTGTTCCGCGATGCGGCGATGGCGAAGGACGCGATGGAGGCCGACAAGGCCCGCATGGAGCAGGAGGCTGCCGGCCATCGCGATGCCGCCGACGGCCAGCGCCGGCGCAGCGAGGCGGAGCGGGCCGAGCAGGCGCGGGTGCAGGAGGGCGTCGTCCATGCGCTCGGCACTGGGCTCGAGCGTCTCGCCGAGGGCGACCTGACCTACCGCATCACCGACAGCTTCGGCTCCGACTACGCCAAGCTGCGGGACGACTTCAACACCGCGATCGCCAAGCTGCAGGAGACGATGCGGCAGATCGCGACCAACACCGAGAGCATGAAGGCCGGATCGGTCGAGATCAGCCAGGCGGCAGACGATCTCGCCGGCCGCACCGAGCAGCAGGCGGCCTCCGTCGAGGAAACCGCGACCGCGCTCGACGAACTCACCGCGACCGTGCGCCAGACGGCAGAGAGCGCACGGCTCGCCAGCCAGGCGACGACGCAGGTCAAGTCCGAGGCCGAGCAGTCGACCTCGATCGTGCGCGACGCCGTGCTCGCCATGGGCGGCATCGAGAAATCCGCCGACGAGATATCGCAGATCGTCGGCGTCATCGACGAGATCGCCTTCCAGACGAATCTGCTGGCGCTCAACGCCAGCGTCGAGGCGGCCCGTGCCGGCGACGCCGGCAAGGGCTTCGCGGTGGTCGCCTCCGAGGTGCGGGCGCTGGCCCAGCGCTCGGCTGCCGCGGCCAAGGAGATCAAGGAATTGATTGCCGCCTCGAACAGCGAGGTCGAGAAGGGCGTCTCGCTGGTGGGCCAGACCGGCAGCGCACTCCAGCGCATGGCCGAGGAGATCACGCGGGCGACTTCGCTCGTCGCCGAGATCGCCGGCGCGGCACAGGAGCAGGCCTCGGGCCTTCAGGAGGTCAACACCGCGGTCGGCGAAATGGACCAGTCGACCCAGCAGAACGCCGCCATGGCCGAGCAATCCACGGCTGCCGCGCATTCGCTGTCGCAGGAGGCCGACCGGCTCTCGGCGCTGGTCGCGCGCTTCCAGCTCGGGGGCGATGTCGCCGGGCTCAGGGCGATGGCCAAGACCATGCAGGCCGCCGTCGCAGCGGCGCCCGCGCGGCGCGCCGCTCCCCCGCGCGCGGCGCAGCCGGTGGCTTATTCCGGTGGCGCGGCGACGGCCCGCAAGATCGACCCCAGCGCCCATGACAAGGATTGGGAAGAGTTTTGAGCACGTCGCCCAACGCCGGCGAGTCTGCCGCCACGATCGGCTTCGACGATTTCCTGAAGGTCGACATCCGTGTCGGCACCATCGTCGAGGCCGCCCCCTATCCCGAGGCGCGCAAGCCTTCGATCAAGCTGGTGATCGATTTCGGCGGCACGATCGGGCTGAAGAAGTCCTCGGCGCAGATCACCCGGCACTACAAGCCGGAGGACCTGCCGGGACGACAGGTCCTGGCGGTGGTGAACTTCCCGCCGCGCCAGATCGGCAAGTTCATGTCCGAGGTGCTGACGCTCGGCGTGCCCGATGCCGATGGCGAGGTCGTGCTGATCGGGCCGGGGCTGGATGTGCCTAAGGGTGGGCGGCTGTTCTAGGCAGCCGCCCGCCACAAGCCGGTTTCCAGCGTCGTCGGCGCGAATTCCGGCTCCGACCAACGTAGCGGCAAGGCGTGGGGACGACGCCAGCCGCGTTCGACATGGAAACGCCAGAGCCGCTCGGCTCCGTCGAGACGCAAAACGTCGTCGCCGCTCCAGATGATCTCGGTGACGCCCTGCAATTGCAGTGTCGTCCCCGTCGCGAAATCGACGAACAGCAGGGCCGCGCGCGGCTCAAGCAGCAGGTTCCCGAAGGTGTTGAAATAGCGGTTTCCGGCGAAGTCTGGGATCGTCAGGGTCTCACCGTCCAGCCGAACAAAGCCCGTTCTGCCGCCGCGATGCGACATGTCCACCCCGCCGCCCGCATGGCCGGCAGGGGTGGCGGTCGCGATGAAGAGCGTATCTGCCTGTGCGATCATCGTGCGGGCCGCGTCGTCGAGGCCGGCCAAGGGCTCGATCGCGCCCGGCTCACCCGGCCTGGCGCCGAGGCGATGACGAATCTGGATGTATTTCGCGCAATTGCCGAAGCTCTGGCTGACCGAGACGTCGAAACCTCTCGCATCGCGTGCCGTAACCATCCCGTTGGCGCGGTTGCGGCGCCTCGTTTCAAATTCTATCCCGAGGAGGCCGATCGGTGCTCCCGGGCGCAACGCGATACCGGCGGGATCATCCGCCGCCGGCAGGGACCGGACTGACAGCGTCGTCGCAATCGGGCTGGAGGCGAAACCGGGTTCGCCGGTCAGGACCGTCGCCAGCGGCCAGCCTTGCGGGTTGACCAGCCCAGCGAACAGCCAGGGCAGCCCGGCGAAGAAGCTGCGGTGCTGATCCGGCATGAAGGTCCTGATGCCGGCGCCATACGACGAGACGCCGGCACGAGCCTGCGCGGCTCGCTCGCCGTCGTGGAAAGGGTTCTCAGCCATGGGCGGCCTCGGATATGGGCCGGGGCGAAGCCGGCATCGCCGTGAAGAACGGCAGGGCCTCGACGCGGCCGAGCCAGGCTCTCACTGCTCGATAGGGCTGAAGCGGAATGCCCCCTTCCGGCGCATGGGCGACATAGGAATAGCAGGCGAGATCGGCGAGAGTCGGATGGTCGGCGGCGAGGAAGGCGCGCCCGGCCAGATGCTCGTCCATCCAGTTCAGGACGCGCCCTGCGATGCGCTCGGCGCGGCCGATGTCGTCGCTGATGCCGAACTGGTGGATGAGGCGGGCCATGGCGGGGCCGTGCATCACCTCGCCCGCGGCGACGGAAAGCCAGCGCTGCACGGCGGCGGCAGTCATAGGATCGTCCGGCAGCCAATCGCTGCCTGGTGCGTAGCGCTTCACCAGATAGACCATGATCGCGTTGCTGTCTGACAGCACGGTCGATCCGTCCTCGAGCACGGGGATCTGCTGGAACGGGTTGAGCCGGCGGAAGGCATCGCCGCGGCGGATTTCGGCCGGAGCGGGCTCCAGCCTGTAGGGCAGGCCGAGCGCGCGCAGCAGGAGTTCGACGCGATGGGCATGGCCCGAGAGCGGCGTGCCGTGAAGGATGAGTGGGGTCCGAGTCATGGCGGTGTCTATCTCCGAAGGGGAGCCGCATCATGATCGTTTCGTCTCGCGACCGAAATCTGATAGCTTTGAAACTCAGAATTCCATTATTCGGAACGATTGATGGATCGGCTCGACGAACTCGCGATCTTCGTCGCCATCGTAGAGGCCGGCAGCCTTGCCGGCGCGGCGCGGCGGCTCAAGCGGTCCCGGCCGGCGGTGACGCGGGCATTGGCGTCGCTCGAGGAGCGCGCCGGGGCGCGGCTGATCGCGCGCAGCACGCGCCGCCTGGCGCCGAGCGATGCCGGGCGTGAACTCGTCGTGACGGCGCGCCGCCTGCTTGCGGATTACGAGGCGTCGCTCGGGGATGCGGCGGCCGCGCCGGTGCGCGGGCTGCTGCGGATCACCGCGCCGCTCGCCTTCGGCCGCCGCCATGTCACGCCGCTGGTCGCGGAGTTCCTCGACCGTCATCCCGAGGTGCAGGTCGAGCTCGTGCTGGCGGACCGCAATCTCGATCTGATCGACGAGGATCTGCATCTGGCGGTGCGGATCGGCCCGCTCGCGAATTCGCGCTTCGTGGCGCGCAAGATCGGCGAGATCCGGCGCTTGCTCGTCGCTTCGCCCGACTATCTGCGTCGACGGGGGGCGCCCGCGGCGCCGGCCGATATTGCGGCACACGATACCATCGCCAGCGTCGCCGCGAACCAGGGCCTGACATGGCGCTTCGGCGGAGCGGGGGGCGAGGCGCGCGTCGTGGTGACGCCGCGCTTCATCGTCAACGAGATCGAAGCCGTGCTGATTGCCGCCCGCGCGGGCAGGGGGCTTGCCCGCCCGCTATCCTATCAGGTCGCGGAGGATCTGGAATCGGGCGCCCTGCTGCGGCTGCTTGCGGACTACGAGCCGCCGCCCTTGCCGGTGCAACTCGTCGTGCCGGGCGGGCGGCATCTCGCCCCAAAGGTCAGGGCGTTCCTCGATCATGCCGTGGAGCGCCTGCCGAAGCTCGCCCCGATAGGCGGGAGGTGAGCCTCAGACCGGCAGCCGCACCGTCGCCCGCAGGCCGCCCAGCGGGGAATCCGAGAGGATGATGTCGCCGCCATGGGCGCGGGCGATGTCGCGGGCGATGGCGAGGCCGAGACCCGTGCCGCCGGAATCGACGTTGCGGGCTTCGTCGAGACGGAAGAACGGTCGGAACACATCCTCGCGCTGCTCGGGCGCGATGCCCGGCCCGTCATCATCGACCATGACGATCAGATAGCGCGCATCATGGGTCGCGCGGATGGCGATGCGGTCACCGAAGCGGGCGGCATTCGAGACGAGATTGGTCATGAGCCTGCGGAAGGCATCCGGCCTGATCACCACCAGCGGGTCACCGACGACGGTCAGTTCGGTCTGGTGACCGTGCCGCTCGGCGTCGGATTTCAGCTCCTCCATGAGCGCCCGGATGTCCGTCTCGACCGCCACTTCACCGGCATCGCCGCGGGCGAAGGCAAGATAGTCCTCCAGCATGCGGCTCATCTCGTCGACATCTTTTTCAAGAGCGTCGATCTCCGATGAACGTTCCAGCAGCGCCAGCGAGAGCTTGAAGCGGGTCAGGATGGTGCGCAGATCGTGGCTGACTCCGTTCAGCATCGTCGTGCGCTCGCCGACGGCGCGCTCGACGCGGCGCTTCATCTCGATGAAGGCATTGCCGGCGCGGCGGACCTCGCGCGCGCCGCGCGGCCGGAAATCGGCGTCGCGGCCCTTGCCGAAGGCCTCCGCCGCATCGGCGAGCTTGAGGATGGGCCGGATCTGGTTGCGCAGGAACAGCACAGCGATCGTCAACAGGATCAGCGAGGTGCCGATCATCCAGAGCAGGAAGATGTGGCTGTTGCTGGCATAGGCGGAGTTCCGCCGCGTCAGGATACGCATGACGTTCTTGCCGAGCTTGATCCTGATCTCGATCAGGCTCGAACGGCCGACCGTGTCGAGCCAGAACGGGCGGGCGACCTGCTGGGCGAGCTCGGCCGAGAGCGCGCTGTCGAGCAGCGAGAAGAAGGGGCGCGGACCGGGTGGAGGCAGGTCGGAATCGGGGATGATGTCGAGGTCCATGCCGAGCCTGTCGGCCGCAATGCGCGCGAGAACGCTGGCGTCGGCATCCTGCGGATAGCTCTCATAGACGTCGATCATGGTGGCGATGTCGGCCGAGACGGCCGATGACAGGCGCTGCGTCACCGTCTGCCAGTGCCGCTCCATGAAGACATAGGCGATGACCGATTGCAGCAGCACGACGGGGGCGATGACGATCACCAGCGCGCGCGGATAGAGGCCCTTGGGCATGTATCGGGCGATCGCGTGCAACGGCCTGCCGGCCAGCCGCAGCAGGGGCTTGAGCCGGTTGTTCAGGCTCGTCTTCCAGTGCGTCATCACCGAGGCGATGCACCCCATGCCGCCGCCGAGCGCCCGCGTCACGCCCCTGCGACGCCTGCCGGGCTGGAGCGGGGTCACGTCCGATCCGTCAGGAGGCGATAGCCGACGCCGCGGACGGTCTGGAGATAGAGCGGGTCGGCCGGATCGCGCTCGATCTTGCGGCGCAGGCGGTTCATCTGGACATCGACCGTGCGGTCATTGGCGGCGGTGCCCTGCGCGGCCAGTTCCTCGCGCGGCACCACTTCCCCGGCGCGCTCGGCCAGCGCGGTCAGGATCTCGCGCTCGCGCTCGGTGAGGCGGATCGGTTCCTCGCCCTTGCGCAGCTCACCGCGCGACAAGCCGTAGAGGAACGGGCCGAAACGGACGAAATCGGGCCGCGGCCCGGATTGCGCGGTGTCGACCACGATGGTCCGCTTCAGGATGTTGCCGAGCCGCAGCAGCAGTTCGCGCGGCTCGAACGGCTTGGCGAGATAGTCGTCGACGCCGATCTCGAGCCCGTTGATGCGGTCCTTGCCGTCGGCGCGGGCGGTCAGCATCAGGATCGGGACGGCGGAATCGGTGCGGAGGCGGCGGGCGAAGTCGAAGCCGTTCTCGCCGGGCATCATGATGTCGAGCACCATGGCGTCGAAGACGAGGCGAGCGAGGCGCAAATCCGCTTCCGCCGCATTGGCGGCCGTGGTGACGCGATAGCCATTGTCGCCGAGGAAGCGCGCCAAGAGATCGCGCAGGCGGCGATCGTCGTCGACCACGAGGATGTGGGGTGCTTCGTCGGGCAAAGGCTTGCGTGCCGGCTGTGCGGCCATGTGTCTTTCGTCCTCGTGGGCCTGCGCCCTCGCGTTCCCGTGCGGTCGTCGTGTTGCGCAGCCTTGTTCCTGCGCTCGCTCCTCATCGCGGTGCGGCGAGGAAGCTCTGCACCTTGTGGCGTTCGGCCGGATCGATCAACCCCGCGAGATAGAGTGCGACCGTCTCCGCCGCCTCCGGCGCGAGGTCGCCGAGCGCAGCGTTGATCCGTTTGGCCTGCAGCTGGACAAGGCGCAGCGCGAGGTCCTGCCCCGCCGGAGTGGCATGCAGATGGCGCTGGCGCTTGTCCTGCACGCCGGTACGCTGCTCGACGAAGCCGGTCTCGACCAGTTCCTTCAGGACGCGGTTCAGGCTCTGCTTGGTGATCTTGAGAATGTCGAGCAGTTCGGCGATCGTCAGGCCCGGGCGGCGCAGGACGAAATGCAGGACGCGGTGATGGGCG
>DATDBB010000466.1:0-9617 GCA_036525085.1 Allobosea sp.
TGAACCCGATCAGCGATCCCAACAACAGGGGCTACCCATGGCCGCAGAGCGGGCACAAAATCTACAGGACACGTTCCTCAACTATGTACGCAAGCAGAAGATTCCGCTGACGATCTTCCTCGTCAACGGCGTCAAGCTGCAAGGCGTCGTCACCTGGTTCGACAATTTCTGCGTGCTGCTGCGGCGCGACGGGCATTCCCAGCTCGTCTACAAGCATGCCATCTCGACCATCATGCCCGGTCACCCCGTGCAGCTGTTCGAGCCCGAGGAACAGGACAAGGCCTGATCTCATGGGCGCCCGCAGCGATGCGGATGAGGCGAGGGCGGCGACCAAGCCGCTCGACGCCATCGAGCGCGAGATCGCGGCGAACACCCGCGCCTACGTCGTCGGCCCCTATCAGCAGCGCCGCGGCGTAGCCGCCGACGCCAATCAGCGTTCCTTCGCGGCGCGGCTCGACGAGGCTGTCGGCCTCGCCGCGGCGATCGATCTGACTGTCGTCGAGCCGATCCAGGTTCTGCTGACGGCGCTGCGCCCGGCGACCTATCTCGGCAAGGGCAAGGTCGAGGAGATCGCCGAGCGCATCAAGATCGAGGAGATCGGCCTCGTCGTGATGGACTGCGCGCTGTCGCCGGTGCAGCAGCGCAATCTCGAAAAGGCCTTCGGCTGCAAGGTCATCGACCGCACCGGCCTGATCCTCGAAATCTTCGGCCGCAGGGCGCGCACGAAGGAAGGCGCGCTGCAGGTCGAACTCGCGCATCTGAACTATCAGAAGAGCCGGCTGGTGCGGTCCTGGACCCACCTCGAGCGCCAGCGCGGCGGCTTCGGCTTCCTCGGCGGCCCCGGCGAGACCCAGATCGAGGCCGACCGGCGCATCATCCAGGAGCGCATGACCAAGATCGAGCGCGATCTCGAGGCGGTCAAGCGAACCCGCGGATTGCACCGCGCCAGCCGGAAACGCGTGCCTTATCCGGTGGTTGCGCTGGTCGGTTACACCAATGCCGGCAAATCGACCCTGTTCAACCGCCTGACCTCGGCCGAGGTGCTGGCGCAGGACATGCTGTTTGCGACGCTCGATCCGACGGCGCGCGCGCTGAAGCTGCCGCATGGCGCGAGGATCATGCTCTCCGATACGGTCGGCTTCATCTCCGACCTGCCGACTCAGCTCGTCGCCGCATTCCGCGCCACGCTGGAGGATGCGATCGAGGCCGACGTTCTGCTGCACGTCCGCGACGTCGCCCATGAAGACACGCAGGCCCAGGCCGCCGACGTCCAGGCGATCCTGCGCGATCTCGGTATCGACCCCGATGACGGCCAGCGCGTCGTCGAGGTCTGGAACAAGTCCGACCTGCTGGCTCCGGAGGAACGCGAGCGACAGCTCGGCCTCGCCGGGTTGAAGCCGGAGGCGTCGCGTCCCGTCCTCGTCTCGGCCCTGACCGGCGACGGGATCGGCCGGCTCACGGACGCGATCGAAACCCGAATCGCCCGCAGCCGGCCGGTCTACCGCCTCTCGCTCGCGCCCGGCGACGGCAAGTCGCTCGCCTGGCTGCATGCCAATGGCGAGATTCTCGAACGCCAGGACGCCGAGGACGGCGCGCTGTCCCTGACGGTTAGGCTCCCGCCCGAGCGAGAGGGAGCCTTCGGGGTCCGTTTCCCGCAAGCGCAGCGGGAGACATGACCCGGCGCACGCCGCGAGTCTGGATCCGGTAAGCTGCCTCTCCGCAGCTTGATCTCGCTCAAGGCCGTCTTCGCCATGGCGTCTAGCCTGTGCTCCCTCGTCCAGGGAGGTGGGCCATGCTGATCACATCGAGAGTTGCTCGCGGCGCTCCAATGCGCCGCGCGATGCGCCCCGCGGTCGCCATCGGCGACGCCGCTCCGTGACGGCGACACCAGAAACATCGCAGCTGGGAAATCTCGCCATGCAGCGCGCCTACACGACAGCGCCACTCACGGCCGAACAGGTCGATGCGGCCTATCTGCTCGTCGGCCGGCTCGCTCCGCAGCTCGATATCGCGTGCTGGCGAAGCTATTGCGACGAGGTTCGAACGGGCGCCGGCAAGGCTGGTCGCCGGCAGGCGATCATCGTTGCCAAGAATCCGCTCGGCTACCTGCAGGGCCTTTGCGTGCATGCGGTGGCCAGACATCCGGTGCAGGGAGCGATCCTGGACGTGCCTGTCTTCGTCGTGGCGAGCGCCGCCGACGAGGTGGGCGTGACGGCCGCGCTCCTCTGCGACCTCTGCAGCGCCGCCGGACGGCTCGATTGCGCCGCGATCCGCCTCCGCATCGAAGGTTCGCAGCGCCTGCGCCGCCATATCGATGAGAGCGGCCGGACCGTCTGCAACCATGGCATCGCGCTGATGCTCGACCCGAGACCGCTGGAGGAGGTGCCGTGGGCGCAGTCTCAGGGCGATAGCTTGCCCGTGAAGACGTAGCCGACGCCGCGCACCGACTTGATCAGGGTCGGCTGCTTCGGATCGCGCTCGATCTTCTTGCGCAGCCGCGCGATCTGCGCGTCGATCGTCCGGTCGAAGGCTTCGAGATTGCGGCCATGGGTCAGGTCCATCAGCACGTCCCGTGAGAGCACACGACCGGGATGCCGCGCCAGCACGGTGAGCATGTCGAACTCGCCCGTGGTGAGCGCGATCTCCTTACCCTCGGCGTTGACGAGCTGCCGCCGACCGAGATCCAGCATCCAGCCATCGAAGCGGATCGCCTCCCCGGAATCCATGCGGGGCGCTGCCGTGGGCTGCCGCCGGCGCAGGACGGTCCGCAGCCGCGCCAGCACCTCGCGCAGGTGGAAGGGCTTCGCGATGTAGTCGTCGGCGCCGACTTCGAGGCCCACGATCCGGTCGACGACGTCGTCGCGGCCGGTCAGCATGATGATGGGGACATCGGAGCGCGAGCGCACCTCGCGCGCCAGCGAAAGGCCATCCTCGCCCCCGGGCAGGACGAGGTCGAGCAGGATGATGTCGATCGCATTCTTCTGCAGGCTGTCGCGCATCGCGGCGCCGTCCGCCGCAGCCGTGACGCGATAGCCCTCATCCTCGAAATAGCGAATCAGCATCTGCCGGATGCGGATGTCGTCGTCGACCACCAGGATATGCTCGTTGCGGGTAGCGAGGTCGGTCATGTCCGGCTGTGGTGCGCTTCCTCGTCGCCCGGGCTGTTACAAACCGTCACGATTTCGCACGGATCGTAACGGTCGCGCCGTTCGGCCGTTACCAGGGTGGGTTCAATTCGGCGCGTCGATCACACGGGGATGACGCACAGATGATCTCGCAAACCACCATGTCACAGCCGAACGGCACTGTCAGGCGATTCGCGACGATCCCGCCTCAGGTGGCCAGCCTGCGCAGCCTGTTCGGTGGGCAGCCGATCGAGACCTTCGAGCCGGGAATGGCGATCTTCTGGGAAGGCGACGACGCCCGGCACGTCTTCGAGGTCGTCGAAGGCACCTTGCGTGTCTTCAGGATCCTGAGCGACGGCCGCCGCGTCATCACGGGCTTCCTCTACCCTGGCGATCTGCTGGGCGTTTCGCTCAAGGACCACTACCTCTACACCGCCGAGGCCGTGACCCGGACGAAGCTGCGGCGCTACGAGCATGGCCGCTTCCAGGACGAGATCAACCGCTCGCCGGAACTGCGGCCCCAGCTCTTCGCTTGCCTCTGCGATGAAATGGCCGCGGCCCAGGACCAGATGGTCCTGCTCGCCCGCAAGAGCGCGGAGGAGCGCGTCGCCAGCTTCCTGCTCGTCATCGCCCGTCGCCTCGGGGCCGACCAGAAGCAGCCGGTGGTCGAGATTCCGATGACCCGCCTCGACATGGCCGACTATCTCGGCCTGACCATCGAGACGGTTTCGCGCACCATGACCAGGCTGACCAATTGCGGCGTCATCGCGCCGAGCAGCCGCCACACCATGGTCGTCCGCAAGCTTGGCAAGCTCGCGATGCTTGCGGGCGAGGCCGATGACGAGGATAACCGTGCCGCCGGTGCAGGTGCGGTCCAGCAAGCCGTCTGGCCGAACTGAGAATCGAAACGTCGAGGTAGCGCCGGCCATGCGGTCGACCGTCACAAGCGAGTTCAGCCTCGACGAGATCGCGCGGGTTCTCGACAGCGCCAACATCATCGTCCACGGCTTCGACGGCGTGATCACGCGCTGGACCAGCGGCTGCGAGGACCTTTATGGCTGGACGCGTGCGGAAGCGCTCGGGCGGGTCGCGCATGAACTGCTGGATACCGTCTTTCCCGAGCCGCTCGCCGATATCGTCGTCGATCTGCGCAGGCAGGGCATCTGGAAAGGCGAGCTGACGCATCGCCATAAGGACGGTCATCCCATCTTCGTCGCCAGCCGTTGGGTGGTGGCCCAATCGGAGGCCGGCTCCGGCTTCGCGATCGTCGAGACCAACATCGACGTCAGCGATCTCCGGGCGACGCAGGCGCATCTCGTCGCACGCGAAGCCCATCTGCGCTCGATTCTCGATACCGTGCCCGAAGCGATGGTGGTGATCGACGACGCCGGCTCGATCACCTCGTTCAGTGCCGCAGCCGAGCGGCTGTTCGGCTATGGCAGCGGCGAGGTGCTCGGGCGCAATGTCCGCATCCTGATGCCGCAGCCCGACCGGGGCGCGCATGACGGCTATATTTCACGTTACCTGACGACGGGTGAACGCCGCATCATTGGCTACGGCCGCGTCGTCACGGGTCAGAAGAAGGATGGAAGCCTGTTTCCGATGGAACTGGCGATTGGCGAGGCCCGCGCCGAAGGCAGCCGCATCTTTACCGGCTTCATCCGCGACCTCACCAGCCGCCATCGCATCGAGGAAGAGCTGCGCCAGGCCCACAAAATGGAGGCCGTTGGACAGCTCACCGGCGGAATCGCGCACGACTTCAACAACCTGCTCACCGTGATCAGCGGCAATCTCGAAATGATCGAGCGGCGTCTGACCGACCCCAAGCTGCAGGCCTTGCTGAGCGAGGCGCAGGGCGCGGCCGACGACGGCGCCAAGCTGACCGGGCAGCTTCTCGCCTTCGGGCGCCGGCAGCCGCTGAATCCGAAGCTCGCCGATATCGGGCAGCTCGTTTCCCGTTTCTCCGACCTGCTGCGGCGGGCTCTCGGCGAGGCGATCGAGCTTCGCACCATCGTCTCGGGCTCGCCGGGTTCCGCTCTTGTCGATGCGACGCAGTTGCAGAACGCCTTGCTGAATCTCGCCCTCAACGCCCGCGATGCGATGCCGCGCGGCGGCAGGCTGACCGTCGAGATCTCGCCGGCGAAGCTCGATGCCGACTACGCCAGCATGTATCCCGAAGTCCGGACCGGCAATTATGTCCTGATCGCCGTGACCGATACGGGCGAGGGCATGTCCGACGAGGTCAGGCAGCGGGCCTTCGAGCCGTTCTTCACGACCAAGGGGGTCGGCGCCGGGACGGGCCTTGGCCTCAGCATGGTCTATGGCTTCACCAAGCAATCGGGCGGCCATGTCCAGCTCTACAGCGAGGTCGGCCAGGGCACCAGCGTGCGCCTCTTCCTGCCGGCAGCGAGCGCCGCGCGAACCGACCTCGTGAATGCCGGCTTCGACAGCGCGCCTGCGAAGAACGACCTGCCGGCCGGGTCCGAGACGATCCTGGTGGTCGAGGACGATCCCCGCGTGCGCCGCGTCGCGGTGGCGAGGCTGGAGGGCACCGGCTACCGGGTGCTGGAAGCCGATACCGCCGCCCAGGCGCTCGATCTGCTGGCGGCGCATCCGGAGGTGGACCTTCTCTTCACCGACATTGTGATGCCCGGCGGCATGTCCGGTGACGAGCTGGCGCGCGAGGCGCGTCTCGTCCGGCCCGGAATCAAGGTGATCCTGACCTCGGGCTTCGCCGAGCCCGGCGTCGCGGTGCGCGAACTTGCGGCAGCCGCGAGCTGGCTGAAAAAGCCCTACACCGCCATGGAACTGGCGGTGCGGTTGCGCGAGCTGCTTGACCAGGCCGAGTAAGGCTTCGGCCCAGGCTTCCCCCCTTCCGAGAGCGTGTCGTCCTGAGCTGCTCCAGGACCTGCGACAAGGCGTCCCGTCTTGCCACCGCGCCTTGCGTTGCATGGCAGCATCCCGCCCTGGCCGGGGTTGCCGCCTTGACATGCGCGAACGCTTGGGAGAGGCGTAGCCACGCGCATCACATTGATCGCAAAGGCTTTTTTTAATTATTCCAAGGAGAAGGCGGTGACGTCCTTCAAGCTCCCGCGCAGGGTCGCGTCCCGCTTTCGGACGCTCCGCATCCGCCCTGCGGCGGTCGTCCTGATCTGCCTGGCGACCAGCCTGGCACCCGTATCGGCCCAGCAGCCGCAGACGCCGGCCTCGCCTCAAGCCGCGACCGCGGCGCCGGCTGCACCGACGACCGCGCTGCCGCCGGCTCTGCCCCAGCTCGGCATAGCGCCGCCAACCGCTGCCCATCCCACCGCCGCTCCCTCGGCTACGCCCGCGCAAGCCCCGGTCTCGGTCCAGCCCGCCGCCTTGCCCGCGCTGCCGCACGACCTGTCGCCCTGGGGCATGTTCATGGCGGCCGACATCGTCGTGAAGGCGGTGATGGTCGGGCTGGCCTTCGCCTCGGTCGTGACCTGGACGATCTGGCTCGCCAAGGCGCTGGAACTCGCTGCCGCCAAGGCCCGCGCCGGGCGCGCCGTGCGAAAGCTCCAGTCCGCGGCGAATCTCGTCGAGGCCTCGGGCGCCATCGCCGGCAAGGGCGGGCGCCTGCGCGGCGATGTCGGCCTTTTGCTTGGAGCGGCGCTGGACGAAACCAGGCGGTCGTCGGATCTCGGCGAGGACGGCATCAAGGAGCGCGTCGCGCTCGCGCTCTCCCGCATCGAGGCGAGGGCAGGGCGCTCCATGACCCGCGGCACCGGCCTGCTCGCCACCATCGGCTCGACCGCCCCCTTCGTCGGCCTGTTCGGCACGGTCTGGGGCATCATGAATTCCTTCATCGGCATCAGCAAGGCCAAGACAACCAATCTCGCGGTTGTGGCGCCGGGCATCGCCGAGGCGCTGCTGGCGACGGCGATCGGCCTCGTCGCGGCGATTCCCGCGGTGATCATCTACAACGTCTTCGCCCGCGCCATCGCCGGCTATCGCGCGACGCTCTCGGACGCCTCGGGTGAAATCCTACAGCATCTCTCGCGCGATCTCGAACGCGAGCGCCACCAGCCGGCGCCCGCAAGTGCTTCCGCGCCGGTCCGCGCGCCCCTTCACGCCGTGCAGCCCGTTCCGGCCAGTGCTGCGTCCCTGCCGCGCGTGCACGCGGAGTAAGCCATGGCCGTTTCGCTCAAGGATGCGCAGGACGGCGACCTAGGCGAGGTCAGCGACATCAACGTCACGCCTTTCATCGACGTGATCCTGGTGCTGCTGATCATCTTCATGGTCGCTGCGCCGCTCTCCACCGTCGATGTCGCTGTCGACCTGCCGGTTTCGAACGCCCAGCCGCAGCCGCGCCCCGACACCCCGGTCTTCCTGACCGTCAAGGGGGACCTCTCGCTTGCGCTCGGCAATGACGCCGTTCCGCGCGAGGCGCTCGGCACGACGCTCGACTCCCGCACCAACAGCGACCGCGAGCAGCGCGTCTTCCTGCGCGCCGATGGCGCCGTGGCCTATCGCGAGCTGATGGACGTCATGAACCTGCTGAGGCAGGCGGGCTATCTCAAGATCGCCCTGGTCGGGCTCGAGGATACCGGGCAGGGCGCTGCGCAAGCCGCTCCCGCAGGCGGGGCGCCAACGCCATGAAGACGCTCGCCGACATCGCCGACCGTTCCAACAGCGTCGGCTCCAGGCTCTGGCCGGCCCTGCTGCGCTGGGCGCTGGCCATCCTCATCGTCGCGGGCGGACATGGCGCAGCCGGCTGGATGATCGTGACCTGGCAGCGCGCCGAGGCGGCCATGGGCACCCCGCCAGCGGCTGTGATGATCGAGCTCGCCCCTCTCGCAGTTGCGCCCGAGGCGCCGCCGCAGGAGGTCGCGCCGGGCCCCGAAATGGTTGAGGCCCAGCCCGAGCCGCAGCCGGAACCCGTCATCGAGAAGCCGCCGGAGCCGGAACCTCCGCCGCCCGAGCCGGAGCCCGTCGTCGAGCCGCCCCCGGTCGTCGAACCGCAGCCCGTGGTGCAGCCGGAACCCGAGATCAAGATCCCGGAACTGCCCAAGCTGCCCGATGCGGCGGCTGTGCTGGCGCCGCCGCCACCCCCGCCTCCGCCCCGCCCGAAGGTGGTCGAGCGCAAGCCGCCGCCGAAGAAGGTGGTCGAGCGCCGCAAGCCGATCAACCAGGACAAGCCCCCGGCCGAGCGCACCAGCGCGCCCACGGCGCAGGCACAAGACGCACCGACGGCCGCCGCGCCGTCGCAGGGCGCCTCATCGGCGCCCTCCGTGTCGCCGGCGAGCTGGCGCGGCACGCTGCTGGCGCACCTCAACCGCTACAAGCGCTTCCCCAGCGGAGCGAACCCCGGCACCGTGCAGGTCTCCTTCAGCATCGACCGCTCGGGGCGCGTGCTTTCGGCCCGGCTGATCAGCGGTTCCGGAGATGCGGCGCTTGACGAGGAGGCCGTGTCGATGATCCGTCGCGCGAGCCCCGTTCCGGCGCCTCCGGCAGGGCTCGGCGGCAACACCGTCGCGCTGGCCGTGCCGGTGAAATTCTCGCGCTGAGGCCCGACGGAGGGGCCTCTTGAAGCAGGGGGCTCCGCATTTTTGAGAACGGGCTTTCAGCCCTCACGACCACGCGACGCCGGACACGGGCCGATGGCCCGTCACCGTCGGCCTCGTTGCCCTCCGGCTTCAGTCGCCAAGTTCAAAGACTCTGGCCGAAAAAAACGATGATCGCGATTTGTGCGATCGCCGGTGATCTGCGGGCCTCCAAGGCCCCCAAGAAGGCCGGGGAATTCGATCGCAAAACATGGACCAGAGACTCAAGACCCGTCGGTCGCAGGAAAGGTCCGTCCCAATAGAAAAAAGGGCCGCGCGTGAGCGCAGCCCAAGTCTAGGGAGGAAACGCCCAAGGAGGGCGACGCAGCATCGCTGCTGCGGTGCGGGATACATAGGTGCCGGTCGGTCCCGCGACAAGCGCAAAAGGGCAGCATCATTGTCCTATTTTTGGGCACGCCCGCCAGGCCCGAGCAGAGGTAGCTCCATTCGCGAACTTCTGCCGACCGCTGGGCCTCGAAGCCGCCTCGCAACCACGCAGCCGGTGCTATTTTTTCGGCGTTGACAGTCAGTTTGGGCCTCTTCAAATTCATAGGCACACAAACGAATTTGCCGGCTGACGCAAACGCGGCGGCATGCAACTGTCCAAGAGCCAATCTGTCAAAGAGCCTGGGCATCCGCCACCGGGCCAGACATGGGGAACAGCGATGACGATCGACCGTCGGAGTTTTCTGGCCGGCGCTTCCGCCGGAGCCACCATCATCGCGGCGCCGGCCCTGGTGCATGCGCAGGGCGCTGGGCCCATCAAGGTGGGCGAGATCAACAGCTATACGGCACAGCCCGCCTTCCTGAAGCCCTACCGCCAGGGCTGGGAACTGGCGCTGGAGCAGATCAATGCCGGCGGCGGCGTGCTCGGCCGCAAGATCGAGACGATCTTCCGTGACGATGGCGGCAAGCCGGAAGACGC
>DATDBB010000467.1:0-4192 GCA_036525085.1 Allobosea sp.
TCCTTCAGGCCGAGGATATCCGCGACCTTCCAGGTCACCATGCCCATGGCCTGCGGCAGGGCGATGCCGTGGCCGGTGTGCAGCTTCAGCACGGCCTGGAGCAGGCTCGCCGGGACATAGTCGGAGGAGAGGCCGTCGAGCAGGCCCTTCTCGGCAAGTTCCGCGACCGAGACGCCGCCGGAATGCGAGCCGCCGCGCACGACATTGGGGGCGCCGGCGATGGTGGCGAGGCCGCGCTGCTTGGCGGCGGTGGCCGCCTCGACCGTGGTCGGGAACTCCGAGATCACGGCGCCCGAGGCGAGGCCCTCCTCGACATGCTCGACCGTGGTGTCGTCATGGGTCGCGATCGGGATGCCGCGTGCGCTGAACATCTCGACGACGGCGCTCCAGTTGCGGCTGACGTTGGCGGCGCCCTCCTGCTGGCGGACCGTGACATCCTCCTCGAACTCGGCTTCCGTCTTGCCGTTGCCGATCGCGTAGGTCCGCAGATGCTCGATGTTCCGCCATTGGCGCTGGCCGGGCGTGTGGTCCATCAGCGACACCAGTTGGACGAGGTCGTCGTCTTGATAGGGCTCGATGTCCTTGAGGAGATCGGGGCTGGTCAGTTCGCAGCGCATATGGATGCGGTGGTCGATGCGGAAGACGCCCTCGCGCCGCCCCTCGGCAAGCGCCAGCATGACGTCGGCGAAGATGTCCTTGCGATAGTCCTTGGCCGAGAAGGGCGTGCCGGCGCAGATCGCGTCATAGACCGTCGTGACACCAGCGGCAGCCATCTGCGCGTCATGGACCAGCGCTGCCGCAAGCCCGTTCGGCCAGAAGACCTTCGGCCTGGGCATGAAGTGCTTTTCCATGTTGTCGGTGTGCATCTCGACGAGTCCCGGCGCGACGTAGTCGCCGCCGATGTCGATCGCGCCAGGTAGGGATGTCACGCCCTGATCGACTGAGATGATGCCGCTGCCGTCGAAGGCGATCGTCCCGGTGACGATCTCGTCCTCAAGGATCAGACGGGCATTGGTCAGAACGGTTTGCATCAGGCGGCCTTCCGGAAAGCGGTGATATCGAGATAGCGCGTCGCGACCTTTTCGCGCACGGCCTCGTCGTGGAAGATCCCGACGATCGCGGAGCCCTTAGCACGGGCCTCGGCGATCAGCTCGACGACGACGTCGCGATTGGCCGCATCGAGCGAGGCGGTCGGCTCGTCGATCAGCATGATGGCTGAGGGATCGACGAAGGAACGGGCGATGTTGACGCGCTGCTGCTCGCCGCCGGAAAAGGTCGCCGGGGCGAGGTTCCAGAGCCGCTCGGGCAGGTTGAGGCGCGCGAGCATCGCCTTGGCCCGCTCGCTCGCCTCCAGGGCATTGATGCCACGGGCAAGAAGCGGATCACGGACGATGTCGAGCGCGGAGACGCGCGGGATCACCCGCAGGAACTGCGAGACGAAGCCCAGCGTGCGGCGGCGAATGTCGAGCACGGTACGCGGCACCGCCTGCACGATGTCGACGGGTAAGCCGGCATGGGTGATGTGGATATGGCCGGAGGTCGGCCGGTAATTGCCGTAGAGGATGCGCAGCAGGCTGGACTTGCCGGCTCCGGATGCTCCGGCGAGCACCAAGGCCTCGCCGGCCTCGACGCTGAAATTGACGTCGTCGAAAACGGGCAGCCGCACGCCGCCCTGATTGTGCAGGGTGAAGGCCTTGGCGACGTTCTCGACGCGAATCATCGTGGTCATGGGATCAGTGCCTTGTGCGGGCCGGGTGACGCGGATGTGACGGGAAGGGGCGGCATAACCTCCGCCTGTTTGGCTTCGGGCAACGTTTCATCCGCCGCCGCCTCGCAGGGCTGGGCTGCGCCCTGACCGAGAGCGAGGCGATCCAACTCGTGCCCAGCCTTCTGCCGGACATCGCCCGGCTCCGTCGATGAGGACGGGGGCGGGCGGGAAAATCCCGACCAGGGCGGGTGGACGAAGCCGCTCATACGCTGAGCACCGCCGAGGTCAGGAGTTGCGTATAGGCGTGGTGGGGATCGTCGAGGACCTGGTCGGTCAGGCCCTGCTCGACGACATGCCCATCCTTCATCACCATCAGCCTGTCGGTCAGGAGGCGCGCCACGGCGAGATCGTGGGTGACGATGATCGCGGCCAAGCCCAGATCGCGGACGAGCACGCGCAGCAGGTCGAGCAGGCGGGCCTGGACCGAGACATCGAGGCCGCCGGTCGGCTCGTCCATGAAGACGAGGCGCGGCTCCGATACCAGCACGCGGGCGATCTGCAGTCGCTGCTGCATGCCGCCGGAGAACTGGCGCGGGCGGTCGTCGATGCGCGAGCCGGCGATCTCGACGCGGGAAAGCCAGTCGAGGGCGCGCTCGCGGATCTGGCCGTAATGCCGGTCGCCGCGATCCATCAGCCGCTCGCCGACATTGCCGCCGGCCGAGACGTCCATGCGCAACCCGTCGCGCGGGTTCTGGTGAACGATGCCCCAGGCGGTCCGCATCAGCCGGCGGCGTTCCTGCTCGGGCACCGAATAGATGTCGAGCGGTTCGGCTCCGCCCCGGAACAGCACCTCACCCTCGTCGGGCTTGTCGATACCGGCGAGGCAGCGCAGCAGCGTCGATTTGCCGGAGCCGGATTCACCGACGATGCCGAGCACCTCGCCCGGCCAGAGTTCGAAGGAGACGTCCTTGCAGCCGATGCGCTCGCCATAGAAGCGACTGAGGCCGGCGACGGAGAGGAGAGGCGCGGGTTCGAGCGAGGTGTCGGGAGGGGTGACGTGGAGGGTCATGATTTCGCTCCCGCTTCCAAATCCGCGCCGTCATCCCGGGCGGAGCGAAGCGCAGACCCGGGATCCATGCCTGAGCCTTGGTCGGTTGGGTTCCGGAATGGATCCCGGGTCTCCCTGCGGTCGCCCGGGATGACGGTGGAGGGTGAAGGATCGACCAAGCCGCTCGCCGTGGCATCGCCGAGCATCGTGCCGCGATGGCCGGCCTCGCGACGCGTCTCGCAATGGTGGCTGTCGGAGCAGACGAACATGCGCGAGCCCTGGTCGTCGATCACGACCTCGTCGAGATAGGAATCATCCGCGCCGCAGAGCGCGCAGGGCTCGGACCAGCTCTGGATGCGGAAAGGGTGGTCCTCGAAATCGAGGCTACGCACGCTGGTATGCGGTGGCAACGCATAGATGCGCTTCTCGCGGCCAGCCCCGAAGAGCTGCAGCGCCGGCGACATGTGCATCTTCGGATTGTCGAATTTCGGGATCGGCGAGGGCGCCATGATGTAGCGGCCGTTGATCATCACCGGATAGTCGTAGGTCGTCGTCACCTCGCCGAAGCGGGCAATGTTCTCGTAGAGCTTGACCTGCATCAGCCCGTATTCGGCCCAGGCGTGCATCTTGCGGGTCTCGGCCTCGCGCGGCTCGAGCTTGCGCAGCGGCTCGGGCTGGGGGACCTGGTAGACGATGATCTGGCCCGCTGTCAGGGCTGCCTCCGGGATGCGGTGGCGGGTCTGGATGATCGTGGCCTCGGCCGTCGCCTCGGTGGTGCGGGCATCGGCCGTCTTCTCGAAGAAGCGGCGGATCGAGACGGCGTTGGTGGTGTCGTCGGCGCCCTGGTCGATGACCTTCAGCGTGTCCTGCGGCCCGATGATCGCGGCGGTGACCTGGATGCCACCGGTGCCCCAGCCGCGGGCGAGCGGCATCTCGCGCGAGCCGAACGGCACCTGGTAGCCGGGAACCGCGACCGCCTTGAGCAAGGCGCGGCGGATCATCCGCTTCGTCTGCTCGTCGAGATAGGCGTAGTTGTAGGCGGGGCTCGTGTTGTCGCCCGTCAGGGTCTGATGAACGGTCATTCCGCGGCCTCCGGCAGCTTGTCCGCGTCCTTGGTCAGACGCTCCTCACGCTCGCGGTGGATGCGGCGGATCAGTTCGAGCTCGCCCTGGAAATCGACGTAATGCGGCAGCTTGAGATGCTCGACGAAGCCGGCCGCCTCGACATTGTCGGAGTGGTAGAGCACGAACTCGTCCTGCTGCGCCGGGTATTCCGCCGCCTCGCCGAATTCGCGACATTTCAGCGCCCGGTCGACCAGCGACATCGACATCGCCTTGCGCTCGCTATGGCCGAAGGCGAGGCCGTAGCCGCGGGTGAACTGCGGCGGCACATCCTTCGAGCCGGCGAACTGATTGACCATCTGGCATTCGGTCAGG
>DATDBB010000468.1:0-9283 GCA_036525085.1 Allobosea sp.
CCCGCGGGTTTCATGAAACGCTATCTCGACTATCTCTGGCCGATCATCGGACTCGTCGCGGTCGTCTGGTCAGTCGATCTGCTCTGGGACAAGCTCAAGGCCGAGGCGGGAACGGACGCCGCCATCGAGGCCCTGCTCGAACAGGGCAGCTTCTGGGACAATCTACGCATCGTCGCCAGCCGAATCGGCCAGAAGATCGCGGTCATTCCGACCGACGCCTTCCTGCACGCCGCGCTCGCGACCCTCGTCGCCTATGCGGCGCTCGCCTGGTACGACCGCATCGCCCTGCTCCATCTCGGCAAGGAAAAGGGCATCTCCTGGTTCTATATCTCGCTCTGCTCCTTCGTGACCTATGCGCTGTCGCACAATATCGGCGCCTCGGTCTTTTCGGGCGGGATGGTGCGCTATCGGGCCTATACGGCGAAGGGGCTGACGGCCGGCGAGGTCGCCGTGCTCGTGGCGCTCTGCTCCTTCACCTTCGCCTTCGGCACGATCCTGCTGATGGGGCTGGTGCTGATCTACGAGCCCGAGATCCTGCGCCCGCTCGGACGGCTCTCGAAATGGTTCACGATCGGCGACAGCACCGCGCGGCTGATCGGGGCCGGCATGCTCGCCTTCGTCGCGCTCTACACCATCGGCTCCTGGCTCAAGTTCAGGCCGCTGCGCATCGGCAAGTTCGAGGTCATCTATCCGCGCCTGCCGATCGTCGCCCGGCAATATCTGGCGGCGCCGCTGGAGCTCGCCGGAGCTGCCGGCATCATCTATTTCGCCCTGCCCGAGCAGGGCAATCCAGGCTTCCTGATCGTGCTCGGCGCCTTCCTTCTCTCATTCTCGGCCGGGTTGCTGAGCCAGGTCCCCGGCGGCGTCGGCGTAATGGAGGCGGTCTTCCTCGCGGTGATGCCGGGCATTCCGGCGCCGGCCGTTTTCGCGGCGCTGCTGGTCTGGCGGATGTTCTACCTGATCATTCCGCTCGTGATCTCGCTGCCGGTGGTGCTCGCCTTCGAGCGCGACCAGCTCAAGCGCCACACCCGCATCGCCCCGCCGCCATAGGCGTCGGCCGGCCGGGCGATGTCGTCCGAACCGAGGAGCCTCAGCGCCGTAGCGCTATCGCGGCCGCGCCAAACATCATCAGTGCTCCAACCGCCTCCGCCCAGCCGAAAGGCTCGCCCAGCACGGCGACGCCGACGCCGACCGCGATCACCGGGCTGACGAAGGCATAGAGCCCGGCCCGGAAGGCCCCCCAGTCGCGCAGCAGCCGCAGATAGATGGTGAAGCCCATCAGCGAGCCCGCGACGATGATGAAGGCGAGAGCCGGCGCCGTCGGCCATGACGCCAGCGCCTCGACATGGCTGAGCGTGACGGGCTCGATCATGAGCGACAATGCGACCAGCCCCACCGCCCCGATCGTCGACTGCCAGCCCGCCAGCGTCAGCGTCGGAATCGCAGGCGCGATCGCGCGGGTCAGCACCGCGCCCGTGCAATAGGCCAATGTGCCCAGCGCCACGCAGGCCAGCCCCCAGAGTTCCAGCGGATCGCGTTTCGCCGCGTCCAGCCCGCCAGCAGAGCGGGTCCAGAACAGGAAGCAGAGGCCGACGAGCCCGAGCCCGACCGCCACAACCTGCCGCCGGGTGATGCGCGTACCCTCGATCACCCGGCTCGCCAGCAGCGACCAGATCGGAATGGTGGAGAGGTTGACGATCGCGGCAAGTCCCGTCGGCGCATGGGCCGTACCCCAGAACACCAGGCTGTAACAGGCCGTGTTCACCAGCATCGCCGTTCCGGCGAGGCGCCGCCATCCCTCCGCCGGCACTCGCAGGGCGTCGCGCCCCGCCCAGGCCAGCAGCAGCGGACCGGCGATGACGAAACGGGCGGCTGCAAAGAAGATCGGCGGCACATGCTCCGCCGCGATCTTCACCGGCAGGAAGGTCAGCCCCCAGACCAGGCACATCACGGCGAAGAACAGGGCGTTTCGGGACATCTGGAAGCCTTGGAGGATATCCCGTGCATGTGGCTGCGGGTCACCGGGGAAAGCGGAGGAAGCGCCGGGCAGCCGCAGCATCGGATCGGGCCTTGGGGCTGTCAGACGAAACGCTGCAGGAAGACCAGGTCGAGCCAGCGGCCGAATTTCCGCCCGACCCGGCTGAAGCGCCCCGCCTGCGTGAAGCCGAGGCGCTCATGCATCCCGAGCGACGCCGCATTATCGGCATCGATGCCGGCGATCATCACATGCTTGTCGAGCGCCGCGGCAAGCGGAAACAACGCCGAAACGAGCGCCTTGCCCACCCCTCTGCCCTGCCGATCCGAGCGGATATGGACGCTGTGCTCGACGGTGTGGCGATAGCCCGGCCAGGCCCGAAAGTCGCCGAAGCTCGCATAGCCGACCGCCGCGCCGCCATCTTCCGCGACGAGGACCGGATAGCCCTGCCCGGTGCGAGCCCGGAACCAATCGAACCTGTCCTCCACGGTCGCGGGCGTCTCGGTATAGACCGCGGTCGTGTTCGCGATGACGTCGTTGTAGATCGTGAGTATTGCCGGCAGGTCGGCTTCGACCGCTGGACGAATGAAAATCGGTTGCATTGGGAATCATCCACTATAGAAGATACTATGCTATGATAGTAGACGATCTGACGTCAAGATTGGCCGACAGGGTCCGGCTGGAGCGGGAGACGCGCGGCTGGAGCCTGAGCGACCTCGCCGAGCGCTCCGGCGTGTCGCGCGCCATGATCAGCAAGGTCGAGCGTGGCGAGGCGAGCCCGACCGCGATCCTGCTCGGCAAGCTCTCCGGCGCCTTCGGCCTGACGCTGTCGAGCCTGCTGGCGCGGATCGAGACGGCGGGCGAGCGGCTGAGGCGCCGCGACGAGCAGCCGCTCTGGCGCGATCCCGAAACCGGCTTCACGCGCCGGGCGGTGTCGCCCGCCGGCCAGGCGGGCCTCGAACTGGTCGAGGCCGAGCTGCCGCCGGGCGCGCGGATCGCCTATCCGGCGAGCGCCTATGCCTTCATCCGCCAGCAGATCTGGATCCAGTCCGGCACGCTCGACTTCACCGAGGGCGAGCAGACGATGCGGCTCGGCCCTGGCGACTGCCTCGAACTCGGGCCCCCGAGCGATTGCGCATTCGTCAATACGAGCGGCGAGCCGGTTCGCTATCTCGTCGTGGTCGTCAGGCGCTGAACCGGCTCAGACGGTCCCGACCGTCTTGAGGCGGACGCGCGGATGGATCTCCGCCTGCGAGAGCACAGGCGTCTCGCGCCGGAAGCGCTCGATGATCTGGCGCACGAAGGGCCGCGCCATGCCGGAGGTGACGAGCGCCGGCATCTCGCCGATGCGGGCGGCGTCCTCGAACTTCTCGCGCACCTGATGCACGAACTCCTGCAGCCGCGACGGCTGCATGGCGAGATGGCGATCGTCGCCCTGGCCGATGATCGATTCGGCGAAGACGCTTTCCCAGGCCGGCGAGAGCGTGATGATCGGCAGCAGGCCCTGATGGTTCGAGAACTGCGCGCAGATCTGGCGAGCGAGCCGCATGCGGACATGCTCGGCGATGTCGCGCGGGTTTTTCAGGCCGCCAGCGGCCTCGGCGATGCCCTCGACAATGGTGGCGAGATCGCGGATCGAGACGCGCTCCGACAGGAGGAGCTGCAGCACGCGCTGGATGCCGGTGGTCGAGATCTGGCTCGGCACGATCTCCTTGACCAGATCGGCATGGTCCTTGGGCAATTCGCGCAGCAGCTTTTGGACCTCGCCATGCGAGAGCAGCTCCGGCATGTGCGACTTGAGCACCTCGGTCAGATGCGTCGAGATCACCGTCGAGGCGTCGACCACGGTGAAGCCGCGCAGCTGGGCTTCGTCCTGCAGCGCGCCGTCGATCCAGGTCGCGGGCAGGCCGAAGGTCGGCTCCAGCACATTGTGGCCCGGCAGATTGACGCTGCCGCCCATCGGGTCCATCGCCATGTACTGGCCGGCATAGACGATGCCGTGGCCCGCATCGATCTCCTTGATCTTGATGTAGTAGTGGTTCGCCTCGAGCTGGACGTTGTCGACGATGCGGACCGCCGGCATGACGAAACCGAGCTCTGCGGCGAGCTGCCGGCGCAGCGCGCGCACCTGGTCGGTCAGGCGGTCCTGCCCGCCGGCGGAATTGACCAGCGGAAGCAGGCCATAGCCGATCTCGATCTTGAGCTCGTCGAGCTTGAGCAGGTCGTTGAGCGTCTCTTCCTTCGGCGTGCCGTCCGCCTGCAGCGGCGAGGCGGCCTGGGCGGCATCGGCGACCTCGACCTCCTTGGCCTTGGCGAGGCGGCCGAAATGCCGCGCGAGCCAGGCCGAACCGGCGGCCAACGTCAGGAACGGCAGCATCGGAATGCCGGGCAGCACCGCGATCAGCAGCATCACCGCCGCCGACATGCCGAGCGCCTTCGGATAGCCCGAGAGCTGCTTGCCGAGCGCCTTGTCGGCGGCGCCGCGCACGCCGGACTTCGAGACCAAGAGGCCCGCCGCGGTCGAGACGATCAGCGCCGGGATCTGGCTGACGAGACCGTCGCCGACGGTGAGCTGGGTATAGTTATGGGCGGCGGCGCCGAAGCTCATGCCCTGCTGCGCGACGCCGATGATGATGCCGCCGAGCACGTTGATGAAGGTGATCAGCAGGCCGGCGATCGCGTCGCCGCGCACGAATTTCGAGGCGCCGTCCATCGAGCCGAAGAAGTTCGCCTCGTCCTCCAGCGCCTTGCGCCGGACCTTGGCGACCTCCTGGTCGATCAGCCCCGCCCCGAGATCAGCGTCGATCGCCATCTGCTTGCCGGGCATGGCATCGAGCGCAAAGCGCGCCGCGACTTCGGCGATACGCCCCGAGCCCTTGGTGATGACGACGAAATTCACGATGATCAGGATGGTGAAGACGATCACCCCGATCACGAAATTGCCGCCCATCACGAAATTGCCGAAGGCCTCGATGACATGGCCGGCGGCCGCACTGCCCTCATGTCCATGCGCCAGGATCAGGCGAGTCGAGGCGAGGTTCAGCGCGAGCCGCAGCATCGTGACGATGAGAAGAACGGTCGGAAAGGCCGAGAATTCGAGCGGTTCTTCGATGAACAGCGCCGTCATCAGGACCAGCACGGACAGAATGATCGAGAGCGCCAGCAGCACGTCGAGCAGCATGCCCGGCAGCGGGAAGATGAGCACCACGAGGATGCCCATGACGCCGATCGCAAGGAAGAGGTCGGGACGGTTGAGGAGTTTCCCCATCGCCCCCCGGCTCATGTCGAAGCCGCTGCCCGTTCCAACCGTCACGTCGCTCATCGACCAGCCCACTCCCAGCGCCGAGACGCGCGCTACCCGGCAATTCTTGCCGGGCTCATGGTGAACGAGTGGTTAAGACGGCCGAAAAATTCGACCCGGGAACCCTTTCCTGAACGAACCGTTATTGAACTGCCGCTTTACGGCCCCATTCGGCCGCCCCACTCGGCACGTGGCGACATAATCGGTTCAAAGAGCCGGAAATACTGGAGAATGACTTTGGATAGACGTTCATTCGTGATGAGCCTTTTCGGTGGCTTTGCCGCTGCGAGCCTCGGTGGCATCGCCCTCTCCCACGCGGCCGAGCCACAGGCCGCAGCGAAGCCCGGCGACCTCGATGCGGCCACCAAGGCCGGCCTCGACAAGGCCGACGCCGATTTTAGCCAGGTCGTGGTGCGCGAGCGCGTCGTCGTCCGCCGCCGTCCGGCCCCCTATCGGCGTCCCGTCGTCGTGCGCAGGCGGGTCGTCGTTCGCCGGCCGCGGCCCTATTATCGCCGCCCGGCCGTTGTTCATCGGCGCGTGATCGTCCGCTGATCCGAAAGGCGGAGGCAGTCGGTGCTGTCTCCGCCATTCTCAGGTAGCCTCCGCCTTACTCCGGCCGCGACATTCGGCAGCAAAGAGGAGCCACCGGCATGACAGCGCCGGATCCGATCATCGTAGCAGCCAGCCCCACTGTCGTCGCGACGGACGTCCCGGCACGCCTCGACCGGCTGCCCTGGTCGCGCTTTCATACGCTCGTCGTCGTTGCCCTCGGCATCACCTGGATCCTCGACGGGCTCGAGGTCACGCTCGCCGGCTCCGTCTCCGGTGCGCTGAAGGAAAGCCCGGCGCTGCGCTTCACCAACACCGAGGTCGGCATGGCTGGGGCCGCCTATATCGCCGGCGCGGTCCTCGGTGCGCTGTTCTTCGGCTGGCTCACCGACAGGCTCGGCCGCAAGAAGCTCTTCACCATCACCGTCCTGGTCTATCTGGCCGCGACCGCCGCGACCGCGTTCTCCTGGAATTTCTGGAGCTTCATCGCCTTCCGCTTTCTCACCGGCATGGGCATCGGCGGCGAATACACCGCCATCAACTCGACGATCCAGGAACTGGTCCCGGCCCGCGTGCGCGGCTGGGTCGATCTCGTCATCAACGGCTCCTTCTGGGTCGGGGCTGCGCTCGGCGCCATCGGCGCCATCGTGCTGCTGAATCCGGCGGTCATCGATCCGGAGATCGGCTGGCGGCTCGCCTTCTTCATCGGCTCCGCGCTCGGCCTCGTCATCCTGATCCTCAGGCAGTTCATTCCCGAGAGCCCGCGCTGGCTGATCAGCCATGGCCGTGCCGACGAAGCCGTCGCCATCGTCGCCTCGATCGAGGCGCGTGCCGGCGTGACCTGGAGCGCCGAGGAAAAGCTGCCCCTGACGCATCTGCGCCCGCGCAGGGCGACGCCGCTGGGCGAGGTCTTCAACGTCCTTTTCGTGGTGCATCGGCAGCGCGCCCTCGTCGGCCTCGCCCTGATGGTGTCGCAGGCCTTCTTCTACAACGCGATCTTCTTCACCTACGCGCTGATCCTGACCGACTTCTATCAGATTCCCTCCCAGGCCATCGGCTGGTTCATCCTGCCCTTCGCCGCCGGCAACTTCCTCGGACCGCTGATCCTCGGCCGCTTCTTCGACACTGTCGGGCGCCGGACCATGATCGCCGCGACCTATGCGCTTTCGGGGCTGCTGCTCACAGGAACGGGCTATCTGTTCTGGCGCGACCTCCTCACCGCGCAGCAGCTCACCCTGTGCTGGAGCGTGGTCTTCTTCTTCGCCTCGGCAGCGGCGAGTTCCGCCTATCTCACGGTGAGCGAGACCTTCCCGGTCGAGATGCGGGCGCTCGCGATCGCAGCCTTCTACGCCGTCGGGACGGGTGCGGGCGGCGTCGCCGGCCCCTGGCTCTTCGGCATCCTGATCGACACCGGCTCGCGCGGCAGCGTCTTCGCAGGCTACCTGTTTGGCGCCGTCCTCATGCTCGCGGCGGCGCTGATCGCGGCTCGCTACGCCGTCAGGGCCGAACGCAAGCCGCTGGAAAGCGTCGCGCGTCCCTTGACCGCCGTCGACGGCCCCACAGGATAGGAAAAGATCAGAGTCCGTCTCGGCGCGGCGCGATGAGCCTGTCTCGCCTCTTAGACATAAGAGCCGAAATCTTTCGCAGGGAACAAAGCATCATCCAAATGCATTACTCCTGACCAGCGCTTTCGCCTTATGAAAGCGGAGGAAGATGCGGAGAACGACAGCTTCGGAGGAACGTCGTGGATAGACGCTCATTCATCATGACACTGATCGGCGGCATGGCTGCCGCCAGCATTGGCGGGGTCGCAGCCGTGGAAGCAGCGCAGCCCAAGCCTGCGCCAATGCCCGCGCCAGTGCCCGATCCGGCACCCGCCCGCGACGACGAGGCCGTGACTGCCGAGGTCAAGGACACCATCGACAAGACGGATGCCGAGTTCAGCCAGTACTATTATTACCGCCGGCCGCGTTATTACGCGCGCCCGCGCTACTATGCCCGCGCGCGATATTACTATCGCCCCCGCTATTATGCCCGGCCGCGCTATTATCGCCGGCGCTATTACTACTGAGACAATCCCGGGTCAGAGCGTATTGACGCGCGCCTGACCCGGCTCCGCCACCACGATCCCGGCGGAGGTGTATTCGCTGAGCTTGTTGCGCAGCGTGCGGATCGAGATCCCCAGAATCTTGGCCGCATGGGTCCGGTTGCCGAGGCAATGGTCGAGCGTGTCGAGGATCAGCTCGCGCTCGACATCGGCGACCGTGTGGCCGACCAGCGAGCGCGTCACCGCTTCAGCGGTCTGCGCAGCGCGTGCCGCCGTGTCGCGCCCGGCCGCCGGGCCGAGCGTCTCGCCTTCCGGCGTCATCACCGCTTCCGCCCCGATCTCGGCGCCCTTGGCCAGCAGCACCGCCCGGTGGATCGTATTCTCCAGCTCACGGACATTGCCGCGCCAGGCGTTGGATAGCAGCAGCTTGCGGGCATCCGCGGCGACCGGCCTGAGCGGCATGCCGTTGAGCTCGGCATATTTGCGGGCGAAGTGATCGGCCAGCGCCAGGATGTCGCCCGGTCGCTCGCGCAGCGCCGGCAGGCGCAGGTGCACGACGTTGAGCCGGTAGAACAGGTCCTCCCGGAACGAGCCCTCGCGCACGGCATCGCCGAGATTGCGGTTCGAGGTCGCAATGATGCGAAGATCGACCTTCACCGGCTGCGTGCCGCCGACGCGGTCGATCATGCGCTCTTGCAGGGCCCGCAGCAGCTTGGCCTGGAGGCGGACATCCATCTCCGAGATTTCGTCCAGCAAGAGCGTGCCGCCATTGGCCTCCTCGAACTTGCCGATGCGGCGCGCGATGGCCCCGGTGAAGGCACCCTTCTCATGGCCGAAGAGCTCGGATTCGAGAAGGTTGTCGGGAATGGCGGCGCAGTTGACAGCCACGAAGGGCTTGTCCTTGCGCAGGGACTTCTGGTGCAGGTGGCGCGCGATCACCTCCTTGCCGGTGCCGCTTTCGCCGGTCACCAGAACGGGCGCGTCGGAGCGGGCGATCTGGCCGGCGAGTTGCACGACCCGCTCCATCGCCGGGTCCTTCCAGATCAGGCTCGACTGGTCGGCGGCGACCGCCTCCAGAACAGCCGCGATCAGTTCCGGATCGGGCGGCAGCGGCACATATTCGCGCGCACCGGCCTGGATCGCGGCGACGGCGGCGCGCGCATCGGTCGAGGTGCCGCAGGCCACGATCGGCGTGCGGATACGCTCCGCCTCCAGCGCCGCGACGAACTGCGCGACCGGCAGCGTGACCTCGACCATCAGCAGGTCGGCGCCCTTGGAGCGCAGCACGGCCAGCGTCTGCTCGAGCCCCTCGGTATGGGTCACATTGGCGCCGTGGGCGATCGCGATCTTGGCGGCCGCGATGAGCTGTCCCTTGAGACCGCCGGCAATGATGAGGCGCATGGCTCAGGCC
>DATDBB010000469.1:0-10149 GCA_036525085.1 Allobosea sp.
CCAATGCGGGGCGGAATCGAGATGGTCCTTGGCGTCGAACAGCAGGCGGCCCCAGGTCGGGATGTCCGGCGGGAAGCCGAGGCCGAGGAAGGAGAGCGTCGATTCCGCGATGATCGCCGAGGAGACCTCGATCGTCGCCGCCACGATCACCGGGCCGATCGCGTTCGGCAGGATATGATGGACCATCTGGCGGAACTTCGTCGCGCCGTTGGCGCGTGCCGCCTCGACGAACTCCTTCTCGCGCAGCGAAAAGAACTGGGCGCGCACGAGCCGCGCCACCGGCATCCATTTGAGGCCGCCGATGACGACGACGATCAGAACGAAGACGCCGCCCTCGACACCGAACATCGCCTTGAGCTGCTCGCGGAAGAAATAGATCACGAGCAGCAGCAGCGGCAGCTGCGGCAGGGAGAGGAACAGGTCCGTCACCCACATCAGGAAGTTGTCGATATAGCCGCGCGACATGCCGGCGATCGCGCCGATGACGATGCCGAAGAAGGTCGCGACGAACATCGCCGCGAGCCCGACGGCCAGCGAGATCCGGCCGCCATAGATCATCCGCGCCAGCAGGTCCTGGCCGAGGTCGTCGGTGCCGAACGGGTGGTTCCAGGACGGGGTCTGGAGCTGCGCCGAGAAATCGATCTCGTTGATCGCCACTGGCCAGAGCCAGGGGCCGATCACGACGCCGAGGATCAGCATGGCGAGCACGAAGCTGCTCGCCATCGCCAGCTTGTGCCGGCGGAAACGCTTCCACGTTTCGCGCCCGGGGGAGGTCGCAGCGCTCGTCTGGGCCGGGCCCGACACGGGCTCAGCTGAAGGAGATGCGAGGGTCGAGCCAGCCATAAAGGATATCCGCGATGAGATTGAACAGGACGACGAGGCAGGCGAAGACGAAGGTCACGGCCATGATGACCGGGGTGTCGTTGGCCAGGATCGCGTCGATGAGGAGCGAGCCGATGCCCGGAATCCGGAAGATCTGCTCGGTGACGATGGCGCCGCCGAACACGGCGGGCATCTGGAGAGCGACGAGCGTGACGACCGGGATCAGCGCGTTGCGCGTGATATGGCGCAGCGTCACGGTCTTCTCGTTGAGACCCTTGGCGCGGGCCGTCGTGACGTAGTCGAGCCGGATGACGTCGAGCACGGCCGAGCGCACATAGCGGGTGTAGGAGGCCGCCTGGAACAGGCCGAGCACCGTGATCGGCATGATCGCCTGGCGGAACATCTCCCAGTACCAGCGCCATCCGGTCGCGGCGATGTCCGAGCGGTAGACGAAGGGGAACCAGTCGAGCGTCACCGAGAAGATCAGGATCAGCAGCAGGCCGGTGAAGAAGGTCGGCAGCGAGAAGCCGACGAAGGCCAGGGTGTTGGCGATCTGGTCGAAGATCGAATAGGGCCGCGTCGCGGCGTAGATGCCGACGGGCAGCGCGATGCAAAGCGCCAGGATCTGCGACGAGCCGACGACGAACAGCGTCGTCGGGACGCGCTGCATGATCAGCTTGTCGACATCGATGCGGCTGGCGAAGGAGAAGCCCCAGTCGCCCTGCACCATGGCCGCAAGCCAGCGCAGATAGCGCACCATGATCGGGTCGTTCAGGCCGAAGCTGGCGCGCAAGGCCTCGCGCACTTCCGGCGGGACGTTGGGGTTGGTCGCCATTTCCGAGAACGGATCGCCTGGCGCCATGGCGAGCACGGTGAACAGGATGAGGCTGATACCGAGCAGGCTCGGAATAGCGATCAGCAGTCGCCTCAGCAGGTAAGCACCCATCAAACAGACTCTTTTCGAACGTGGTCTTTGGTCGCCACAAACAGCGGGCGGCCGCTCTCAACGAAGGACGGCGGCTTCCGCTTGGTCAAAAACGAAGAGGGAGCGGCCCCTCCCCGCGCGACGTCCGGTCGCGCGGGTTGCCCGCTCCCTCTGATCTTAGCTGCGATACCAGGCAGCGAGGTTCCAGGTATCGACGTCCCAGCCGCTGTGGTCATGCGACAGGTTGTTGACCGACGCCGCGACGCGGGTGCGCGACAGCAGCGGCAGGATCACATTGGCCTCGCAGAAGATCTCGTTGACCTTGATCAGCAGCTCAGCGCGCTTGTCGGGGTCGAGCTCCTTCTGGGCGGCCTTGTAGGCCTCGTCTGCGGCCTTGTCGGTGTAGCGCGAGACGTTGCGGCCGAGCCACTTGTTCTCCTTGCTGGCGACTTCCCAGGAGACGAACTGGTTGAGGAAGCGCTCCGGATCGGGCTGCGGCTGCGTCGTGGTGTACATCTCCATGTCGACATAGAGCTTGGTGTAGGTGTCGGGGTTCGCCACGTCGGAGGAGAAGAACACCGAAGCCGTGACCGACTTGAGCTCGAGGTCGATGCCGGCGCGCTGGCAGGCCTGCTTGATGATCGCCTGCGTCTTCTGGCGCGGAGCGTTGATCGAGGTCTGGAAGACGTATTTGAGCTTCTTGCCGTCCTTCTCGCGGATGCCGTCGGCGCCCTTCTTGTAGCCGGCGTCGTCGAGGATCTTGTTCGCCTTGTCGATGTTGAACTCGTATTTGAGCTTGCTCGACTTGAACTTGGCGGGAGCGTTGACGAAGCTCGCCGTCGCGGTGCCGCCGCGGCCATAGATGAACTTCTGAACCGAGTCGCGGTCGATCAGCAGGTTGATCGCCTGGCGCACGGCCGGATCGGACAGCGTGGGGTGCTTGGTCTTGGCGCTCGAACGCTCGCCGTCGACCTCGGTCCACGGATCGGTCGTGTTCAGGATGATGAACTCGACATCGCCTGCCGTGACGGCGCTGATCTTGCCGCGTCCGCCGGTCTCCATGCGCTTGAGGACCTCGTCCTCGACCTGCAGGTTCCAGGCATAGTCGTATTCGCCGGTCTGCAGCACGGCGCGGGCCGCCGAGACCGCGTCACCGCCGCCCTTGATTTCGAGGGTGTCGAAATGCGGCTGGTTGGGGACGTGGTAGTCGGTGTTGCGCTCGCCGGTGAGGATGTCGCCCGGCTTGAACTCGACGAACTTGTAGGGGCCGGTGCCGACGGGCTTCAGGTTGGCCGGGGCCTCGCGCGACTTGGCGCCCTTGTACTCGCCGAAATGATGCTTCGGCAGGATCTGGCCGACGGTGCCGACGAAGGGGTCGGCCCAGAACGGGGTCGGCTCCTTGAAGATCACCTTGACGGTCAGGTCGTTGACCTTCTCGACCTTGATGTCCTTGTAGGAGCCCGTGGTGTAGGCCGCCGTCGCCGGGTCGGCGGCATATTCCCAGGTGAAGACGACGTCGTCGGCGGTGAAGGGCTTGCCGTCATGCCACTTCACGCCCGGCTTCAGCTTCCAGATCACTTCCTTGCCGTCGGCCGAGAGGCCGCCATTGGCCTTGGTCGGCACTTCCGCGGCGAGCTGCGGGATCAGGTTGCCTTCCTTGTCCCAGCCGGCGAGCGGCTCGAAGAAGATGCGCGAGGCGATCTGGTCCTTGGTGCCGGAGGCGAAATGCGGGTTCAGCAGCGTCGGCGCCTGCCAGAGCAGCACCTTGAGCGGGCCGCCGCCGCCGGCCTTGGTCGGCTTGTAGGGCAGGGTGGCGTTCGCCATCGCGACGCCGTTGAAGGCCAGCAGCTGGTTGGCGAACGGTGCCGCCAGGCCAACGGCCGCCGCCTTCTTGATGAAGGAGCGCCGCGACAGGGCGCCTTCCTTCACGCGGGCGATCAGTTTGCCCAGATCCTGGTCTTTCATGGGAATCTCTCCACTCATAAGCTCAATGCCGGTTGCTCGGCGCTTTCTGCGCCGTTTTCCCTCTCGGTCGCCATTAGCAAGCCATGTGCCAACGAAAGCGTCAACTGTGCAGCGCAGAGCAAATACGCGCCCATCGCAGGGCGCGTGACCCGGCGTCGGGGGCAAATGAATGATTTTGTCTTCGAGGGCCGGGTGACCGCAATTTTATGCGGGTCAATCCCGAAAGACGACTGTTTTCTTTCCGTTGAGGACAACGCGATCCTCGAGATGGTGCAGCACGGCACGGGCCAGCACGCGCCGCTCGATGTCGCGGCCCTTGCGCACCAGATCGTCCGGCGTGTCGCGATGCGAGATGCGCTCGACGTCCTGCTCGATGATCGGGCCTTCGTCGAGATCGGGCGTGACGTAGTGCGCCGTCGCCCCGATCAGCTTCACCCCGCGCTCATGGGCCTGGTGATAGGGCTTGGCGCCCTTGAAGCCGGGCAGGAAGGAGTGATGAATATTGATGCAGCGCCCGAGCAGCTTGGCCGAAAAACCATCCGACAGGATCTGCATGTAGCGCGCCAGAACGACGAGGTCTGTCCTCGTCTCCTGCACCAGCCGCCAGAGCTCCGCCTCCTGCTCCATCTTGCTCTGCCGCGTCACGGGCAGGTGGTGGAACGGCAGGTCGCCGAGATCGGTCGAGGCGATGTGCTCGCGGGCGTGGTTCGAGACGATAGCCGTCACCTCCATCGGCAATTCGCCGATACGCCAACGATAGAGCAGGTCTGTGAGGCAATGGTCGAACTTCGAGACCAGCAGCATCACGCGCTTCTTCGCCGTGCGCTCGCGCAGGGTGAAGCTCATGCCGAAGCGCTGGGCGAGATCGCCGACGGAGGCCGCGATGGCCTCATGCGTGATGCTCTCGTCGAGGCGCTGGAACACGACGCGCATGAAGAAGCAGCCGGTCTCGATGTCGTCGAACTGCTGGGCGTCGAGGATGTTGCAGCCGGCCTCGAACAGCAGCGACGACACGGCGGAGACGATGCCGGGACGGTCGGGGCAGGACAGGGTCAGGATGGCGGTGCGGTCGGACATGGCTGACGCCGCCCGAGCGGGCGGCCCTTCGCTGGAATGAGGCGGAGGACAGGATTGAAAGAAGAGGCGTGCGCGCGACGCGCTGCGCTCAACCTCGCCCGGTCGCCGCTTCATTCGTGACGACCTCGCAGCCGAACTCTGCCGCCGAGGCGGAAAGCCAGGACCAGAAGCTGCCGGCGAAACTGCGTGCCACCATGATCTCGAAGACCGCCCCTTCCGGGCCGTCCTGCGCCCGCCAGAGATGCACGCCGATATGGGCGATGCTTGTCAAGGCGGCCATGCCGACAGGAAAGGCAGACGGGTGCAGATCCAGCATGCAGCCCTTGGCCAGGGCGTCGCGGATGCGGTTGCCTGAGAGGCGCAGCGCAGCGCGGCCCGAACTCTGGTCCGCGACCGCGGCGACGTCCGAAAGCGGCGCCAATGCGTCGGCGAAGCCTGCCCGTTCGTTGGCGATCAGCAGCCATTGGCCGGGCCCGGCCCAGACCGCGGCATGTGTCTTCGAGCTGGCAATGGCGGGCGTCGAGGGCAGGTCCAGTCCGAACCGGGCCTTCACGGCCGGGGCCAGCGCGGCATCGCCCGTGGCCGGGGCGATCAGGCTGGCGATGCCGAGCCCGTCGCGCGCTGCGACCCGAACGCCGGTCTTGGCGGGCGTGCCGAGCTGGCCCGCTTGGAGGATGCCGGCCCAGGCGCTTCGCGGCGCCCAGTTCGCGGTCGTCATTGCGTCAGCCATGGAGGCGCGCTCCTTCCGGGTCGAGGAAGACCGGGTGGCAGATCTCGACCTCGATATCGCCATTGCGGACCGGATCGACCGCCCGGACGCGCTCGCCGATGCGGGCCTGCCCGTTCTTGAGCAGACCGAGCCCCATCCAGTGCTCGAGATGGGGCGAATAGGCGACGGAGGTCATGTAGCCCTCGTCGTTCTCCATCGTCGCCGCCTTGCCGATGCCGATGAAATGGGATCCGGCCCGCAGCCGCTCGCTGCGGTTGACCGGGCGGAAGCCGACGAAGATCGGCCTGTTGGCCTCGACCAGCGCTGTACGCCTCGCCATCAGCCGCCCGATATAGTCCTTCTTGGACGACGCCATCTTGCCGAGGCCGAGATCGCGCGCCGTGGTCTGGCCGCTGAGCTCGTTGCCGGCGACATGGCCCTTCTCGATCCGCATCACGCCGAGCGCCTCGGTGCCGTAGGGCGTGATGCCGTACTCGGCGCCGGCCGCCATCAGCGCCCGCATCATCGCCTCGCCCTGATCGGCGGGTACGGCGAGCTCATAGGCGAGCTCGCCCGAGAACGAGATCCGGAACAGCCGAGCCGGAAGGCCGCCGCCGACCGTGACCGCGCGCGCCGCGAGATAGGGGAAGGCCTCGTTCGAGAGGTCGTGCTGCGGATCGACGACGCCCTGCAGCACCGCGCGCGCCTTCGGACCGGCGATCGAGGCCTGCGCCCATTGCTCGGAGACCGAGACCATCGCCACGTCGAGATCGGGCCAGAGCACCTGATGGCAGAATTCGAGATGCTGCATCACCTTGCCGGCATTGGCCGTGGTGGTGGTCATCAGGAAATGCGCCTCGGAGAGCCGCGAGGTCGTGCCGTCATCCATGACGAAACCGTCCTCGCGCAGCATCAGCCCGTACCGCGCCTTGCCGACGAGCAGCGCCTTCCAGCCGTTGATATAGACGCGCTCGAGGAATTCGGCGGCGTCCGTGCCTTGAATGTCGATCTTGCCGAGCGTCGAGACGTCGCAGATGCCGACGCCGCTGCGCACGGCCTTGACCTCGCGGTTGACCGTCGTCAGCCAGTCGCTCTCGCCGGGCTTCGGGTAATACTGCGCCCGCAGCCATTGGCCGGCCTCGACGAAGATGGCACCCTGCTGCTTCGACCATTCATGCGTGGGCGAAAGCCGCGTCGGGCGAAAATCCTTAGCCCGATGATGCCCCGCCAGCGCGCCGATCGCGACCGGCGTATAGGGCGGCCGGAAGATTGTCGTGCCGGTTTCGGGGATGGTCTTGCCGGTCTGCTCGGCCATGATGGCGAGGCCGGCGATGTTCGAGGTCTTGCCCTGGTCGGTCGCCATGCCCAGCGTGGTGTAGCGCTTGAGATGCTCGACCGGCTTGAAGCCTTCGCGTGCGGCGAGCTCGACATCCCCGTCGGTGACGTCGTTCTGGAAATCGACGAAGGCCTTGCCTTTTCCGCCCTTCACCCGCCAGACCGGCGACAGCGCGACCGCCTCGGGATCGGTCTTCGGCGGCTGCATCTCGCCCTTGGGCGAAAAGCCGCAAGCGCTGGCCGCTTCGGCTCCGAGCCGCGCGCCATCCTCCAGCGCCTGAGCCAAGGAGAGCCGCCCGGCCGCGCTGCCGGCGACGGCGAGCCCGGCAGGCAGAACATCGGGCACGAAAGCGTGGATGCTCTCGTCCCAGACCGGGCGGGTGTTCTGGTGCGAGGTCAGGTGCAGCGTCGGGTTCCAGCCATTGGAGACGGCGAGCAGGTCGCAGGGGATGGCATGCTCGCGGCCCGAGGCCTCGCGCACCGTGACGGAGCGCAGTGCCCGGCCGCCCGAGGCGCTGGCGACGACCCCTGTGATGACCCGCGCGCCGATCTTGCCGGCGAGCAGGGTCAGCGCGGTATCGACGCCTGGGCGTGGGTCGACGATCGCGGCAACGCTCACGCCGGCCGCCGCGAGGTCGCGCGCCGTCGCCCAGCCATCGTCGCCGGTCGTGAACACCACCGCCTCGCGGCCCGGCTTGACGCCGTAGCGGTTGAGATAGGCCCGCACCGCGCCCGCTAGCATCACGCCGGGCGTGTCGTTGCCGGCAAAGACGATCGGCCGTTCGATCGCGCCGGCTGCCAGGATCGCGCGCTTTGCGTTGATCCGCCAGGCCCGCTGGCGCGGCTGATGGGCGGGGGGCACCGGCAGATGGTCGGCGACGCGCTCGACCACGCCAAAGATGCCGTGGTCGTAGACGCCGTAGACCGTGCTGCGCGGCATGATCGTGACGTCCGGCAGGTTCGCAAGCTCGGCCAGCGTATCGGCGACCCATTCGCTTCCCGACCGGGCGTCGATCTCGCGCTTCTCGCTCAGCAGCCGCCCGCCCAGCCGGAAATCCTCGTCGCAGAGGATGACGCGGGCGCCCGCGCGCCCCGCCGCGAGTGCAGCCGATAGGCCCGCCGGCCCAGCGCCGATCACCAGCAGGTCGCAGAAGGCGAAGGCCTTCTCGTAATGGTCGGGGTCCTCATGCCCGGCCGCGCGGCCAAGGCCTGCGGCGCGGCGGATCAGCGGCTCGTAGAGCTTTTCCCAGAAGGAGGCCGGCCACATGAAGGTCTTGTAGTAGAAGCCCGCGACCAGCACCGGCGAGACGAGCCCGTTGACCGAAAGCAGGTCGAAGGCGAGCGAGGGCCAGCGGTTCTGGCTCGAGGCTTCGAGCCCGTGGTAGAGTTCGGTCACGGTCGCGCGGGTGTTGGGCTCGCGCCTCGCGCCGGCCCGGAGCTCGACCAGCGCATTCGGCTCCTCCGGTCCGGCCGACAGGATGCCGCGCGGGCGGTGATATTTGAACGAGCGCCCGACCAGCCTGATGCCATTGGCGAGCAGCGCCGAGGCGAGCGTGTCGCCGGCATGGCCCTCAAAGCGCTTGCCGTCGAAGCGGAAGGACTGCGCTTGCGTCCGGTCGATCAGGCCGCCGGAGCCGAGGCGAAACGGTTGGGCGCTCATGCCGCAGCTCCCGCGCTGGCCTTCTTCACAACCTCGACGGCCTCGATCGCGTGGGTCCGCGTATCGCGCGTTACCACGAGCCAGGCATGGCAGCCGGCGCCGTGATACCAGAGCTCGCGGTGCCGCCCCGCAGGGTTGTCGCGCAGGTGGACATAGTCATGCATGGAGGTTTCCGTCGCTTCCATCCCGTCGGGGCGCTTCGGATTGGCGTCGCCGAGATAGCTGAATTCCTGGGCGTCGCGGGCGCCGCAATGGGGGCAGATGATGCGCATGGTCAGTTCTGAACCTCGACGCGGACCGGTAGGGTTCCTCCCTTCCCCCTGGTGGGGAAGGGATGGGGATGGGGGGCGAACGACGGGGTGAGCGCGGGCCTTGTTGAAGGGCCGGCAAAACGGACTGCGCCAGGCTGGAAAAGCCGTCGCTCCGGCTTTCCGCCCCCCACCCCCAACCCCTCCCCACGAGGGGGAGGGGAGATGGCGGCGTCGTGCCTCAAAAAGACAAAGCGGTTCATCACCCGCCTCAATGCAGGTTCGGCTGGGCGCCGACGCCCTTTTCGTCGATCATGCGGCCCGTAGTGAAGCGGTCGAGCCGGTAGGCGGCGGCGACCGGATGCGGTTCGTCCTTCGCGATCAGATGCGCGAAGCAGAAGCCCGAGGCCGGGGTCGCCTTGAAGCCGCCATAGCACCAGCCGGCATTGAGATAGAGCCCGTCGACCGGCGTGTGGTCGATGATCGGCGAGCCGTCCATCGACATGTCCATGATGCCGCCCCAGTGCCGGAGCATCCGGATGCGGCCGATGCCCGGCCACAGCGCCATCGCCGATTCCATCACATCCTCGATCACCGGCAGATTGCCGCGCTGGGCGTAGGAATTGTAGCCGTCGATGTCGCCGCCGAAGACCAGCCCGCCCTTGTCGGACTGGCTGACATAGAAATGGCCGGCGCCGAAGGTCACGACGGTGTCGATCAGCGGCTTGACGCCTTCCGAGACGAAGGCCTGCAGCACATGGCTCTCGATCGGCAGCCGCAGGCCCGCCATGGCCGCGACCCGCGACGAGTTGCCGGCGACCGCGACCGCGACCTTCTTGGCCCGGATCGGCCCGCGCGTCGTCTCGACGCCAGTAATGCGGCCGCTTTCGATGCTCAGCCCGGTGACCTCGCAGTTCTGGACGATGTCGACGCCGTTGCGGTCTCCGGCATGGGCATAGCCCCAGGCGACGGCGTCGTGCCGCGCCGTGCCGCCGCGCTTCTGCAGCAGCCCGCCCTGAATCGGAAAGCGCCCGTTCTCGTAGTCGAGGAAGGGCAGCATGGCGCGCACCTGCTCGCGGTCGAGCAGGTCGGCATCGACGCCGGCCAGCCGCATGGCGTTGCCGCGTCTGGCATAGGCGTCGCGCTGCGCGTCGGAATGATAGAGGTTCACGACGCCGCGCTGGCTGACCATCGCATTGTAGTTGAGGTCCTGCTCCAGCCCTTCCCAGAGCTTCATCGAGAGCTCGTAGAACGGCGTGTTGCCCGGCAGCAGGTAGTTCGAGCGGATGATCGTGGTGTTCCGCCCGACATTGCCGGAGCCGATATAGCCCTTCTCGATCACCGCGACATTGCGGATGCCGTGCCGGCTCGCGAGGTAATAGGCGGTCGCCAGCCCGTGCCCGCCGCC
>DATDBB010000470.1:0-3212 GCA_036525085.1 Allobosea sp.
GAGATGTGGACGAAGATGTCCTGTCCGCCGTTCTCAGGGGTGATGAAGCCGTAGCCCTTGGTGGCGTTGAACCACTTGACGGTGCCCTTGTTCATGGAAGGTAGTCCTTACGTTTCAGATCCGCGTATGTGGTGAAGACACAGCGCGGCGCGCGGACGCCTGCCGTGGTCTTGTAGTCGATGTGTGGTGGATCTGATTCGTGCCCGCCGACCGGGAGAACCCGCGCGGAGGATGGCCAGAACCCGGCCGCATCTCGTCTTACATGGGTGGAGCTAGCACAAATTGCAATGCGGGTCCAGCGACCCACCAAAACGCGAGTGACGGCAGGCTCGCAGGAGCCCGCCGTGCTGTCGTCCTGAAGGCTCCCCGCCTCAGCGCGGGCAGACGGCGCCGGTCTCGGTCCAGGCCTTGAGCAGCGCGCCGAACTCGTCCTGCGTGCCGGGCGCCGGCTGCCGGCCCGGGCCGGGGCGCCAGGCCCAGCCAACGAGCGTATCCTCGGCGACGTGCTTGATCAACGCGGCGAAGTCGCGGCTGCCGTTGCGATTGGGGTCCTTGATCTGCTCGCAGATCTGGCCGAGCGTCTTGCCCTCCCAGGCCATCGAAGCGGGCGCGAGCGCCCAGTGGCCATCGCCCGGCACACGGGCCGGATCGAAGTTCTCCTTGCCGTGGCAGGTGGAGCAGGCCATGCCCGGCGCGCCATGCCCGTCCTTGCCGCGCACGACGAGCGGCTGGTGCAGGCGCTGCGCATCGGTCTGGCGCGGCCGCTCGGTGGCGGGATGGCAGTTCACGCAGCGCGGATGCTGCAGGACCTTGCCCATCTCCGTGAAGAGCGCCGCCGAGCGCGCCTCGCGCTGGGCGATCGACTGGAAGCTCTCGACCGAGCGCAGCGTGCCAGCGGCAGGGGTCTGGGGCTGGGTCGGGGTTTGGGCCGCGGTGATGGCCGTGCCTACGAGCGCGAGCCCGAGGCCGGCGACCGCCGCAAGGAGCGTCTGACCAAGAAGCGCCCGGGGCCGCATCACACCATCCCCCCGACCATCGGCAACTGGCGCGGACGCCCTTGGCCGAGGCGTGCCAGCGCATTGGCGACGGCAGGCCCGATCGGAGGGACGCCGGGTTCGCCGACTCCGGTCGGCTTCTCGCTGGAGGCGATGATCCTGACCTCCACCTCCGGCATCTCGTGGATGCGCAGCGAACGGTAGCTGTCGAAATTGGTCTGGACCGGCTTGCCCTTGTCGAGGGTGATCTCGCCATAGAGCGCATGGCCGAGGCCGAAGCCGATGCCGCCCTCCATCTGGGCCCGGATGACGTCCGGGTTGACGGCGATGCCGCAATCGATGGCGCACCAGACCTTGTGGACCTTCGGCTCGCCGTCGGTTCCGACCGATACCTCGGCGATCTGGGCGACGAAGGAGCCGAAGCTCTCCGCCACCGCGACACCGCGCGCCCGGCCGTTGCCGGCATCGGGCCCCGTCCATTTCGCCAGTTCCGCGACGGCCTTCAGCACGCCGGCGAGGCGCGGCTCCTTGCCCATCAGGGCGAGACGGCCGGCGACCGGGTCCTGGCCCGCCGCCTGGAGCAGTTCATCCATGAAGCACTCGACCGCATAGGCCGTGTGCGTGTGGCCGACCGAGCGCCACCACAGCGTGGGGACGCCGACCTTGGCGGTGTGAACCTCGCAGCGGAAATCCGCGACCTCGTAGGGCAGTTCGTTGGCGCCCTCGACCATGGTCGCATCGACGCCGTCCTTCACGGTCATCGCCTCGAAGGGCGTACCGAGGAAGAAGGACTGGCCGACGATGCTGTTGGTCCAGGCGGTGATCTTGCCGTCCTTCACCGCGCCGCGCATGCGGTGGACGAAGAGCGGGCGATAATAGCCGCCGGTCAGGTCGTCCTCGCGGGTCCAGACCAGCTTGACCGGGCGGTTGGGACCGATCGCCTTGGCGCACATGGCGAGTTCCGCCGCCAGATGCTGGCTGACCTGCGCGCGCCGGCCGAAGGAGCCGCCGGCGAGCATGGTCTCGAGCTGTACCTTCTCCGGCGGCAAGCCCAGAACCGTCGCGATGGTCATGTGCTCCGTGGTCTGGAACTGGCTGCCGAAGCGGGCGAGCGCGCCCTGCGCATTCCATTCGAGATAGCCGTCGAGCGGCTCCATCGGCGCATGGGCCAGATAGGGGAAGACGTATTCCGCCTCGATCACCTTCTCGGCCTTGGCGAGCACGGCTTGGGCATCGCCATGGCTTCCGGCGACCTTGCCCGGCGTGCGGGCGAGCGCGCGATATTCGGCGACGAGTTCGGCGCTGCCGCGCTTCTCGGCCTCGCTCTCGTCCCATACGACCTTCAGCGCCTCGCGGCCCTTGAGCGCCGGCCACATGCCTTCAGCATAGACGGCGACGCCCGAGCCGATCTGCTTGACGTCGACGACACCCTTGACCTTGAGCGTCTCCGCCGCGTCGAAGCTCGCGACCTTGCCGCCGAAGCGCGGCGCGCGCGCTACGACCACCGTCAGCATGTTCGGCGCGCTGATGTCGATGGTGAACTGCGTCTTGCCGCGGGCCTTGTCGGCGCCGTCGATACGCCTGACCACGCCTTCCTTGCCGATCAGCTTGAACTGGGACGGCTGCTTCAGCGGCGCGTCGGCCGGCACCGGCAGCTTCGATGCGGCCTCGGCGAACTCGCCGAAGCGCCCCTGCTTGCCCGAAGCGTGCTTCATTACGCCAGCATCGATGGTGATCTCGCCGGCCGGAACCTTCCAGGCCTGCGCCGCCGCCTGCACCAGCATGGCGCGAGCGGTCGCCCCCGCCTTGCGGGTCTGCTCGAAGGAATTGGCGATGGCCGTGGAGCCGCCGGTGCCCTGCACGCCGAAGGCAAGATTGGCGTAGAGCTTGACGTCGGCGGGGGCGTGCTCGGCGCGCATCTGGCTCCAGTCGGCGTCCATCTCCTCGGCGACGAGGGTCGCAAGGCCGGTGAACGGGCCCTGCCCGAACTCGATATGCTTGACCAGCACGGTCACGCTGTCGTCGGCCGCGACGCGGATGAAGGCGTTGGGCGCGAAGGCGGCAACGCCGCCGGGCCGGAAGGCCTGGGCCGCGCCGGACTGGGCGCGGGCGGCCTTCGGGAGTTGCAATGCGATGATGAGGCCGCCGGCGCCGGCGATCAGCGAGCGGCGCGAGAGATTGATGTCGTGGGCGGTCATGATCAGCCCTCCAGCGTGC
>DATDBB010000471.1:0-3252 GCA_036525085.1 Allobosea sp.
TTCGCGGCCTCCGGACGCTTGCTTCCGTTGGCGGCGAAGACGCGTTGGCTTAGGGGATGCGGCGATGGCGACCGGAACCGTCAAGTGGTTCAATACTGAGAAGGGCTTTGGTTTCATTCAACCTGCGGATGGCGGCAAGGACGTTTTCGTCCACATCACTGCCGTAAAGGAAGCGGGGCTGATGACTCTGACCGAAGGCCAGAAAGTCTCGTTCGAGCTCAAGACCGAACGCGGCAAGACGGCAGCGGGCTCGCTGCAGGTGCAGTGAGCCTATCGGCTTGGTGAAACCAGTGGGCGAGCACCTGTCTCGCACCGCTAGCGGCCGTCTGTGCGTGCCGTATCCTGACGGGTTTAGCCGCGGGTGTCCCATCTGCGCAGCAGGGTTTCGTGGCGGCTGCGGCTGACGTATTGCCGCTCAACCCTTCCATCGCTCATCGTTCAGAATGATCTTCATTGCGGTTTGACGGGGCGGCCCTTCGCTCTCGCATCGTAGATGCGCTACCGCGCGAAGCGCTTCGCGCCGGCGACACAGGCCGCGACTGCGGCCGAAACGGCCAGCATCTGCCAACTGACGGTCTCGCCCAGCAGGAGCCCCGCCAACGCCAGTCCGAAGAAGGGCTGCAGCAACTGCAATTGCCCGACGGCTGCGATGCCGCCCTGTGCGAGGCCGCGATACCAGAAGACGAAGCCGATCAGCATGCTGAACAGCGAGACATAGGCGAGACCGACCCATGCCGGCTGGCCGGTTTCGGCGAAGGAGGCTGGAAGCATGCCCAGCGCGAGACCGGCCGTGACCGGCAGCGACAGCAGCAGCGCCCATGAGATCACCTGCCAGCCACCGAGCCGGCGCGACAGAGCGGCGCCTTCGGCATAACCCAGGCCGCAGATCGTGATCGCGGCCAGCATCAAGAGATCGCCGGTGGGGGAGGCCGTGAATCCCTGCATCAGCGCGAAGCCGGCCACGAGACCGCTGCCGAGGCAGGAGAACAGCCAGAAGGCCGGGCGCGGGCGCTCGCCGCCGCGTATGACGCCGAAAAGGGCGGTGGCGAGCGGCAGCAGCCCGATGAAGACGATCGAGTGCGCCGATGTGACGTGCTGCAGGGCGAGCGCCGTCAGCAGCGGGAAGCCGATGACGACGCTGAGGGCGACGACCAGCAGCGGCACGACATCGCCTCGCTCCGGCCGCTTCTCCCGAAAGGCGACCAGCAAGGCGAGCGCCAGCACGCCGGCGATGGCGGCGCGCGCCAGTGTCAGGAAGACAGGGTCGAAATCCGCGACCGCGACGCGCGTCGCCGGAAGCGAGCCGCTGAAGATCAGCACGCCCAGGAAGCCATTGATCCAGCCGCTCGCCATCTTGTCCATCGTCGGGTCCAGTCTCGCTTCCTGCATCGACTTGCGGCGTAGATTTCTCCAGAGACAGTTCAATACAATTCGGGCAAACTGTACCGGTAATGGAGACCGTACAGGTGATCCCGAACGCGGTTGTGGAGGGGGATGGCGGCACGCGCGTCGGCCAGGTCATGCAGGCGATCAGGGCCCGGATCGCCGGGCGCGTGCTGGCTCCGGGCGCGAGGTTGCCGTCGATCCGGGCCTTCTCCGAGGCGATGGCGGTGTCGAAATCGACCGTTGTCGAGGCCTATGACCGCCTCGCCGCCGAAGGCGTAATCCAGGCGCGCCGCGGCTCCGGCTTCTATGTCGCGGGGCATGCGCCGCCGTTCTCGGTCGCCGATCTCGGGCCCCGGCTGGAGCGGGCGGTCGATCCGTTCTGGGTCTCGCGGCAAACACTCGATGCCGGCGACAATGTGCTGAAGCCCGGGTGCGGCTGGCTGCCGGCCGACTGGCTGCCGCAGGATGCCTTGCGCCGGGGGCTGCGGGCAGTGTCGCGCGCGCCCGCCGAGACGCTGGCGGATTACGGCACGCCGCTGGGGTTGTTGCCGCTTCGGCAGCTTCTGACCCGGCGGCTGGCGCTGCACGGCATCGAGGCAGGGCCCGACCGGATCATGCTGACGGAGTCCGGCACCCAGGCGCTGGATCTCGTCTGCCGCTTCCTGGTCGAGCCCGGCGATACCGTTCTCGTCGACGATCCCTGCTACTTCAACTTCCACGCTTTGCTGCGAGCCCACCGCGTCCGCATCGTCGGCGTGCCCTATACGCCGAGCGGTCCCGATACGGTCGCGTTCGAGCAGGTCCTGACCGAGCAGCGTCCGCGGCTCTACATCACCAATTCGGCGCTTCATAATCCCACGGGGGCGACGCTGTCGCCGGTTGTGGCCCATCGCGTGCTCAAGCTCGCCGACCAGTTCGGGCTGACGATCGTCGAGGACGACATCTTCGCCGATTTCGAGCCGGAGCCGGCGCCGCGGCTGGCCGCCTTCGACGGGCTCGACCGGGTCGTGCAGATCGGCAGCTTCTCGAAGGCGCTCTCGGCTTCCGCGCGCTGCGGCTACATCGCTACGCGGTCGGACTGGATCGAGGGGCTGATCGACCTGAAGATCGCGGCCTCCTTCGGCACCGGTCGCCTGGCGGCCGAACTGGTGCTGACCATCCTGAAGGACGGCAGCTATCGCAAGCACATGGACGGGCTGCGGGCGCGTCTCGCGCGGGCCATGGGCGAGACGTCGCGGCGGCTGCGGGCGATGGGCGTCGAGCCCTGGATCGAACCGCGCGGCGGCATGTTCCTGTGGTGCGCGCTGCCCGAGGGGCTGGACGCCTCGATGATCGCACGGCAGTTGCTGGCCGAGCACATCGTGCTGGCGCCCGGCAACGTCTACAGCCTGTCGCAGACGGCGGGGCGCTTCATGCGCTTCAACGTCGCCCAGTCCGGCGATCCGCGCCTGTTCAGTGCGCTCGGGCGGGCGATGACGGCGGGGGCGCGGCCTATGGCGGTCGGCTCAGTTTGAACTTGCGCTGCTGTCGTTTCTGACATAAAGATATCTTTATATCTATTTTCGTCCTTTCAAGCGGAGTTGTGCGCTTGCGCCAGCCGACCATGCTCTCCTCGGATGTCCTCCTCGCCGGCCTGCGGGCTGCGGGCGAGGAAACGCGGCTGCGCATCCTGGCGCTGCTGGCGGAAGGCGAATTGTCGGTGTCGGACCTGACCGACATCCTCGGCCAGTCGCAGCCGCGCATCTCGCGCCATCTCAAGCTTCTGGCCGAGGCCGGGCTGGTGCGGCGCTCGCGAGAGGGCGCCTGGGCCTTCTTCCGGCTGGACGAGACCGGGGCCGGCGGGGCCTTCGCCGCGTCGCTGGCGGC
>DATDBB010000472.1:0-2702 GCA_036525085.1 Allobosea sp.
ACGGACATTTGCTGGCCCATCAGTATGAGGGGCTGGTGAAGAAAGCGAAGCTGCGAGGAGCGAAGCGCTGATGCGACTTATATTCCTGGGGCCGCCGGGGGCGGGCAAGGGCACTCAGGCTGCGCGCATCGTCGCGAAGCATGGCATTCCGCAGCTCTCTACCGGAGACATGCTGCGCGCGGCCGTCGCCGCCGGCACGCCGGTCGGCGTCAAGGCCAAGGCGGTGATGGATGCGGGCGGGCTCGTCTCGGACGAGATCGTGATCGGCATCGTCGCTGACCGCATCGAGGAGCCGGATGCCAAGAAGGGCTTCATCCTCGACGGCTTCCCGCGCACGCTGGCGCAGGCCGAGGCGCTCGACAGGATGCTGGCCTCCAAGGGGCTGAAGCTCGATACCGTGCTCGAGCTCAAGGTCGACCAGAGCAAGCTCGTCGACCGCATCGTCAAGCGCGCCGAGGAGGCCAAGGCCGCCGGACAGCCGGTCCGCAAGGACGACGATCCGGAGGTCTTCAAGACCCGGCTCGAGGCCTATAACCGCGATACCGCGGTGGTCGCGCCCTACTATGCCGCGCGGGGCCAGGTGATCGACATCGACGGCATGCAGCCGATCGACGACGTCACTGCGGCGATCGAGAAGGCGCTGGCGGGGCACTGACGGGCCGGGCGCCCGCTTTCAGACCAGCCAGTTCTCGATGGTAAGGCCATCCACCCGCGAAAACTCGCGGCTGTTGGCTGTCACGAGAACGGCATCGAGAGCCAGCGCTTGCGCAGCAATCAGCATGTCGTTGCTGCCGATCGGCAGCCCTCTCGTTTCGAGCGCCGTGCGCAAGCTGCCGTAGGCATGGGAGGCCGGTTCGTCGAAGGGCAGGATGTCGAGTTCGGACAGTACGGCTTCTACGGCGGCCTGCAGGCGAGGCGAGCAGGATTTCTCGCAACCATAGCGCAGCTCGGCGGCAACGATCGTGCTCGTCATCACCATGCGGTCTCCAACGTCTGCGATGCGCTTGGCTGCGGTGCCGCGCGGATGACGGATCAGATCCGAAATGATGTTGGTATCGAGCAGATAGCGCGTCAAAGGATGGTCTCAGGTGCCGGAGCCGGGTCGGCTATGTCCGGGAAGTGCTCATCGACCGGCTCGAGTTCCGCAAGCAATGCCGAGAGGCCCCGTTTCCTGGCCGGTTCGATCACCAGCCGGTCGCCATCCCGGTGCATCAGCGCCTCGTTGCCCGGGAGCTCGAATTCCACGGGAATTCGCACCGCCTGATTGCGACCGTTCCTGAAGAGCTTGACGTTTCGAACCTCGCTCATGCGACCCTCGAATTAGCGTTGGCATATGTCCAAGCATAGGCCTTTGCATCGGCGCCGGCAAGATTTGTGCCTTGGAGGGCAGGTCTATGGTTGACTCAACTCCGCCAAGCGACTAACGACCCCACTTCCGGTTTCATGCCAGCGATGCCGTTACCTTCGCGAGAAGGGGCGACGTCGCATTCCCGCATGGAACGGGCTCAACGCTTCGCAGAGGCCGGCCTCCACCGGCGCGAGGTCATCGATTACCGCCGGTGCGCCATTGGGCGTCGACCGGCCGACATGGAGAGACGATCATGGCTCGTATCGCGGGCGTCAACATTCCGACCAACAAGCGCGTCGTCATCGGCCTGCAGTACATCCACGGCATCGGCGCGGCCAAGGCCAAGGAAATCTGCGAGAAGGTCGGTATCGTCGACGAGCGCCGGGTCAACCAGCTGACCGACGCCGAGGTTCTACAGATCCGCGAGACCATCGACCGCGACTATCTCGTCGAGGGCGACCTGCGTCGCGAAGTCTCGATGAACATCAAGCGCCTGATGGATCTCGGCTGCTATCGCGGCCTGCGTCATCGCCGCTCGCTGCCGGTCCGCGGCCAGCGCACGCACACCAACGCCCGTACCCGCAAGGGCAAGGCGAAGCCGATCGCCGGCAAGAAGAAGTGATTTCGGCGGGCCGGCATGCCGGCCCGCTGCTTTGCGCCGCCTGACCCCAGCGGGGCGGGCGGCATCCCCAGCGCCTGGCATAACGGGCGCGCCTGAAGGACAAGAGAAAAGACCATGGCCAAGGAAGCCCAGCGCGTTCGTCGTAGGGAACGCAAGAACATCGTCTCCGGCGTCGCCCATGTGAACGCCTCGTTCAACAACACCATGATCACCATCACCGACGCACAGGGCAACACGATCTCGTGGTCGTCCGCCGGCACGATGGGCTTCAAGGGCTCGCGCAAGTCGACCCCCTATGCCGCCCAGGTCGCCGCCGAGGACGCCGCCCGCAAGGCTGCCGAGCACGGCATGCGCACGCTGGAAGTCGAAGTCACCGGCCCGGGTTCGGGACGTGAGTCGGCTCTGCGCGCTCTGCAGGCCGCCGGCTTCACCGTGACCTCGATCCGCGACGTGACGCCGATCCCGCATAACGGCTGCCGTCCGCGCAAGCGCCGTCGCGTCTGACGCTGTGTGACCTTCGAGGCGCCCGCACCGGCGGGCGCTTGTCCGGGGCGGCCCGCCGCCGCCATAGAATTCAAGCACGAGGAGTGCGGTCGTGATCAGCAAGAACTGGCAGGATCTGTCAAAGCCCAACAAGCTCGAAGTCAAGGTCGGGGACGACCCGAAGCGTCAGGCGACCGTGGTCGCCCGTCCGCTGGAGCGCGGCTTCGGCATGACGCTCGGCAACGCGCT
>DATDBB010000473.1:0-22814 GCA_036525085.1 Allobosea sp.
CGCTGACGCTCGTGCTGGCGGGCCTGCTGCTCTGGTGGCGCGAGGGCGATCGCCTTTTCACCGACGGCCTCATCGCCGCCATCGTCGCCTGCTTCTGAAGCCGCCAGCCGTTCCGGGGCGTTCCGGACCGCAACCAGGATACCTCCCGTGAATCGCCGTCTTGTCCTGCCCCTCGTCGTCTTCCTTGTCGGCGCGCTGGCGCTTGCCGCCGCCGCGATCCTGACCTTCTCGCCCAGCCGTCAGGGCCAGTCGGGCACGGCGAGCGTAGGCGGGCCGTTCACGCTGACGACGCAAGAGGGCAAGACGCTGACGGACAAGGATCTGCGCGGCGCGCCGTTCCTGGTCTTCTTCGGCTTCACCCACTGCCCCGACATCTGCCCGACCAAGCTCTTCGAGATTTCCGAAGTGCTGCGGGCCGCGGGTGGGAAAGGCGAGAAGCTGCGGGCGCTCTTCGTCACCGTCGATCCCGAGCGCGACACGCCCGAGGTGATGAAGAGCTATCTCGGCTCCTTCGACCCGCGCATCCTCGGCCTGAGCGGCGACCGACCGGCGATCGACGCCATGATCAAGGCCTATCGCGCCTATGCCCGCAAGGTGCCGACCAAGGACGACTACACCATGGACCATACCGCCCTGGTCTATCTGATGGCCAAGGACGGCAGCTTCGTCGGCGCCTTCAATATCGAGCAGCCTCCGGCTCAGGCGGCGCAGGAATGGCTGCGCCATCTGTAAGGGGCGCGACGGCGACCGGCGCGCGCTGGCGCGCCACACCATGCGTCGTCTTGTTCCAGGCGAAGCGGCGCGCCCTGTATTCGTGCAGCGCCATCCAGGCGGCGATGCAGACGAGGCCGTAATAGAACGGCAAAAGCGGCAGTAGCAGCAGCAATCGCGGCGCGCCTCGCCTAAGTGCCCCGATCGCAGGCGGCAGGAAGAGCGCGACCGCTCCGAAGATCCAGATCGTCAGCGCCAGCGTCGAAATGAGGCTGCCGAAAGCGTCGCTCGGTGAGAAGAGGGAGCCCTCGCGAAACGCCAGAAAGGCAGCGACCGCAAAGGCCGGATAGGCCATCGCGGTCACGACGGTCCCCAGGCAGAGCGACAGGAAGGCGAGCGTCGCAGGCAAGCCCGCCTCGCGCAGCAGCCGCCACGGCGCCCGCGAATGCGTCACCAGCGTCTGCATGTAGCCCTTGATCCAGCGCGAGCGCTGCTTCAGCCAGGCGGGCAGCGTCAGTGGCGCCTCCTCGCGGGTGTCGGAGGGCAGGTCGCCCATGCGATACCCCGCCCGCACGAGCCGCACGCCGAGATCGGCATCCTCCGTCACATTCCAGGCATCCCAGCCGCCGATCGCCCGCAGTGCCCGCGTCCGGAAATGGTTCGAGGTGCCGCCAAGCATGATCGGCAGTCCGGCGCGCAGCAGCCCCGGATTCAGCACGCCGAACAAGCCGGCATATTCGAGCGCGAACAGAGCCGGCAGCAGCCCTTCATCCGGATGGTCGATCACGAGCCGCGCCTGCAGGCAGGCGAGGTCCTCCGGCGCGCGCAGGAAGCGGGCCGCGGCCATGCGCAGTTGCTGCGGATCGGGAATGTCCTCGGCGTCGAAGATCGTGAACAGCGCGCCCCGCGCCTCCAGCAAGGCGAGATTGAGCGCGCGCGGCTTGGTGCGAGGCGGGCCGGGCGGCACGACGGTGACGCTGACATGGGACGGCAGGGCGATGCGGGCGAGCGCGGCCTGCATGCCGGCGTCGTCGGCTTCGATCAGCAGGCGGATATCGAGCTTGGCCGCGGGATAGTCGAGCGCCGTCAGGGCTGCCAGCATCTGGTTCAGCACCGCCTCTTCCCGGTAGAGCGGGACGGCGACGGTGTAGATCGGCAGTCGGCCGTCATCGACGCGCCAGCGATGACGCTGCCAGAGATCGGGGGCGGGTTGCTCGATAGCAGCAGCCAGCCGCAGCAGGATGAGGCCGAGGAAGACCGGCCCGAGCAGCAACGCGACGGCAAAGAAGGTCTGCAGCGGCGCGAAGATTCCGCCGATCGCGGCGCTCGCCACTCCGATACCGGCCGCGATGCGTTGCCCGCGGCTGGCCCCTAGGCGGGCGCTTTCGCGGGCCAGCCCTGCTTCGTCCAGATTGGCGGCACGGCAGGCGAGCGTGGCGCCATTGCCGCGGCGCAGCGCCTCACCGAAACGATGCGGGGTGATGACGGCGATGTCGCTGCGCTGGCGCGGCCCCGCCTCGAGCATCCGGCGCAAGGCGGGGCCTTCGGGCGCCAGCACGAAGCGGAAGCGTCGCGAGGCCTCGCCGATGACGGGTGCGATGCCGCCGCGCAGGATCGCGCCATGCTCTCCGCCGGGCATCAGCGCGAACTCGCCGGCATGGAAGGGCAGGCCGAGTTCGGCGGCGAATGCGCGGTAGAAGCCGTCTTCGTCGATCAGCCCGAGCGAAAGCACCTCCCGCGCGGGCTCGGTGCCGTTGCGGCTGGCGCTCCGCGCGGCGCGGGCGAGGTCCGACGGCGCGACGCCATGGCGCGAGAGAAAAGCGATCTCGGCCGGAAAGCCGGTTACGGCTTCCGCGCACTCGTCAGAACGCCTGTCGTGACCGCTGCCCCCCAATGGCCCGGTTCCGCCCCACGCAACACGGCTCCGGCTCGATCAAGCCGGGACAACCCATGGTTGCCGCATTCGGGCAACGAGTCGAGAGGACGGAGGCCAGGCTTTGGCTGATGTTTCGGCTCGGCGATCACATTCCGCCGAGAATCTCGGCAACTTGCGGAATGTCCTTGTCGCCGCGACCCGACAGATTGACCACCATCAGATGATCCTGCGGCTTCTGGGGCGCGAGATCGGCGAGGCGGGCGAGCGCATGGGCGGATTCCAGCGCCGGGATGATGCCTTCGAGCTTGGAGATGAGCTGGAAGGCTTCCAGCGCCTCGTCGTCGGTCGCCGAGAGATAGGTGGCGCGGCCAGTGTCGTGCAGCCAGGAATGCTCGGGGCCGATGCCGGGATAGTCGAGCCCGGCCGAGATCGAATGCGCGTCCTTGATCTGGCCGTCCTCGTCCATCAGCAGATAGGTGCGGTTGCCGTGCAGGACGCCCGGCTTGCCGCCGGTCAGCGAGGCCGCGTGCAGGCCCGACGGAATGCCGTGGCCGGCCGCCTCGACGCCGTAGATCTCGACGGAGGGGTCGTCGAGGAAAGGATGGAACAGCCCCATCGCATTCGAGCCGCCGCCGATGCAGGCGACCAGCGAATCCGGCAGCCGCCCTTCCAGCTCCAGCATCTGCTCGCGGGTCTCGTTGCCGATGATCGACTGGAAATCGCGCACCATGGCCGGATAGGGATGCGGGCCGGCGACGGTGCCGATGCAGTAGAAGGTCGTCGCGACATTGGTGACCCAGTCGCGCAGGGCCTCGTTCATCGCGTCCTTCAGCGTCTTGGTGCCGGACTCGACGGGAACCACCGTCGCGCCGAGCATCTTCATGCGGAAGACGTTGGGAGCCTGCCGGGCGACGTCGACCGCGCCCATATAGACGATGCATTCCAGCCCGTAGCGGGCGCAGAGCGTCGCGGTCGCGACGCCATGCTGGCCGGCGCCGGTCTCGGCGATGATGCGCTTCTTGCCCATGCGCCGCGCCAGCAGGATCTGGCCGAGGACGTTGTTCACCTTGTGCGAGCCGGTATGGTTCAGCTCCTCGCGCTTCAGGTAGATCTTGGCGCCGCCCGATAGGCCGGAGGCCGTCGCCACGCTTCGAAAATGCTCCGTGAGGCGCTCGGCGAAATAGAGCGGCGACGGTCGGCCGACATAGTGCTTCAACCCATAAGCGGTCTCGGCATGATAGGCCGGATCAACCTTGGCGGCCTCATAGGCCTGCTCCAGCTCGAGGATCAGCGGCATCAGCGTCTCGGCGACGAAGCGACCGCCGAACATGCCGAAGCGGCCGTTTTCGTCCGGGCCGTTGCGGTAGGTGTTGGGGGTCTGGGGCGCGTTCATGTCCGGCCTGCCTCTGCTGTCTCTGCTGCCGCCGCGGCCCGCGCCGCTGCGACGAAATCCCTGATCCGGTCACTGTCCTTGACGCCGGGCGCACTCTCGACCCCGGAGGAGACGTCGACGCCCCATGGCCGCGCGACAGTGATCGCCTGGCCGACATTCGCCGGATCGAGCCCGCCCGATAGCATGAAGCCCAAAGCGGGGTCGAGCGCGGTCAGCAGCCCCCAGTCGAACACCCTGCCGTGGCCGCCGGGGTAGGCGGCGTCCTTCGGTGGCTTGGCGTCAAGAAGTATACGATCGGCGATGCCCCGATGGATCTCCACCGCGGCGAAATCGTCGGCGCTGCCGATTCCCAGCGCCTTCATCACGCGCAGACCGGTCGCGGCCTTGATGGCCCCGACCTGCTCCGGGGTCTCCCGGCCATGAAGCTGCAGCCAATCGGGCTTGAGCGCCTCGGCGATCTCACGCGCCTCGCCGACGTCGCGATCGACGATGAGCACCACGATCTCGGCACGCCCGCGCGCCATGGCGGCGAGCGCCGATGCCTGCGCGCCCGTGACGAAGCGGGGACTCTTCGGGTGGAAGACGAGGCCGATCATCTCGACGCCGGCATCGAGCGCGGCATGCAGCGTCTCCGGCGTCGACAGGCCGCAGATCTTGATCGCGAGGGGGGAGTTCGATCCTGACATGGTCTCGCCTTAGCATGCAGCAGCGCGGTTTGGCACGAAGGTGATCGATGCCGCACTTGCGACATGATGGCGAACGAAGCAATGCTGATCGCGTCGAGGCAGCGGGCCAAGGCGACGGCAGAGCGGGCAGACTGGATTGTTCGGCAGAGGGCGACGCGGTTTCACGATGCTGGCGGCTCTGCTGGCGATGTCCGGCATCACCGCAGGCGCCTTCTATGTCGCAAGCCAGCCGCGGACGCTGCGCCTCGCCGTCGGCCCGCTCGGTTCCGAAGACGCCCGCATGGCCGCGGGCTTCGTGCAGGGCCTGAACCGCGAGAAGTCGCAGATACGGCTACGGCTCATTCTCACCGAGGGCTCGGAGGAGAGCGCCCGGAAGGTCGATGGCGGCGATGCCGAGCTCGCGATCGTCCGCCCGGACATCGCGCTGCCGGCCAATGCCGATACGGCGCTGATCACGCGACGCTCCTTCCCCTTCCTGATCACCGACAAGGAGAGCGCGATCGGCCGCATCGCCGATCTGCGCGGCCGCAAGGTCGGCGTCGTGCGCAATCCCGCCGGCAATATCGCGCTGCTCAAGCTGGTGCTGACGCAATACGAGGTCAATCCCGATGACGTGACGATCGTCGGGCTGACACCGGACGAGATCGTCCCGGCTGCGAAGGAGCGCCGGATCGACGCCTTCTTCTCGATCACCGCCGTCGGCGCCCGCGCCAGCGGCGACGGCTCCAGTCGCCTGCGCTCGGCCTGGGGCGAGGATCCCGTGCTGATCCCGATCCGCGAAGCCGATGCGCTGGCAGCGCGGGTCCGGGCCATCGAGACCGGCGAGATCGTCAGGGGCGCGCTCGGGGGCGATCCGCCCCGACCATCCGAGAACCTGCCGACGATCGCGATCACCTCGCGGCTCGTCGCCTCGCAGGATCTCGACGAGGATGTCGTCGGCAGTCTGGTCAGCGCCCTGCTCGGCCTGAGGGTGACGCTGGCGGCGGAATTGCCGCAGATCCAGGGGTTGGAGGCGCCGGCGACCGACAAGGACGCGCCGCTGCCCGTCCATGCGGGGGCCGCCGCCTTCATCGACGGCGAGCAGAAGACCTTCTTCGAGCGCTATGGCGACTGGTTCTATCTGGGCGTGATGGGGATGTCCCTGCTGGGCACGGGGGCGGCCGGCCTGCTCGGGCGCGAAAGCGCGGCGCGGCGCAAGCGGGCGATGATGGGGCTCGACCGCCTGCTTGCGCTCCTGCCGAGGATCCGCGGCACTTCGGATGTCGAGACGCTCGATCTGTGCCGGGCCGAGGCCGATGCGATCCTGCTGGAGGTGCTCGGCGATTTCGGCCATGGCGATCTGGATTCATCGGCCGTGGCGGCCTATCGCCTCGTCTTCGATCAGGTCAGCCGCGCCGTTATCGAGGCGAGGATTCGAGCCACGGCTGCGCAGATCTGACGGCGGGGGCCGGAATCAGGCCTCGCCGCGCTCCGCCGGCGCTTTTCGGGCGTCAATCCGAACGACAGGCGACGATGACGCCAGCGAAGGCCGTTCACCCTGCGGCAGCCAAAATCGTCCGGCACGGTTGCCGAAACGGTCGCCAGGGTTTATGTGCGGCGCAGCGAAATCCAGATTCTCGAAACTAGGGCTGCGCCGACGGGGCTTCGATCCTCGCCGGCTTGTGGCCATGAAAAAGGCCCCTGCCCGCATGTCCATGCGCAATATCGCCATCATCGCCCACGTCGACCACGGCAAGACCACGCTCGTCGACAAGCTCCTGCAGCAGTCGGGCACCTACCGCGACAACCAGCGCGTCATCGAGCGCGTGATGGACTCCAACGAGCTGGAGAAGGAACGCGGCATCACCATCCTGGCCAAGGCGACCTCGGTCGTCTGGAAGGACACCCGCATCAACATCGTCGACACCCCAGGCCACGCCGATTTCGGCGGCGAGGTCGAGCGCATCCTGAACATGGTCGATTCCGCCATCGTGCTGGTCGATGCCGCCGAGGGCCCGATGCCGCAGACCAAGTTCGTGGTCTCCAAGGCGCTGAAGCTCGGCCTGCGCCCGATCGTGGCAATCAACAAGGTCGACAAGCCCGACGCCCGCGTCACCGAAGTCATCAACGAGGTCTTCGACCTCTTCGCCGCGCTCGACGCAACCGACGAGCAGCTCGATTTCCCGATCCTCTACGGTTCGGGCAAGCAGGGCTGGATGGCGCATGATCCCGCCGGTCCGCAGGACCAGGGCCTCGCCCCGATGTACGACCTGATCCTCAGCCATGTGCCGGAGCCGCGCGTCGAGGAAGGTCCGTTCCGCATGATCGGGACGCTGCTCGAGGCGAACCCCTATCTCGGCCGCATCATCACCGGCCGCGTCGTTTCGGGCACGGCCAAGCCGAACCAGCAGATCAAGGTGCTGTCGGGCGACGGCAGCCTGGTCGAGAGTGGTCGCATCACCAAGATCCTGGCCTTCCGTGGCCTGGAGCGCACGCCGATCGAGGAAGCCATTCCCGGCGACATCGTCTCGATCGCAGGCCTGGTGAAGGGTTCCGTCGCCGACACCTTCTGCGACCCATCAGTCGAGACCCCGATCAAGGCCCAGCCGATCGATCCGCCGACCGTCTCGATGACCTTCATGGTCAACGACTCGCCGCTTGCCGGCACCGAGGGCGACAAGGTCACCACCCGCGTCATCCGCGACCGCCTGCTCAAGGAGGCCGAGGGCAATGTCGCGCTGAAGATCGAGGAATCGACCGACAAGGACTCCTATATCGTATCGGGCCGCGGCGAACTGCAGCTCGCCATCCTGATCGAGCAGATGCGTCGCGAGGGCTTCGAGCTCGGCGTCTCACGTCCGCGCGTCGTGCTGCGGCGCGACGAGAGCGGCAGTCTGCTGGAGCCGATCGAGGAGGTCATCATCGACGTCGACGAGGAGCATTCCGGCGTCGTCATTCAGAAGATGTCCGAGCGCAAGGCCGATATGCTGGAGATGCGTCCCTCGGGCGGCAATCGCCTGCGGCTGGTCTTCCACGCGCCGACACGCGGCCTGATCGGCTATCAGGGTGAACTCCTGACCGACACGCGCGGCACCGCGATCATGAACCGGCTGTTCCATGCCTACATGCCTTACAAGGGCGAGATCGGCGGGCGCCGCAACGGCGTGCTGATCGCGATGGAAACCGGCGAAGCCGTGGCCTATGCGCTGTGGAACCTCGAGGATCGCGGCCCGATGATGATCGAGCCCGGCTGGAAGGTCTACCAGGGCATGATCGTCGGCGAGCACACGCGCGAGAACGATCTCGAGGTGAACGTGCTCAAGGGCAAGAAGCTCACCAATATCCGCACCACCTCGAAGGACGAGGCCGTGCGCCTGACCCCGCCGATCCGCATGACGCTGGAGCGTTCGCTGGCCTGGATCGACGACGACGAGCTGGTCGAGGTCACCCCGAAGTCGATCCGCCTGCGCAAGGGCGTGCTCGATCCCAACGAGCGCAAGCGCTCGCAGAAGATGAAGCAGGAAGTGGCCTGACCAGGCCATTCCGCGACGATCGGGAAAGGGCGGGCCGGAAGGCTCGCCCTTTTTCGTTCGTCCCGGGCGGGCCGATCAGTGGCTCAACAGGGTCGGCAGCGTGCAATCCTTGAGAAGCGACTGCGTCACGCCGCCGAGCAGCCATTCGCGCAGGCGCGAATGCTTGTAGGCGCCGCTGACGACGAGATCCGCACCGAAGGCCGTCGCGGCCTGCCTGATCTCGCTGGCGACGTCCGGCTGCGTGAGCGCGACGTTGCGGACCGTCACCTTGATGCCGTGCCGGGCGAGATGCGGCGCGAGATCCGCGCCGGCGATCGTCGTCGACAGGTCCTTCTCGCCGCTGACGGAGAGGATTTCGACTTCCGCCGCTTCCGACAGGAAGGGCATGGCGTCGCCGACGGCGCGGGCTGCGGAGGCGCCGCCGTCCCAGGCGATCAGGATCCGCTTCGCCGAGAAGGTCTCGCAGCCAGGCGGGACGATCAGCACCGGGCGGCCGCTCTCGAACAGCGCGGCTTCGATCAGCCCGCGATCGCGCTGCACGGCGTCCTTCTCCATGTCGAGGATGCTGAGATCGTGGACGCGGGCATAGGCGAGCAGCCGGTCGCAGAGATTGGCGTAGACCAGGGTCGGCGTCTCGACGGTGCAGGTGACGCCGGCGAGATCGGCCTTGTCCTTCGCCGTCTCGGCGAAGGCCTCGGCGAGTGCCTGGATCCGGCGGTTCTCCGTGCTGACGAGTTCGGCACCGAACGCGCCGACCAGCGAGGCTGGAATAGCATAGCGCATCGAGGCGGCCTGCAGCGTCAGGTGCGCCTTGGCCTGCTGCGACAGTGACAGCGCATAGGCGAGCGCGGAACTCTTCTCGCCGCGCCCCTCCTCGGTGAAGGCGACGAGAACGCTCTTGATTGATTTGAGCATGGCGCAACTCCCGGTGTAAGTTCTGCGTCCCGAATGTGCCCGAAGACGCCGCCGCCGTCTTGCGCTGGATCAATCCGTCTGTCGCGGATCGGTGGAAGAATGCGTCCAAGGATCGTTGAGGAGGGGGCCCGCATGCTCCAGCGCATTTCACTGCATCTCGGCCGCACCGCCTCGCATCCTGAGGGCAGCAGTCAGGACGGCTACGAGATCACCGCACCGCTCGATGCCGAGGGGCGGCTTGTGGCCGGCGAATGGCATGACGAGCGCGAAAGATGCCGGGTCCGGCGCTTCCGGCCTGGCGAGCCCGATCGCCATGGCTGGCTACTGCACCGTGCCGGCGGCGATGGCGGGGCAAGTTGGGGCATCGACTACGACGAGGCATCCTTCGACGATGACGAGGTCGGCTACAAGCTCGACCGCCACCGCTTCACCGTCGGCGAATATGTCTCGATCCGCGAGCAGGACGGCGATTTCCAGCCCTACAAGGTCGTCGCCATCCGCCCGGTCGGGAAATCCGAGCCGGCGGGCGCCCGATGAGCTGCCCGTAGCCACCCTTCGCCTGACGGAGATGATGCCATGCCGATCGCCCGTTCCGCGGAGACGCCGCGCTTTGGCGGCCTCCTGGTGCCCGTTCATCTCGGTGCGGGGGCGGAGGCCACGATCCGCTTCGCCGCCCGCCTGGCGCGCGATCTGTCCTGCCGCCTGATCGGCACCGGCGGCGACGAGATCGAACTGCCCTATTTCGGCGATGGGGCGGGCATCGTCGACGCCGTCCTGGTCGAGAATGCGCGCGGCGTCGTGCTCGAGGATCTCGCCAAGGCCGAAGCTCTCTTCCGCCGGGTCGCGGACGGGGTGGACGCGGACTGGCGTTGCGCCATCGAGCAGCCGCGCAGCCTGACGCTGACGCAGGCGCGCGCCGCCGATCTGGTCGTCCTCCCCCGGCAGGGGCCGGACGACGAGGCCGTAGGCCGGATGGGCGTCGCTCCGGGCGACGTCGTCATGGAGCTCGGCCGGCCGATCCTCGTGGTCCCGCCCGGCGTCGAGAGGCTGGCGGCGAAGAGCGTCGTCGTCGCCTGGAAGAATACCCGCGAGGCCCGCCGCGCCATCCGAGACGCCCTGCCCTTCCTGGCCAGCGCCGAAATGGTCAGCGTGCTGACGATCGGGGCCGACGCCGCCGACCACGCGGCGCCGGAGGTCTGCTTCTATCTCGCCCAACACGGCATCGCTGCGCGCGCGATCGAGCGGCCCGACCGCGGCGAATATGTCGTCGACGAGATCACCGAGCAGGTGCGCCAGCAGAATGCCGATCTGATCGTCGCCGGCGCCTACGGCCATAGCCGCATGCGCGAATGGATCTTCGGCGGCGTCACCCAGGACCTGATCGAGACCACGCCGGTCTGCTGCCTGCTCTCCCACTGAAAGCAGGCGTGCCCTGCGCGCGGCGCAAGCATGGCCCGCCGCGTGCCGCAGTTGCGGCACCGGCTCGCCTCTGATCCCTTGTGGCCCTTCCGAACAAGGACCACCTCCATGCAGTTCCGCAATCTCGGCCGCTCCGGCCTGCGCGTTTCGCTCGTCGGCCTCGGCTGCAACAATTTCGGTGGCCGCATCGATCTCGACGCCACGCGCAAGGTCGTCGATGCCGCGATCGAGAGCGGCATCACGCTCTTCGACACCGCCGACATCTATGGCGAGAAGGCCGGTTCGGAGACGGCGCTGGGCCAGCTTCTCGGTTCGCGCCGCAAGGACATCGTGCTCGCCTCGAAGTTCGGCATGAAGATGTTCCATGGCGGCGAGGGCGGCTCGCGCCGCTACATCATGAGCGCCGTCGAGGAATCGCTGACCCGGCTCAAGACCGACTGGATCGATCTCTACCAGTTCCACAAGCCCGACCCGCTGACCCCGATCGACGAGACCCTGCGCGCGCTGGAGGATCTCGTCCGGCAGGGCAAGGTCCGCTATATCGGCTGCTCCAACATGCCGGGCTGGCAGGTCGCCGATGCGCAATGGACGGCGCGCGATCTCGGGATCGGCGGCTTCGCCTCGGCGCAGGACGAATACAGCCTGCTCAAGCGTGGCGCGGAGGCGGACCTGATCCCCGCCATCAGCCATTTCGGCATGGGGCTCCTGCCCTATTTCCCGCTCGCCAATGGCGCACTGACCGGCAAATACAAGCGCAACGCCCCGATGCCGGACGGCGCGCGCCTGACCAAGCTGCCGGTACGCGCGGGCCAGATCTTCAGCGACCAGAACTGGACGAAGATCGAGGCGCTGTCCGCCTTCTGCGAGAAGCGGGGGAAGACGCTGGTCGAACTCGCCTTCTCCTGGCTCGCGGCCCAGCCCGTCGTGTCGAGTGTGATCGCCGGCGCGACCAAGCCCGAGCAGATCGCAGCCAACGTCAAGGCGGCCGAATGGGCGCTGACCGGCGAGGAGCTGGCGGAGATCGACGCGATCACGAAGTAGGTCTCGGAACCGCGACGGAGGACCCCTCTCCTGTAAGGAGAGGGGTCGGGGTGAGGTGCCGGCCATTCGACCAGTTAAGCGCCTGCCTCACGGCGGAGTCGCGGTGAGGTCACGGCCAAGACGTCCGACGGCCGACCCCTCACCCTGCCCTCTCCCTCCGGGAGAGGGTTCCCCGCGCCCACTCCTGACAGCTTCTTGCGAATCGCCGCGTCGGCCCGATGGACCCGCCCGCGCCGCCCGCTTATGGTCCGCGCCATGAGCGAGACAGCCCGGACGACCACCGCCCCCGACCTGAAGCCCGGCGACCATCTCTTCCTGGTCGACGGCTCGAACTTCATCTTCCGGGCCTATTTCCAGTCGATCAACCAGGACCGGAAATACAATGCCCGCTCGGACGGGTTGCCGTCGGGCGCGGTCCGGCTGTTTGCGACCAAGCTGTTCCAGTTCGTGCGCGAGGGGGTGCTCGGCGTCAGGCCGACCCATCTCGCCATCGTCTTCGACAAGTCGGAGAACTCGTTCCGCAAGGCGATCTATCCGGCCTATAAAGGCAACCGATCCGACCCGCCGCCCGATCTCATCCCGCAATTCCCGCTGATGCGCGAGGCGGTCAGGGCCTTCGGGCTCCTGCCGGTCGAGCAGGATGTCTATGAGGCCGACGACCTGATCGCGACCTATGCGAAGCAGGCGCGCGAGGCCGGCGCCGATGTGCTGATCGTTTCGGCCGACAAGGACCTGATGCAGCTCGTCCGCCCCGGCGTCGCCATGTACGACCCCGCCTCTGGCGACGCCAAAAAGGGCGCCGGCTTCCGCGCCGAGCGGAAGATCGGCGAGCCTGAGGTCGTCGAATATTTCGGCGTCACGCCGGACAAGGTCACCGACGTGCAGGCGCTTGCCGGAGACGCCACCGACAATGTGCCCGGCGCGCCCGGCATCGGAATCAAGACGGCCGCCCAGCTCATCGGAGAATATGGCGATCTCGACACGCTGTTGGCCCGCGCGGCTGAGATCAAGCAGCCCAAGCGCCGGGAGACCCTGACCAATCCGGAGGTCGTCGAGAAGGTCCGCATCTCGCACAAGCTCGTCACGCTGGTCGACGACGTGAAGGTCGAGACGCCGCTGGCGGATCTGACGCTCGGCCAGCCCGACCCGGTCAGGCTCGTCGCCTTCCTCAAGGCGATGGAGTTCACGACGATCACTAAGCGCGTCGGCGAAGCCTATGAGGCGGATGTCGCGGCGATCGAGGCCGATGCGGCGCTGGCTCCTGGCGGAAGCCGCGCCGCGGAGCTCAAGGCGCTCTATGTCGGCGCAGACGCAAGCGACGCGCAGCCTTCGCTGTCGGTAGCGGCGAGCGCGCCGGTGACGCAGCCGGCGACGGCGCCGAACGCCGATGGCTGGCTCAGGCCCGCCGATCTCGCGGCCGCCCGGAAGAACGCAGCGCTCGGCCAGAAGATCGACCTCACGGCCTATGAATGCGTGCGCGATCTGGATTCACTGAAGCGCTGGATCGGCTGGGCCTTTGAGGCCGGCCAGTTCGCTGTTGACACCGAGACCAGCGCCATCGACCCGATGCAGGCCGATCTTGTGGGCATCTCCATGGCGGTCGCGCCGGGGCGGGCCTGCTACATCCCGCTGCAGCATCGCGGCGGCGCCGATCTCTTCGGCGGCGGCATGGTCGAGGGCCAGATCCCCCTGGCCGAAGCGCTGGCTGCGCTGAAGCCGCTGCTCGCCGATCCGGGCGTGCTGAAGATCGGCCAGAACCTCAAATACGACCTCGTCCTGCTGAAGCGCTACGGCGTCGACGTCTCGCCGATCGACGACACGATGCTGGTTTCCTACGCGCTCGATGCCGGCAACAACAGCCATGGCATGGACAAGCTCTCCGAGCTGCATCTCGGCCATGAGACGATCACCTTCGGCCAAGTCGCGGGCACCGGCAAGGCGCAGGTCACCTTCGACAAGGTCGCGCTCGACAAGGCGACGGACTACGCCGCCGAGGACGCCGACGTGACCTTGCGGCTCTGGCAGGTGCTGAAGCCGCGTTTAGCCGCGGAAGGCCGCACCACGGTCTACGAGACGCTGGAGCGCCCGCTGGTCGGCGTGCTCGCCCGGATGGAGGCGCGCGGCATCGCCATCGACCGGCAGATCCTTTCGCGGCTGTCGGGCGAATTCGCCCAGTCGCTGGCGCGGCTGGAGGACGAGATCTACGAGGTCGCCGGCGAGAAGTTCACCATCGGTTCGCCCAAGCAGCTCGGCGACATCCTGTTCGGCAAGATGGGTCTCGAAGGCGCCAAGAAGACCGCGACCGGGCAATGGGCCACGGGCGCCGGCGTGCTCGAGGAACTGGCCGAGAAGGGCCATCCGCTGCCGGCGAAGATCCTGGACTGGCGCCAGCTCGCCAAGCTGAAATCGACCTATACCGACTCGCTGCCGGCCTATGTGAACCCGCAGACCCAGCGCGTTCACACCTCCTATGCGCTGGCGGCGACGACGACGGGGCGGCTCTCCTCCTCGGAACCGAACCTGCAGAACATCCCGATCCGCACCGAGGCCGGTCGCAAGATCAGGACGGCCTTCATTCCGGAAAAGGGCTACAAGCTGGTCTCAGCCGATTACAGCCAGATCGAGCTGCGCCTGCTCGCCCATATCGCCGAGATCCCGCAGCTTCGCCAGGCCTTCGCCGATGGCATCGACATCCACGCGATGACGGCCTCCGAGATGTTCGGGGTGCCGGTCGCGGGCATGCCGAGCGAGGTCCGCCGCCGCGCCAAGGCGATCAATTTCGGCATCATCTACGGCATCTCGGCGTTCGGCCTCGCGAACCAGCTCGGCATCGGCCGGGAGGAGGCGAGCGCCTATATCCGCAAATATTTCGAGCGCTTTCCCGGCATCCGCGACTACATGGACCAGACGAAGACCTTCGTGCGGGCGAACGGCCATGTCGAGACGATCTTCGGGCGCATCTGCCATTTCCCGGCGGTCGCCTCGAAGAACCCCTCGGAGCGTGCCTTCGTCGAGCGGCAGGCGATCAACGCGCCGATCCAGGGCTCGGCCGCCGACATCATCCGCCGCGCCATGATCCGCATGGAGGACGCGCTGGCAGCGGCCAGGCTCGACGTCCGCATGCTCTTGCAGGTCCATGACGAACTGGTCTTCGAGCTCCCGGACGACCAGGTCGAGGCCGCGCTGCCGGTGATCACCAGAGTGATGGTCGAGGCGCCGCATCCGGCGGTTCAGCTCAGGGTCCCGCTCCAGGTCGAGGCGCGCGCCGCGGGCAACTGGGACGAGGCGCATTGAGGGCAACCCGCGCCGGGCGGAACCTTCGGCGATAGCCCAACGTTGTCCTGGCAGACGCGCCGGGGGGCGCGGTTCGCGCGCGTTGGAACCGAAGCCATGCTCAATTCATCCGCCTGGAAGCCCTTTCCGCGCTACATGGCGGAGCCGGAGGTCGAGGAGATCGACGCCGACGTCACGCCCTACGAGCATGACCTCATCCTCCGCTACGCGATCGTCGGCATCTTCGTCATCCTCGCGACGGCGACGCTCTACCTGACCAAGGTTATTGCGCTGCCGATCACGGCCGGGATCATCTTCGGCCTCGTTCTCGGACCGGCGGTGGATTGGCTGGTTCGCCGCAATGTGCCGCAGCATCTGGCGGCAGCGATGATCGTCCTGCTGTTCCTCGGCGTCATCCTAACCGCGGTGATGATCCTGGCGGTCCCGATGGCCGGCTGGATCGATCAGGCGCCGGCGATGATGGTCGCCGCCAAGGCCAAGCTTGCCGGCGTCTTCGTCGCCATGGACGAGGCCAAGCAGGCGATCGGCGCGATGATGGGCAAGAACGGCGCCGAGCTCAGCGTCTCCCAGGGCAACCCACTCGTCGACATCGCGATGACCTCCTCGACCGCCGCCGGCGGCCTGCTGATCTTCGTCGCCACGGTCTATTTCTGGCTGGCGACGCGGCGCCATATGAAGGCCCGCGCCTTGCGCCTGTGCCTCGGCCGCGGCGCGCGGAAATCGGCGGGTTCGTTCTTCCAGGAGATCGAGACGCGGGTCGCGCGCTATTTCGGGCTGGTGACGCTGATCAATCTCGGTATGGGCATTCTGACCATGGCGATCGCCTGGCTGGCCGGACTGCCCTTCCCCGTCTTCTGGGGCGCACTGGCCTTTCTCCTCAACTATCTGGCGTTCATCGGGCCGATCGTCGTCACTGCCATGCTCTTCCTGGCGGCCCTGATCGACGCCCCCTTCCTCGTGACGGCAATCTGGCCGGCGGCGGCCTATTTCGTGCTGCATCTGATCGAGGGCAATGCGGTCACGCCGGTCTTCGTCGGCAGCAGGCTGACGGTCTCGCCCTTCCTCGTCTTCATCGGCTTCATCTTCTGGCTCTGGCTCTGGGGTCCGGTCGGCGCCGTCCTCTCGACTCCGATCCTGCTCGTCGCCATGGTGGCGCAGGAGGAATTCGCCCGCTATCGCGCGGCGCAGGCCGAGGAGCAGAGTGACGAACAGGCTCAGGCGAAGGCAGGCTGAGCCGCGGCACGGAACCCGCACGTCCCGCATGCGTTGCCCGTAAGGCTCGCCCCGGAACGCTGTCGGGCGCGGGCAAAGATTTCTCAGAAGTCCGTTCAACCGATATCGATCTACGCAAGGGATGGGACAAGCGACATGGCCACCACCACCACTTCCGCGAAGCGTCAGGCCGCGGCTTCCGTCAAGCGCGCCAAGGATGAGGCTGTCGCCGGCGGCGAGACCATGGCCGCCGAGGCCCGCCGCACCGCCGCCTCGGTCAAGCGCGAGGCCGGCGCGATCGAGGACAGCCTGACGCGGGGCGCCGAGGATCTGGTGGCGACCGTCAGCGAGCGTCTGCGCTCGGTCGGTGTCGATACAGACCGCATGGTCGATGTCGCCAAGGAGCAGGCGACCGATCTCCAGCGCCTGATCGAGGAGGAAATCCGCGAGCGGCCTTTGCGGGCGCTGGGCCTGGCGGCCGCTGTCGGCCTGTTCGTCGGCTTCCTGTCAGCGCGCTGAACCGATGCTGGGGGGAATCGGAGCGTTCCTCGCATCGGAGATTTCCGGTGCGGTCAGGCGAAACGTCGTCGTCTATGCCTTGTTCGGGCTCGCCACGCTGCTGGTGCTCTGTGCCGGCGGCTACGCGCTGAGCGCGCTGCACACGGTCCTGGCGCTGCGCTACGGCGCGGCGGAGGCGAGCCTGTTCATTGCCGGCGGGCTGCTGGTCGCCGCGCTGCTGGCATTCGGCACGGGGCTTTACGTCAAGAACCGCCGCCGCCCGGCCAGACCTCTCGCAGCCACCGCGCTCGTCGCCGCGCCCATCGCCGCCAAGCTGGTGGGCGCAGGGCTCGGGTCGCGCAAGGGCTGGAAGATCGCCGCGCTCGGCGGTGTCGTCGTGCTCGGCGCATTGCTCGGCCGGCAGTTCTTCACGGGCGGAGAGGCCGACGACGACGATAGCGACGCATGAGCAGGTTCCGACACATGCCGGACCGCGATGCGCTTCACCTGTCTTTTAACATAGGGATTATGGCTGCCGTCCTTTAACACGGTGTCCATGACTGTTCAGGTGAGGCCCCGCTCCCGCTTTCTGATTCCGATGATTCCCGCCCTACGGGCGCGCCTGCGCTCGGCGACGGTCACGGTCATCGCGATCGGCGTCGTCGCGGTGGCGGTGCTGCTGGCCGCCTGGATCAATCTGCAGGCGCAGAAGGCCGCCGAGCGCGTCTCCCGCGCCGTCGCCATCCGCGAGAGCGCCGAGCGTTTCCTCGGCCATCTGCGCGATGCCGAGACGGGGCAGCGCGGCTACATGCTGACCGGGACGGCGAGTTATCTCGTACCCTTCACGAACGGCCGCAGCGCCGCTGTTCCGGCGCTGGAGACGCTCGAGCGGCTCGTCGAGAACGATCCGTTGCAGAAGCAGCGTGTTGCCGGCCTGCGGGAGCATGTCGAGCGCAAGCTTGAGGAACTCGACGCGACGGTCGGCCTCGCGCGCGACGGCCGTCAGGCCGCGGCCCTTGCGATGATGCGCGAGGGCCAGGGCATCGGCGCCATGGATGCGCTGCGCGACGGCGTCCAGCAGATCCAGTTGGCCGAGAACATCCGGCTGGTCTCGCTCAACCGCAACGAGGAGCGGCGGCGCCTGTGGGCGAGCGTCGGCATCGTCGTGGCTTTGGCGGGCCTCGCCTTCGCCGCGCGGCAGCAATTGCGCACCCGCCAGCGCCGCAGCATCTCGCTTGCGGAAAGCAATGCCGAGCTCGAGCAGATCGTCGGCGAGCGGACGCAAGAACTCGAGAACGAGCGGTTGCGCATCGAAGCTTTGCTTCGCGACGTCAATCACCGGGTCGGCAACAACCTCGCCATGGTTTCCGCGCTGCTCAACGTGCAGAGCCGCCAGAGCCGCGAGCCTGCCGTGCGAGCCGCGCTCCAGCAGGCCCAGTCCCGCATCCAGGCGATCGCCGCCGGCCAGCGCCGTCTGCGCCTCGACCTCGACACCGACGAGATCGACGCCAGGCCCTATATGGAGGATCTGCTGGCCGAGATCGGCAAGGCCGCCGAGGGCCGCCCGATCGAGGTCGCGCTGGCCATGGATGCGATCCGGCTGCCCGGCCGCGACGCCGTCTCCTATGTCGTCATCGTCAACGAACTGGTCACGAACGCCATCAAGCACGCCTTTCCCGATGGGATGGCGGGCAAGATCGTCATCCGTTTCGCCGAGACGGTTCAGGATGGCGAGCCCGCATTGGCCTTGTCGGTGGAGGATGACGGCGTCGGCATGCCCGAGGCGATCGAGGCGAAGGGGCTTGGGCAGACGGTGATCGCAAGCCTGCTCCGGAGCATGCAGGCGACGATGACGTCCGCCCCGCTCGATCCGTCATCGGGCCGTCCGGGCACCTGCGTGACGCTGACTTTCCCGAAGCGGGATTAAGCAAGCCCGATGGCGACGAAAAAGGCCCGGTCAGGCGACCGGGCCTCTTCTTGTCGGAGCGTCGGTCTTTGACCGGAGGTCAGAGCCCCTCGAACAAGGCGCTGGAGATGTAGCGCTCGGCGAAGGACGGGATGATCACCACGATCGTCTTGCCGGCATTCTCGGGCCGCGCGCCGACTTCGAGCGCCGCCGCGATCGCCGCGCCCGACGAAATGCCGGCGGGAATGCCTTCCTTCTTCGCCAGCGCCCGCGCGGTCTCGAAGGAGGTCTGGTTGCCGACGGTGACGACCTCGTCGATCACCGAGCGGTCGAGGATGCCCGGCACGAAGCCGGCGCCGATGCCCTGGATCTTGTGCGGGCCGGGCGCGCCGCCCGACAGCACCGGCGAATCCTCCGGCTCGACCGCGATGATCTTCACGCCCGGCTTCCTGGCCTTCAGGACCTGGCCGACGCCGGTGATCGTGCCGCCGGTGCCGACACCGGAGATGAAGATGTCGACGGCGCCTTGCGTGTCGTTCCAGATCTCCTCCGCCGTGGTCTTGCGGTGGATCTCGGGATTATGCGGGTTCTCGAACTGCTGCGGGATGATCGCGCCGGCGATCTCGTTCTTCAGCTCCTCGGCCTTGGCGACGGCGCCGCGCATGCCGCCGGGCCCCGGCGTCAGCACGAGCTCGGCGCCGAGCAGCGCCAGCATCTTGCGACGCTCCAGCGACATCGTCTCCGGCATGACCAGGATCAGGCGATAGCCGCGCGCGGCCGCGACGAAAGCCAGCGCGATGCCGGTATTGCCCGAGGTCGGCTCGATCAGCGTGCCGCCAGGCTTCAGCGCGCCCGAGGCTTCGAGCGCGTCGATCATGTTGACGCCGATCCGGTCCTTGACGCTGGAGATCGGGTTGAAGAATTCGAGCTTGGCCAGGATCGTCGCCTTGACGCCGCGCTCGGCTGGCAGGCGCTTCAGCTTGACCAGCGGCGTATCGCCGATGGTGTCGGTGATCGATTCGTAGATCCGGCCGCGCCCGGCCGCCTTCGCCGGTGCGGTTTCGAGCTTGCGCGCTGCCTCGGTCATGGAATGCTCCTTGATGCGTCGGTTCGAACCGTCGGTTGGGAGAGCAGGCTAGATCAATTCACGTTACGTGTCGATGAATTCGACTAAATCACATCCTATATTGTGAAATCGACATCGGCATTGGGCGCCCCAAAGACCGCCTCGTCCTGCGCGCGGCGGCAGAGTTCCTCGACGGTGATCCCGTCCAGCGCCGCGAGGAACGCTTGCGAGGCGCGCATCACCTCCGGCCCGATCACATCATCGATGAGGCGCGAATGCGGCGTCGGACCGAGCGCCTCGTCGCCTGCCTCCTGCATCGCGGCGCGTGCGATGTCGCCGGCGGTGATCCGGCGGCGTTCCCGGGCCAGCTCGTAGCCGCCGCGAGGGCCGCGCACGCCCTTGAGGATGCCGACCCTGACCAGCGCCTGCAGCAATGTCTCGAGATGGCGCGGCGGCAGATCGTGCCGCGCCGCCAGTAGCTTCGCCGCGACTGGCGACGGCCGCGCATGCAAGGCGATGTCGACCACCGCCGCGATGGCGAGCTGGCTGCGGCGGGAGAGCAGGATCACGCGACGGCTCCCTTGAACGCGTCAGCCTGAACCTCCGGACCGGCATCCGAGACGCCGGTCGAGCCGAAGCCGCCCGCCCCGCGCCCAGTCTCGCCGAGCCTCGCAACCTCGACCGTGATCGCGTGCGTCACCGGGGCGATCACGAGCTGGGCGATGCGGTCGCCACGGCGGATCGAGAACGATTCCTGCCCATGATTGATCAGGATGACCTTGACCTCGCCCCGGTAATCGCTGTCGACCGTGCCCGGCGCATTCAGCACGGTGACGCCATGCTTTGCGGCGAGCCCGGACCGCGGCCGGACCTGCGCCTCGAAGCCCTCTGGCAATTGCAGGGCGAGCCCGGTCGGCACCAGCGCCCGCGCACCCGCCGCCAGTTCGAGCATCTCGCCATCGCCGATCGCAGCGCGCAGGTCCATGCCGGCAGCGCCCGCGCTCTCATAGGCCGGCAGCGGCAGACCCGCGCCATGCGGCAGGCGAAGAAAGGCGACGCTGACCATCGCGCTCACGCCCCGGTTCGCGTCGCGGCCAGCCGCGCGATATGGGCTATGAGCCGGGTCGCGACCTCCTGCTTGGCGAGCGTCGGCCAGCTCTCGACGCCCTCGCGCGTCACCAGATGCACGGTGTTGGCGTCGCCGCCCATCACCCCGGTGCCGCCGACATCATTGGCGACGATCAGGTCGCAGCCCTTCTTCGCAAGCTTTGCCTGCGCATAGGCGATGACGTTCTCGGTTTCGGCGGCGAAGCCGACGACGAGCTCGGGCCGGCCGCTTTGCCGATGCGCGATCGTGGCGAGGATGTCCGGGTTCTCGACCAGGGCAAGCGGCGGCAGGGCGCCGCCGTCTTTCTTCATCTTCTCGGGCGCCTCGTCCGCGACGCGCCAGTCCGCGACGGCGGCTGTGAAGATCGCGATCGTGGCCGGCAGGGCGGCTTCGACGGCCGCCAGCATCTCGCGCGCGGATTCGACATGGATCGTCTCGACACCGGCGGGATCGGGCAGGGCCACCGGGCCCGAGACCAGCGTCACCCGCGCTCCGGCCGCCGCGGCGGCGGCGGCGATGGCATGGCCCTGCTTGCCGGAGGAGCGGTTGGCGATATAGCGGACGGGGTCGATCGCCTCATGCGTCGGTCCCGAGGTTACCAGCACATGCCGGCCAGCGAGCGGGCCGGGCGCGCTGACGGCTCCGCCCGGAAGGCGGCCGAGGAAGCCGATGGCGCGCTGCTGCGGCGTCACCTCGCCGGCCAGAGCGAGCTCGATCGCCGCCAGGATCTCCGACGGCTCGGCCATGCGGCCCGGCCCGCTCTCTCCGCGTTCCGCCATCGCGCCGGAGTTCGGGCCGACGACGAGCACGCCGTCCTTCTCGAGCTGCGCCATGTTCCGGCGCGTCGCCGGATGCTGCCACATCCGCGGGTTCATCGCAGGCGCGATCAGGATGCGCTTGTCTGTGGCGAGCAGCGCCGTCGAGGCGAGGTCGTTGGCGAGGCCGGTCGCCATCTTGGCAATCAGGTCCGCGGTGGCAGGCGCCACGACCAACAGGTCGGTCGAGCGCGACAGCGCGATATGGCCGATATCGGCCTCGTCGGTGAGCGAGAACAGATCGGTGAAGCAGCGCTCGCCGCACAGCGTCCCGACCGACAGCGGCGTGACGAATTCCTCGCCGGCCTTGGTCAGGATGGCCCGCGTGACGATCCCGCGATCCTTGAGCCGGCGGATCAGCTCCAGGCACTTATAGGCGGCGATGCCGCCGCCGATGATCAGGAGGATGGAGCGCGAAGGAGGCACGGGCGAAGCTCCGGAAGCATGTTGGAGGTGTCGTAGCACTAGGCGGACGGGGCTGTCATGGGTCGCGAGAAACGCAACGACAACCCCTCCCCCTTGTGGGGAGGGGTAGGGGTGGGGGCCGAAAAGCCAGAACGATCGATGGGAAACGAGCCTGCCTGCTCATGCAGCACTGTTGTGGCGATGGCTCACCAAGCGGCACGCCCCCCACCCCTCTCCCCTCCCCACCAGGGGGAGGGGAAGCGCCTCACATTGGGCGGTTGACGATGGCCTCACCGGAACGGCGGTTCGTCGAAGCTCCGTAGCTTACGCGAATGGATCGTCGCGCCCGCTTCCTTGAGCTTCTCCAGCGCGGCGAGCCCGATCTTGAGATGTTCGCCGACCGCGCGCTCGTAGAAGGCGTTCGCCGCCCCGGGCAGCTTGATCTCGCCATGGAGGGGCTTGTCGGAGACGCAGAGCAGCGTGCCATAGGGCACACGCAGCCTGTAGCCCTGCGCGGCGATGGTGCCGGATTCCATGTCGACCGCGATGGCGCGCGACAGGTTGATCCGGCGGCGCTCCTTGGTCCAGCGAAGCTCCCAGTTACGGTCGTCCTGCGTCACCACGGTGCCGGTGCGCAGCCGGTTCTTCAGCCGTTCGCCCATCTCGCCGGTGACCTCGGCAGCGGCCTGCTGGAGCGCGACCTGCACCTCTGCCAGGGCCGGAATCGGGACATCGGGCGGCACCACATCATCGAGGATGCCGTCCTGCCGGAGATAGGCATGGGCGAGCACATAATCGCCGATGATCTGGGTCTGCCGCAGGCCGCCGCAATGGCCGACCATCAGCCAGCAATTGGGCCTGAGCACCGCGAGATGGTCGGTGATGTTCTTGGCGTTGGAGGGCCCGACGCCGATATTGACCAGCGTCACGCCCTCGCCGCTGGCGCGGATCAAATGG
>DATDBB010000474.1:0-2568 GCA_036525085.1 Allobosea sp.
GGCGATGGCGGCGATGCGGACGTCGAGCGTCGATTCCATCATGCCCCACATCCGGATCGGCAGCATGGAGGTGCGGGCCGTGGAGAGGAAAAGCGAGACCGGGACATTGTCCATCGAGGAGATGAAGGCGAGGAAGCAGCCCGCAGCGATGCCGGGCGCGATCAGCGGCAGGGTGATGCGGCGGAAGCCGTAGAAGCGGCTCGCGCCGAGATTGGCCGAGGCCTCGAGCAGTGCAGGATCGAGCTGCGTCAGGCTCGCCAGCGTGGTGCGGAAGATGAAGGGCGCGATCACGACGAGATGGCCGGCGATCAGCAGGTTGAGCGACGGCCGGATGCCGAGCACCGAGAAGAACATCAGCGCCGCCAGCCCATAAGACAGCGTGGGCAGGACCAGCGGCGACAGGAAGCTCGCCTCCAGGAAGCGGGCGGACGGCCTGGCGACGCGCGTGATCGCCAGCGCCGCCAGGACCGAGAGGACGGCGCCGATCGACGTCGCCGTGCCTGCGGCCCAGACGCTGTTCAGCGCGGCGGTGTGGATCTGGGCCGAGCGCGCGGTGTCGAACAATTCGCCATACCAGCGCAGCGACAGGCCCGGCGGCGGGAAGCGCAGGGTCTGGGATGTCGTGAAGGAGGTCGCGATGACGATCAGGACCGGCCCGATCAGGATCAGCACGGCGAGCCCGGCGAGGAGCCCGATGACCCAGTTGTAGGTGACGTCGCCGAATGTGGAGCGCTGCATGGCCTCGACCTCAGCTCGTCTTCGCGAAGCGGCCGAGCCAGCTCAGCGCCATGATGCCGGCGAGCACGGTGAAGAGCAGGGTCAGCGAGGCCACCGCCGCGAAGGGCCAGTTATAGACCACAGTCACCTGCTGGTAGATCAGGGCCGGCAGATAGACGAGGCGCGCGCCGCCGATCACCGATTGCGAGATGAAGGCGGTCGTCGCCGAGGCGAAGACCAGCGTTGCGCCGGCGATCCAGCCCGGCAGGGTCAGCGGCAGCACGACCCGAAAGAAGGTCCGCCATTTCGAGGCGCCGAGCGCGCGCGAGGCGTCGATCAGGTTCTGGTCCATCTGGTTCATGATGGTCAGCAGAGGCAGCAGCATCAGCGGCATCTCGATCTGCGTCAGCGCGATGACGAGGCCGAGTTCGGTCTGCAGCAGGTTCAGCGGCGTCGCGGTAATGCCGAGCCCGATCAGCGTCTGGTTGATGACGCCCTCGCGCGCCAGGATGACGATCCAGGCGAAGGTGCGGATCACCACCGAGGTCAGCAGCGGCATCAGGATGATGAAGATCAGCACGCGCTGAGCGCGCGGGCTGGCGGCACGGAAGACCAGCGCCAGCGGATAGGCCAGCAGCGTCGTCGCCGCGACCGCGAAGACGCCGAGCTTCAGCGTGTCGAGGATGACCTTGCGATAGAAGGCGTCGCCGTAGAACTTCGTCCAGGAATCGAGGCCGAGCCGGGTCTGCTCGGAATCGGCATAGAAGCTGACTCCGAGCAGGATCGCGAAGGGCGCGGCGAAGAAGACGAGATAGGTCAGGCCGAGCGGCGCCGCGAGGCGCCAATCGACCCTCTCCCCCGGGACGCCGGACGAACCGGCGATCGCGGCAGCCATGCCAGCCATCGAAGCCACCCTCGATCCGACGCCCTACTTCGTGATCTCCTTGTTGAAGCGCTCGATCCAAGCCGCTCGCTGCGGATTGATCTTGGTCCAGTCATGCGTGACCATCTTCGACAGTTCGTCGAGCGACTTGATGTCGAGCGAGGGCTCCAGCGGCGTCTCGGTATTGATCGGCACCATGTTGTAGGGCGCCTTCTGCAACGCGTTCTGGATGTCGGCCGAGATCGCGGTGTCGATGTACTTGTAGGCCGCGTCGACGTTCTCGGCGCCCTTCACGATGTGCAGGGTGGTCTGGAAGGTGATCGAACCGGATTCCGGCGCGATATAGGCGATGTCGACGCCGCGGCCCTTGAGGATCGCAACCGTGTTGGTGTTGCCGTACATGATGTCGACCTGGCCCTGCTGGAACAGGCCCGGCAGCGCGGCCGGGGTGGCGATGGCGGCGACCTTCGGCACGGCTTCCTTCAGCACCTTGAACACCGGCTCCATGTCTGCTTCGGAGCCGCCGAAGGCCTTGGCGATCTCGATCAGCGAGACGGTGCCGAAGGTGGTCTGGAAGCCGGTGAGGCCGAGGCGCTCGACGTAAGGGCTCTTGAACAGGTCAGCCCAGGTCTTGGGCGGGTTCGGGAACTTCTTGGGGTTGGAGGCGATGCCGACGACCTGGGCGTTGCAGGTCACGCCGTGCGAGGTGATCAGGCCCGTCGGCACCTTCGGCCCGTTGGCGAGCTTGGCGGCGTCGATCGGCTCGAACAGGCCGGCCTGCTGGGCTGCCGCGGCCGGGCCGGGATCGAGCACGAAGCAGTCGAAGGGCGGAACGCCGCGCGCCGCACGGACCTTGGCGACCTGATCGACGGCGAAAAGCGAGTCGAAGGCGACATCGACGCCGAAATTCTTCTTCAGCGCCGGCGCGACGACGCCGCGATAGGCTTCCTCCCAGGTGCCGGGATAGA
>DATDBB010000475.1:0-5373 GCA_036525085.1 Allobosea sp.
GGCAGCACGGCGAAGAGCACGGTCCACCAGATCACGAAATAGACGGCGAGACCTCCAGCGACGGTCATGATTGCTGGCTCTCCACGGCACCGCCCGCCAGGGCGATGCAAGAGAATGCCACCCTCGCCTGCGTCGGCACGCCGAAGCGGGCCGTATGGCGCGCCGGCAATCCGCCGGGGAAATGCGTCACATACTCGGCATTGCAGGCGGCATAGTCGGCAGGATCGGTGATCAGCATCGTCATCTGCACGACGCGATCGAGCGAACTGCCGGCCTCGGCCAGGATCTCGGCGATCTTGCCCAGCGCATTGCGAACTTCGTCCGCCGGCGTCTCGCCGCGATGAATGCCCTGCGCCGGATCGTGCGGGGCGGAGTGACCGGAGACGAAGACGAGGCCGCCGGCGCGTGTCGCGGCGCTGAAGGGACGCGGCGAACCCGGTTCCGGCTCGCCGAAGAAGGTGATCTCGGACGCATCCATCGGATTCAGGCCTGCTCCAGTTCGACCAGCGTTCCGGTGAAGTCCTTGGGATGCAGGAAGATCACCGGCTTGCCATGGGCGCCGATGCGCGGCTCGCCGGTCCCGAGGACGCGGGCTCCCTTTTCCTTCAGCCGGTCGCGCGCGGCGATGATGTCGTCCACCTCATAGCAGATGTGGTGGATGCCGCCGTCCGGATTGCGCTCGATGAACTTGCCCACGGGCGAGTCGGCTCCGAGCGGCTCCAGCAACTCGACCTTGGTGTTGGGCAGTTCGACGAAGACGACGGTGACGCCGTGCTCCGGCTGCGGCAGCGGCTGCGAGACGCGCGCGCCCAGCGTATCGCGATACAGAGCGGTCGCGGCCGCGAGATCCTTCACGGCGATGGCAACGTGGTTGAGGCGTCCGATCATGGCGTTCCTTCCCGGAGAATCGTGCTTGCTCGGAAACACACCGTCATCCCTGACAAGCCGCGCAAGCGGCGCCGATCCGGGATCCATGCCTGAACCGTTCCGGAATGGATCCCGGATCTCCGCTTCGCTGCGTCCGGGATGACGGCGCGCCTCGGCGGACGAAAACCCATTCTAAACCTCGATCACCAGCGCATGCACCAGCGGCTTCTTGCCCCATTCCTCGTTGACCGCGCTGCGCAGGCCGCGCTCCAGCGCGTTGCGAAGCGCTTCCGGATCGCGCCGGCGCGCCTTCGGGATGCCGTCGATCAGCTCGGAAACGGCGTCGGCGACATATTCGTCGAAGCCGGTGCCGTCGCGCGTATAGGGCGGCAGGCCGAGCACCGCGATCTCGGGGTCGCCGGCGAGCCCGCCCTTCTCGTCGATGGCGACGGCGACCGAGATCATGCCGACGAAGGACAGCCGCCGGCGCTCGGGGATCGTCTTCTCGAGGGCATTCACCAGGAGGTTGCCATCCTGGTAGAGCCGGCCATGCGTCACTTCTTCGATCTTGCTGGCGCCATCGGCCCTGATCTCGACGACATCGCCATTGCCGGCGCGTACCACCGTCTTGACGCCGAGACCACGCGCGAAGATCGCGTGCTCCGAGAGGTGCAGGTCCTCGCCATGGGCGGGAATGACGATCTTCGGCTTCAGCCAGCCATAGAGCCTGGCCATCTCCTCGCGGCGCGGATGGCCCGAGACATGGACCAGATGCGTCCGGTCGGTGATGATCTCGATATTGTCGCGCGCGAGCGCGTTCTGGATCGCGCCGACCGCCTTTTCGTTGCCGGGGATCGTGCGCGACGAGAAGATGACGCGGTCGCCGGGCGTCAGCGTGATCTCCGGATGGTCATCGGAGGCGATGCGCGAGAGCGCGGCGCGTGGCTCGCCCTGGCTTCCGGTCAGCAGCGCGACGACCTTGTCGCGCGGCAGGTAGCCATAGGTGTCGGCGGAGCGGAAGGCCGGGATGCCGTCGAGATAGCCGCATTCGCGCGCGACATCGATGACCCGGTCCATCGCCCGGCCGACGACGACGACCTCGCGCTGATCGGCCATGGCGGCCTCCGCGACGGCGCGCAGACGCGCGACATTCGAGGCGAAGGTGGTGACGGCGACGCGGCCCGGCGCCGAATGGATCAGTTCCTTGAGCTTGGCTGCGACATCGGCCTCGCTCGGGCTGATGCCTTCGCGCATGACGTTGGTCGAATCGCAAACCAGCGCCAGCACGCCCTCCTCGCCCAGTTCGCGCAGGCGCTTCTCGTCGGTCGGCAGGCCGACCTGCGGGGTCGGGTCGATCTTCCAGTCGCCGGTATGGACGACGAGGCCGACCGGCGTGCGGATCGCGAGCGCGTTCGATTCAGGGATCGAATGGGCGACCGGCACGAATTCGATGTCGAAGGGACCGAGCGTGATGCGCCCGCCTTGGGCGACGACGTTCATCGGCACCTTGGGCGCGCCGGGCTCCGAGAGCCGGCGCGTCGCCAAGAGGCCGGCGGCGAACTTCGTGCAGTAGACCGGGGCGCGCAGGGACGGCCAGAGCGCGGCGAGCGCGCCGATATGGTCCTCATGGGCATGGGTGATGACGATGCCCAGCAGGTTCGCCCGTTCCTCGACGATGTAGCGCAGGTCCGGCAGCACGATGTCGACGCCCGGCACTTCCGGGCCGGCGAAGGACAGGCCGCAATCGACCAGGATCCATTTCCGCCGCCCCTCCGGCCCGAAGCCATAGAGAGCGGCATTCATGCCGATCTCGCCGAGGCCGCCGAGGGGAACGAAGACGAGTTGGTCCTGGGAACGAGGCACGGGCAATCCTGACTGACAATGTTCGGCGCGCGCGCCGGAGCTGATCGGGAGCCCTAACACGCCAGCCACGCGCTCTCCAGAGCGCGCGACGTCATTGCGAGCGAAGCGAAGCAATCCAGAGCCGCGCGCTCCACGTCCCCCTGGATTGCTTCGCTGCGCTCGCAATGACGCGAAAGCTATCAAGCGCTCAGGCGGTGGGCTGCCCGAAGAAGAGATCGCCGGCGTCGAACTGGCGGATGCCGGACGGGGTTTCGAGCAGCAGCCGCCCGGTGGGATCGATGCCGGTGAAGATGCCGGTGACGGCGCCCTCCGGCGGCCTGATCGTGATGGACTGGCCGAGGAAGGCGGCGCGTTTGAGCCAGGCCTGGCGGATGGGGCCGAAGCCGCCGGGCGCCTGCCATGTCGCGAAGCGGGTGGCCCAAGCCTCGCCGAGCGCGGCCAGAGTGGCCTCGATCGTCACGGATGGAGCATGGGCCTGCAGGAAGCTCGCGGGATAGGGGGTGCCCTGCGCGCAGGAGGCGATGTTGATGCCGAGCCCGATGACGACGCTGAACTGCCCTGCCCGGCTCTCGCCTTCGAGCAGCAGGCCGGAGCATTTGGCGCCGTCGATCAGGAGATCGTTCGGCCATTTCAGCGCCAGCCTCGGCGGGCCGAGGCCGGTCACCTTGGCGGCGGCGTCATGCAGGGCAAGCCCGGCGACGAAGCCGAGTTGGGGCGCGAGCGCCGGCTCGCAGGGTGAGACGACCAACAGGCTGGCGTAGAGATTGCCGGGTGGCGAGGTCCATTGCCGGCCATGACGGCCGCGTCCGGCATTCTGGCTGCGGGCGACGATCCAGAGCTTGCCGGGATCGCCCTGGACCAGCGCGCGGCGCGCCTCCTCCATCGTCGAACCGACCTCGTCGCGGACGATCAGCCGGTAGCCAGCGGCGCGGGCGGCTTCACTCAGCATGAGACCGCTCCGGGGTGACCGTTACGACCTCGACGTCATCCTGGCCGAAGCGAAGCGGAGCGCCGGGATCCATCCTAGAGCTGCGGAGCTCTCCGATGGATCCCGGGACGACCTTCGGTCGCCCAGGATGACGGACGTGTTTCAAAGGGAAAGGAGTCTTAGTCGATCAGAACAGCGACTTCGCCGCCGCGGCCGCCGAGTTGAGCAGCGGAGCCGGCAGGAGCGAGAGCGCCAGCACGAACAGCGCAGAGACCAGCAGAACAGCGCGCACGCCGAGATCGCCCTTCTCGAAGGCGGGCTTCGCCTCGTCGAAATACATCACCTTGACGAGGCGCAGGTAGTAGTAGGCGCCGACGACAGAGGTGACCACGCCGATCACGGCCAGGATGTAGAGCTTGGCGTCGATGGCGGCGAGGAAGACGTAGAACTTCGCCCAGAAGCCGGCGAGCGGCGGGATGCCGGCGAGCGAGAACATCATCATCGACAGCGCGAAGGCCATCCAGGGGTTGGTCCGCGACAGGCCGGCGAGTTCGCCGATGTCCTCGACCGCCTTGCCGTCGCGGCGCATCAGCAGCACGCAGGCGAAGGCGCCGAGCGTCGTCGCCAGATAGATCGCCATGTAGACGAGCACGCCCTGGACGCCTCCCGCCGTGCCGGCGGCAAGGCCGACCAGCGCGTAGCCCATATTGGCGATCGAGGAATAGGCAAGCAGGCGCTTGATGTTGCTCTGGCCGATCGCGGCGAAGGCGCCGAGCGCCATCGAGGCGATCGAGATGGCGATGACGATCTGCTGCCATTCATGCAGCGCGCCGGGGAAGGCGCCGATGAAGATGCGCACGACCATCGCCATCGCGGCCATCTTGGGCGCCGAGGCGAAGAAGGCGGCGACCGGGGTCGGGGCACCTTCATAGACGTCCGGCGTCCACATGTGGAACGGCACGGCGGAGATCTTGAAGGCGACGCCGGCGGCGATGAAGACGATGCCGAAGATCAGGCCGATGCCGGGATGGCCATGCTGAACGGCAGCCGCGATGCCGGTGTAGTTCACCGTGCCGGTGAAGCCATAGACCAGCGAGGCGCCGTAGAGCAGCATGCCCGAGGAGAGCGCGCCGAGGACGAAGTACTTCAGGCCGGCTTCGGTCGACTTCTCGTTGTCGCGGTCGAAGGCGGCCACGACATAGAGCGCCAGCGACTGGAGTTCGAGGCCGACATAGAGGCTGATGAGGTCGTTCGCCGAAATCATCATCATCATGCCGATCGTCGACAGCACGACAAGGATCGGGAACTCGAAGCGCATCGAGCCGTCGCGACGCAGCGCGTCCGAGGAGAGCAGGATCGCGGCGGCCGCGCCGAGCAGCGTCAGCACCTTGAAGAAGCGGGCGAAGCTGTCGACGACGAAGCCATCATTGAAGGTCACCACCCTGCCCTGGCCGGACAGCACGAGCACCAGCGCCAGCGCGAAGAGAGCCAGAGCCGCGCCTTCGAGCAGGCGCGTCGAGCGCTCGCCCCGGATCGCGCCGACGAGCACCATCGCGATGGCGCCGATGGCGAGTATGATTTCCGGAAGCGCCGGGCCGAGAGCGGGCAGAGCCATCCTGAAAGACCTTACTGAATGGCCAGCATCGCCGTTTTCGCGGCGGTGAGTGCGGCCTGATAGTTCTTGATGAGGGCTTCGGTCGGCGCGGCGAAGGCGT
>DATDBB010000476.1:0-2825 GCA_036525085.1 Allobosea sp.
GCGAGTTCGCGCTCGAGCGCCTCCCCCTGCAGCGTCAGGTCGACGACGCGGTGCACCGGCACCAGCCGGTCGAGATGCGCCTTGATCTGGTCGATGACGTTGGCGGTGCCCGAGGTCACGACCGTGATGCGCGAGATGTGCTTTTCGTGCTCGGTCTCCGAGACGGTCAGGCTCTCGATGTTGTAGCCGCGGCCGGAGAACAGGCCGGCAATGCGAGCCAGCACGCCCGGCTCGTTGTCGACGATGACCGCCAGCGTGTGGCGGGCGACAGGCTGCGCGACGGGGGCGTTCGGGTAGTGCGACGACGTGTTCATGAGGAGGCTCGGCTGCGGCTGAGAGAGGGGCGGAAATCGGTCAGGACGGGCTCGTCGACCTCGTCCTCGGCAATGATCCAGGGTTCGGCGAGGGCACCCAGCCGCCAGGACTGAAAGCCCCGCGTCGCCTGTACGGCTTCGCAATAGGCGATGCTGACGGGATCGGGGGCGATCCCGTAGCCGGTGAAGCGTGCCGTCACCGGCGCGAACATGGCGTCGGCCGCGGTGAAAGCGCCGAACAGGAAGGGGCCGCCCGCCCCGAAGCGTTCGCGGGCCTCCCGCCAGATCGCGCTGATCCGCGCCACGTCTGCAGCGACCTTCGGGCCGCGGTCACGCGCCGGGTGGACCCAGGCGAGATTCATCGGGCAGGCGCCGCGCAAGGCATGGAAGCCGGCATGCATCTCGGCTGCGATCGAGCGCGCCATGGCTCGCGCCGCCGGATCGCGCGGCCAGATCGCCAGGTCCGGCCGCGTATCGGCGACATGGTCCATGATCGCCAGCGACTCCCACACCTGGATGTCGCCATCGACCAGCGCCGGCACCTTGCCGGCCGGCGTGAAGGCGAAGATCGCCCGCTTCCAGTCGGGATCGTCGAAGGTCTGCCCGAACGGCACCAGCGTCTCTTCGAACGGGATCCCGAATTCGGTCAGCAGCAGCCATGGCCGCAAGGACCAGGAGGAATAGATCTTGTTGGCGATGACGAGCTTCATGCGGCCTGGCTTTCGGCGGTCAGCGCAAAGTCGAGCGCGGCTTCGACATGCAGCGCGGTCGTGTCGAAGACCGGCAGCGTCGTATCGGCCTGGGAGATCAAGAGGCCGATCTCGGTGCAGCCGAGGATGACGCCATCGGCGCCCTGTTCGGCGGCCTCGGCGATGATCGACAGATAGCGCGCCTTGGAGGCGGGCTCGATCCGGCCCCGGCAGAGTTCCTCATAGATGATACGATGGACGTCTTCGCGCTCGCTCTCACCCGGAACGACAGCTTCGATGCCGAAGGCGGCGAGCCGGCCGAGATAGAAGCGCTGCTCCATCGTGAAGCGCGTCGCCAGCAAGAGCGGGCGGCGCGATGCTCTCTGCCGCACCGCCTTGGCCGTCACATCCGCCAGATGCAGGAACGGCACCCGCGTCGCGGCCGTGATCCGGTCGGCCAGCTTGTGCATGGTGTTGGTGCACAGGACGATGCAGCCCGCCCCTGCCCGCTCGAGACGCAGGGCACTGTCGGCCAGCACGTCGCCGGCGGCATCCCAGTCGCCCCTGGCCTGCATCTCGGCGATCGGCGAGAAGTCGAGCGAGTGCAGCACGACGTCGGCCGAATGCAGCCCGCCCTGGCGCGCCCGCACGCCTTCGTTCAGCAGGCGATAATAGACCGCAGTCGACTCCCAGCTCATTCCGCCGATCAGGCCGATGGTCGTCATGGTGTTTCCTTCCGCACCGCTTACGTCATTCTCGGGCGGAGCGAAGCTTCAACCGGAGAATCTCCAGACCGGAGGGCGCTGGTCAGCGCCTCATCCTGCCCGAGATGCCCGGGACAAGCCCGAGCATGACGCTGCTTGATCAAACCAGTTGCTTGCCCTTGGCGTCGATGATCTCGCCGGTGTCGCCCTCGAAATCGGGCAGGATCATCTCGTTATGGGCCTTGCCGGACGGGATCATCGGGAAGCAGTTCTCTTCCTTGGCGACGAGGCAGTCGAAGATCACGGGCTTGGGCGTCTCGATCATCTCCATGATCGCCTCATCCAGCTTAGCGGGGTCGTCGCAGCGGATGCCGTGGCCGCCATAGGCCTCGGCCAGCTTCACGAAGTCGGGCAGCGACTGCGAATAGCTCTCCGAATAGCGCCCGCCATGCAGCAGTTCCTGCCACTGGCGCACCATGCCCATATACTCGTTGTTCAGGATGAAGACCTTGACCGGCAGGCGATACTGCACGGCCGTCGACATCTCCTGCATGTTCATCAGGATCGACGCCTCGCCCGCGACATCGATGACGAGCGCCATGGGATGCTTCATCTGCACGCCGATCGCCGCCGGCAGGCCGTAGCCCATGGTGCCGAGCCCGCCCGAGGTCATCCAGCGGTTCGGCTCCTGGAACTGGAGGTACTGCGCCGCCCACATCTGGTGCTGCCCGACCTCGGTCGTGATGTAGGTATCGCGGTCCTTGGTCAGCGCATGCAGCCGCTCCAGCGCATATTGCGGCTTGATGATCGAAGTCGAATGCTTGTAGGCGAGGCTCTTGCGGGCACGCCAGCCGTCGATCTGCGTCCACCAGGTCGTCAGCGCCGTCTTGTCGATCTGGGGCGAGGTCTCGCGCCAGATCCGGACCATGTCCTCGAGCACATGGGCGCAATCGCCGATGATGCCGATATCAACCTTGACCGTCTTGTTGATCGAGGACGGATCGATATCGATATGGATCTTCTTCGAGCGCGGCGAGAAGCCGTCGAGCCGGCCGGTGATGCGGTCGTCGAAGCGCGCGCCGATATTGATCATGACGTCGCAGTCATGCATCGCGAGG
>DATDBB010000477.1:0-17073 GCA_036525085.1 Allobosea sp.
ATCGGCCTCGTCGTGCATCTCATCACCGACCTGACCTATACCTGGGTCGATCCCCGCATCGATTTCGAGACGCGGGAGACCTGAGATGAGCGACACGCTGATCGCCCCTCCCCCGGCCGCCCTGCGCAGCGAGGCGCCGCTGGCGCCGCCCGAGGCGAACCAGGGTTGGCTCAAGCTCTCGCCTATCAACCGGCGCAGGCTGAACAACTTCAAGGCGAACAAGCGCGGCTGGTGGTCGCTCTGGATCTTCCTGACGCTGTTCGTGCTGTCGCTCTTCGCGGAGTTCCTGGCGAACGACCGGCCGCTGATCGTGCGCTACAAGGGCGAGTGGCTGTTTCCGGTCGCGGTGAACTATCCCGAAGAGAAGTTCGGCGGCTTCCTTGCCACCACCGATTATCGCGACCCGGTCATCGCCAAGGAGATCAGCGCGAACGGCTTCGCGATCTGGCCGCCGATCCGCTACAGCTACCGCACACACAACCTCGACCTGCCCGTGCCGGCGCCGGCGCCGCCGACCTGGATGCTCAAGGACGCGCAGTGCAGGAGCGTCGCAGAGCGCACGGGCGGCACCGGATGCCGCGACCTCGAATGGAACTGGCTCGGCACCGACGACCAGGGCCGCGACGTCGTCGCGCGTCTGATCTACGGCTTCCGCATCTCGATCCTGTTCGGTCTGATCCTGTGCGGCATCTCCTCGGTGATCGGCATCACGGCGGGTGCCATCCAGGGCTATTTCGGGGGCTGGACCGATCTGATCTTTCAGCGCGTCATCGAGATCTGGACCTCGATCCCGGCGCTCTATTTGCTGATCATCGTCGCGGCGATCATCACGCCGAGCTTCTTCGTGCTGCTCGGCATCCTCCTGCTGTTCTCCTGGGTCGCGCTCGTCGGCGTCGTGCGGGCCGAATTCCTGCGTGCGCGCAACTTCGAATATGTCCGGGCCGCCCGCGCGCTGGGCTTGTCCAACCGCGCCATCATGATCAAGCACCTTCTGCCCAACGCCATGGTCGCGACGCTGACCTTCCTCCCCTTCATCCTGAACGGCTCGATCACCACCCTGACCTCGCTCGACTTCCTCGGCTTCGGCCTGCCGCCGGGCTCGCCCTCGCTGGGCGAATTGCTGGCGCAGGGCAAGTCGAACCTCCAGGCGCCCTGGCTCGGCCTTTCAGGTTTCGTGGTGATCGCGCTGATGCTGTCGCTGCTGATCTTCATCGGCGAGGCGGTCCGGGATGCGTTCGACCCGCGGAAGACGTTTGCATGACCGCCCCCCTCCTCTCCGTCCAGGACCTCTCCGTCGCCTTCCGCCAGGGCGGGCGCGAGACGCTGGCTGTCGACCGTGTCTCCTTCGACCTCGCCAAGGGCGAGACGCTCGCCATCGTCGGCGAATCCGGCTCGGGCAAGTCGGTCTCGGCGCTGTCGATCCTGAAGCTGCTGAACTACCCTTCGGCATCCCACCCTTCCGGCAAGGTGATGTTCAATGGCCAGGACCTGATCGCGGCGGACGAGGACGCGATGCGCAAGGTGCGCGGCAACGACATCACCATGGTGTTCCAGGAGCCGATGACCTCGCTCAACCCGCTGCACACGATCGCGCGGCAGATCGGCGAAATCCTCGAGCTTCACAAGGGATTGCGCGGCGACGCCGCCCGCGCACGCACGCTCGAACTGCTGGAACTGGTCGGCATCCGCGACGCGGCCAGCCGGCTCGAAGCCTATCCGCACCAGCTTTCGGGCGGCCAACGCCAGCGTGTGATGATCGCGATGGCGCTCGCCAACGAACCAGAATTGCTGATCGCCGACGAGCCGACCACAGCGCTCGACGTCACCGTGCAGGCGCAGATCCTGAAGCTGCTCAAGGAGCTCCAGACACGGCTCGGCATGGCGATGCTGTTCATCACGCATGATCTCGGCATCGTCCGGCGCATCGCCGACCGGGTTTGCGTCATGCTCAAGGGCCAGATCGTCGAGCAGGGGCCGGTCTCCGAGATCTTCGGCAAGCCTCAGCACGCCTATACGAAGCGCCTGCTCGCCGCCGAGCCGAAGGGCCGCCCTGCCCCCGTTCCCGCGGATGCCGCGACGCTGGTCGAGGCCGGTCCGATCAAGGTCTGGTTCCCGATCAAGAGCGGTTTCCTGCGCAAGACGACCGGCCATGTGAAGGCGGTCGACGGCATCGCGGTGAAAGTCCGGGAGGGCGAGACGCTGGGTGTCGTCGGCGAATCCGGCTCGGGCAAGACGACGCTGGGGCTCGCCATCCTCCGGCTGATCTCCTCGGAGGGGCCGATCGCCTTCCTCGGCGACCGCATCGACGGGCTGTCGAGTTCGGCCGTGCGGCCCAAGCGCAAGGACCTGCAGGTCGTCTTCCAGGACCCCTACGGTTCGCTCTCGCCGCGCATGTCGGTTGCGGAAATCGTCGCCGAGGGGCTGACCGTCCAGGCCCGGCAGCAGAGCTATGGGCAACGTCGCGAGGTCGTGGCGCGGGCGCTGAGCGATGTCGGCCTCGACCCGTCCGCGATGGACCGCTATCCGCATGAATTCTCGGGCGGCCAGCGCCAGCGCATCGCGATCGCGCGGGCCATGGCGCTCGATCCGAAATTCGTCGTGCTGGACGAGCCGACCTCGGCGCTCGACATGTCCGTGCAGGTGCAGATCGTCGAGCTGCTGCGCGACCTGCAAGCGCGGCGCAGGCTCGGCTATCTCTTCATCAGCCACGACCTCAAGGTCGTGCGGGCGATGGCCCATCGCGTGCTGGTGATGCAGAACGGCAAGGTCGTCGAGGAAGGCCCGGCCGAGGCGATCTTCTCGCAGCCGCGCGAAGCCTACACGCAGGCGCTGCTGGCGGCCGCGCTCAACCTCGAACCGGCCGGAACCGCCGCCGTGAGGGATTGAGCATGGCGCGTGCGATCCTGATCGTGCTCGATTCCGTCGGCTGCGGCGGAGCCGAAGACGCGCATCTCTACGGCGACGACGGTGCGGACACGCTCGGCCATATCGCGCAGGCTTGCGCCGAGGGGCGCGGCGACCGCGCGGGCCTGCGCAGCGGGCCGCTCGCCCTGCCAAACCTCGTGCGGCTCGGCCTCGCCCACGCCTGTGAAGCCTCGACCGGCCGGCCGCTCACTGGGGCCGTGAAGCCGGCCACGCCGGGTGGGCTGCACGGCTACGGCGTCGAACGGAGCCAGGGCAAGGACACGCCTTCCGGTCACTGGGAAATCGCCGGCTGCCCGGTGCCGTTCGGATGGGGCTATTTTACCGAGCTCGAGAATTCGTTTCCGCCCGATCTGGTCGCGGCGATCATCCGAGAGGGCGCGCTGCCCGGCATTCTCGGGAACAAGCACGCATCGGGCACCGCGATCATCGATGAGTTGGCCGACGAACACATTCGGACGGGGCAGCCGATCTGCTACACCTCCGTCGATTCCGTGCTGCAGATCGCCGCTCATGAGGAGCATTTCGGGCTTGAGCGGCTTTACGCGCTCTGCAGCAAGGTGCGGGTCCTGGTCGATCCCCTGAGGATCGGGCGCGTCATCGCGCGGCCGTTCATCGGCTCCGCCGAGACCGGTTTCACGCGTACCGGCAACCGCAAGGATTTCGCCATTCCGCCGCCGGACGAGACGATCCTCGACCGTCTGGCCGCGCGCGGACGCAAGGTGATCACCGTCGGCAAGATCGGCGACATCTTCGCGCATCGCGCCACCGGCGAGGAGATCAAGCCCTTCGGCAATGCCGCGATGTTCGATGCCGCGCTGACGGCCTGGGACCGCCTGCCGGAGGGCGGCTTCTGCTTCGTCAATCTCGTCGATTTCGACACCGAATACGGCCATCGCCGCGATGTGCCGGGCTATGCGGCGGCGCTGGAAGCCTTCGACGCGATGCTGCCGCGGCTGGAGGCGGCGCTGCGGCCCGGCGACCTCGCCGTCATCACCGCCGACCATGGCAACGACCCGACCTGGCCCGGCACGGACCATACCCGCGAGCATGTGCCGATCCTGGCCTTCGGGCCCGGCATCGCGCCCACGCCGCTCGGCCGGCGCGAGAGCTTCGCCGATATCGCCGCCACGCTCGGCGACTGGCTCGATATCGGCCCAGTCGGGCCCGGCAAGAGCTGGTAGGCCGTCAAGCTGCCGCGACGCGCTCGCAGAAGTCGGCGACCTCCTCGCGGATGCTGCGCGCCTGCGCCGCGAGTTGGTCGGCGGAGTCCTGCACCTGCCGGGCGGCGTCATGGGCGCCTTCGGTCATCGCCTCGAAGCTGCCGACGATGTCGGCGCTGCGCCTTGCGCCCTCGAAGGACATCCGGACCTGATGGGCGATCTCCGAGGTCGCCTGCCCCTGCTGCTGCACCGAAACCGAGATCGCATCGGCGACGCGCTCGACATCGCCGATCGCGGTGACGATGTCGCGGATCGCCTTCAGCGAGCGCTGGGAGGCCTCCTGCATCGCGCCGATCTGAGCAGACACCTCGTCAGTCGCCTTGGCCGTCTGCGCCGACAGCGTCTTGACCTCGCTGGCGACGACGGCGAAGCCGCGCCCCATCTCGCCGGCGCGTGCCGCCTCGATCGTCGCGTTGAGGGCGAGCAGACTGGTCTGGGCCGCGATGCCGCGGATCAGATCGACGACCGCGCCGACCTTCTCGCTGTTGCGCGCGAGGATCTCGACCTCGCCGCTGGCCTTGCGCGCCAGTTCGGCCGCCGTCGTCGAGCCCTCGGCCGAATGGGCGACATTGCGGCCGATCTCCCCGATCGACACCGCCAGTTCGTCGCTGGCCGCGGAGAGATGGTCGATGCCCGACATCGTCTCCGAGGTCGCGTCCGAGACCAGCACGGTCTGACGCCGTGCCTGGTCCGAGGTTCCGATCAGAGCCACGGCCTCGCCCTGCATGACATCGGCCGAACGATCGAGCACGGCCATTTCCTGCTCCATCTTCCCATGGAAATGGGAAACGATCTCGCGCAGCACCTGCGCACGGCGGCTCAACTGATCGGCCAGGCGCTTCTCGCTCTCGGCCGCGACGCGCTCGCGCTCCGCGGTCTCGCGAGCCAGGGCGAGGCTGTCGGCGTTCATGAGGAACATGCGCTCCATGATGACCGCGATGGTCGCGAGGAAGGAGGTCTCCATGATCACGATGACAGCGTGCAGGAGAACGCGCAGCAGGCTGCCGCCCTGATAGAACACGGCCGAGGGCAGCGCATATTGCAGGACGAGGTGATGGACCGCCGTCAGGGCGGCGCCCATGACGATCGGACGCCAGTCGCAGAATCCGGCGAGCATGGCCAGGATCGCGAAATAGTACATATGCATGTCCGGCTGCCAGGGATGGCCGGCCAGGCTGAACACGAGGATCGACACCTGGCCGATCAGTGTAACGGCCATGAAGAGCTGGGTGAGCGTGGCAGCGCCCCGGGTCGCGTAGAGCAGCAGCGCCCCGGCGGCGAAGACGAAAGCCATCGCGACCGGCAACAGCCCGTTCTCTCCGCGCAGCCAGAAAGCCAGGCCGATGATCGGCACATGCAGGAAGGCGAGCCCGAGCAGGACACAGGCGACGCGCTGGCGGACGACGTCGAGGGTCCAGGTCATGACGCCCCAGGCTCTGTTGCCGCCGCGTCGAGGCAACCGGCGAGCCCCACGAGGGCCAGCACCATGACGGCGCCCTGTGGCCTGGCCACTTGAGCCGCTTCGGCCGGCGCCGCGATCACGACGAAGGACGATCTTCCCGAACGCAGCACGGGATAGCCGGCGGAGAGGCTACGCGTGATGGCTTCATCTGCCGATACCCAGGGTGCAAAGACGATAGCCAGCGGCTGCCCCGGCGAGGCGCCCGGCAATGCGAGCAAAGCAACGAAGATGCTGGCGAAGAACATGAGGCACAATGCGGCGCGCTCGCGGCCGGACAATCCCCGGTTCGCAGGGGCCTGGATCATCATTCTCGATTCCATGGATTGCCCGAACGCTAGACGACCGCCCGCAGGCCCCCCAGCAGACGGTTCCAAATGGGATGGTTCGGGTTAAGGGTCCCTTTAGCGGCGATCCGCCGCGACGTTTCCGATGCTTGCCGACACTGCGGCGGGAAAGAACGAGCCTCGACTCCGACAACGCTGGATTGCAGGAGGCCATGCCCTTGCGTCATACCTCATCGACGCCGAAGCGGGCAGAACCTCAGTTCGGTGACATTTTGCCGGAAAATCGCTGGGATACGCCTGATTTCTCCGCGAAAGCAGCAACCCGGCTGGATCAACCCATGATTGCGGCTGCATCGGGCCTCGAATCGCGCCACGCCATTCCGCGACATTTCGTCACATTCGCGATCTGTCTGCTCAGGAGGCCAAGCGAGCCTTGATCCGGCGCATCAGCCCGTCACGCACGTCTCGATAGGCGTCCATGACCTGATCGCGCGAGCCCTGGACCACCGTGGGGTCGACCGTCGGCCAATATTCGACCTCGGCGGCAACCGTGCGGGTGAGGTCGAGCGCCTTGTGATGGGCCTCCGGCGAGAGCGAGATGATCAGGTCGAAGTTCAGCCCCTCCCACTCCTCGAGATCCTCGATCGATTTCGGCTTGTGCTTGTGCGCGTCGATGCCGATCTCGTCGAGCACGGCGAGCGCGAAGGCATCGACCTCGCCGCGCCGTGCGCCAGCCGATTGCACATAGACCGACTTGCCGAAGAAGTGCTTGGCCATCGCCTCGGCCATCGGGGAGCGCACCGCGTTGTGCGCACACATGAACAACACGCTCTGGACCTTGCGCGAGGAAGCCGGCTCCAAGCGCTCAGCCCTTCCAGTGCAGCGCATAGATGAGTGTGAAAAGTCGCCTCGCGGTGTCGAAATCGATCTCGACCTTGCTGGCGAGGCGATCGACCAGAATACCGGCCGCCTCGTCGTGCAGGCCGCGCCGGCCCATGTCGATCGCCTCGATCTGAGAGGGCGTCGCAGTGCGGATGGCGGCGTAGTAGCTCTCGCAGACCATCGCATAGTCCTTGACGATGCGGCGGAACGGCGTGAGCGACAGGTGATGGGTGACGACGGGAGCGCCGTCGGCTTCCTTGATCTCGAAGGCCAATCGACGCTCCACCACGGCGAGGTGGGCGAGATAGGGTCCGCCGTCATGGCCCGGTAGCGCAAAACGGTTCCGCTCGATCAGGTCATAGATCGCAACCGCGCGCTCATGCTCCTGATCGGCCGAGCCGCCGCCCAGCGAGGAGGCATCGAGCGTGACGCCGACGAGGCGCTGCTTGTCGAATGTCTCGGCTTGAAGCATCACACCTCCGGTTCCGGTCGCGGCGCAATCTCCTTGTCGGGAATCGGCCGCGCTCAGCGATTGAGCCTGATCGTCACGGAACGGCCATGCGCCTGCAAGCCCTCGGCTTCGGCGAGTTGCGTCGCGGCCGGTGCGAGAGCGCGCAGTGCATCGGGCCCGCATCTCAGCAGCGATGTCCGCTTCATGAAGTCGAGCACGCCGAGGCCCGAGGAGAAACGGGCGGAACGCGCCGTCGGCAGGACATGATTGGGACCGCCGACATAGTCGCCGATCGCCTCGGGAGTATGGCCGCCGAGGAAGATCGCTCCTGCGTTCCGGATCATGCCCGAAAGGCGGTCGGGATCGGCCGTCATGATCTCGAGATGCTCCGGCGCCAGCCGGTCGATCAGCGGCACCGCAGCCTCCAGATCCGAGACCAACAGGATCGCGCCGAAATCGTCCCAGCTCTTCGCCGCGATCGCAGCGCGGGGCAGCGTCTGCAATTGCGCCCGGACGGCCTTCTCGACTTCGCCGGCGAGCCCCGCATCGTCGGTCATCAGGATCGATTGGGCCGAGACGTCATGCTCGGCCTGGGCGAGCAGATCGGCGGCGATCCAGTCCGGATTGGCCGTGCCGTCGGCGATGATCAGAACTTCGGATGGGCCGGCGATCATGTCGATGCCGACCTGGCCAAAAACGCGGCGCTTGGCAGCGGCGACATAGGCGTTGCCGGGGCCGACGATCTTGGCGACCGGGGCGATGCTGGCCGTGCCATAAGCCAGCGCCGCCACGGCCTGCGCCCCGCCGATGCGGTAGATCTCGTCGACGCCGGCCAAGCGCGCCGCCGCCAGCACGAGCGGGTTGGTCTCAGCCCGCGGCGTCGGCGCGACCATCACCACGCGATCGACGCCGGCGACCTTCGCGGGCACGGCATTCATCAGCACGGAGGAGGGATAGCTCGCCGTGCCGCCGGGCACATAGAGACCGACCGCCTCGATGGCGCTCCAGCGCCAGCCACTCTGCACGCCGGCAGCATCGGTGAACCAGGCATCCTGCGGCTTCTGGTGGAGATGATAGGCCTCGATGCGCTCGCAGGCGGTTTCCAGCGCCGCGATCTGCGCGGGCGGACAGGCGGCGACCGCCGCATCGATCTCCTCCGGCGAGACACGCAGCGTCTGCGGCGTCAGGGCGAGATGATCGAAGCGCTGCGTATAGTCGATGACGGCCGCGTCGCCGTGCTCGCGCACCTCGGTGATGATGTCGGCGACGACGCGATCGACCTCCTCGGAGACCTCGCGCTTGGCCAAAAGCAGGTCACGGAACTCCCGCTCGAATGCGGCGCTGCTGTCGTCGAGCCTGATCGGCATCGCTATCCCCGGATGTTCTTCTTGTCGCAGGAATGGCCTCAGGGGCCGTCAGGGTGCCCCGGCGTCGCCAGCGCCTCCCAGACCGGGCCGAGATCCTTCATCTGGGCCTCGATGCATTCGACATCGAGCCGGATCGCGGCGCCGTCCGAGAAATGCAGCGTGACCTCTCCATCGGGGTCGTCGCCGCGAGCAGCAAAGCCGATCGCAAGCAGGCTCAGCACCTGATCGGGCGATGCCTTGTCGATCTTCGTGCTGCGAACGGCCAGGACGCGGTCGAAATGCAGGGCCGTCAGGCGGCGGCGGCGATGGCCGTGCGAGACGCCCTCCCAGTCGAAGCGGCGGGCGGCGAGCGCAAAGCGCTTCTCGGCGGGCAGCCAGACGATGTCCGCCACCTTCAGGACCGAGTCCTGGAGATGGGCCGACACGATCTCCAGATCATCGGCGTCGAGCGCGATGAGTTTCAGCGGGTCTGCAGCATCATCCGACATGCGGGTGTTCTGGCGGCGCCACCCGCCGACGTCAACCGCTGATGCGCTCGACCAGGCCGCCGCAGCGCGTCAGCTTCGCCTCGAGGGCCTCGAAACCGCGGTCGAGATGGTAGACGCGGTTGATCATCGTATCGCCTTCGGCCACGAGACCGGCGATGACGAGCGAGACCGAGGCGCGCAGATCCGTCGCCATCACCGGCGCGCCGGTCAGCTTGGCGACCCCCTCGACATGGGCAGCATCGCCATCGAGCCGGATCTTCGCGCCGAGCCGCGCCAGTTCCTGCACATGCATGAAGCGGTTCTCGAAGATCGTCTCGCGGATGCGCGAGGTGCCCTTGGCCTTGGTCATCAGCGCCATGAACTGCGCCTGGAGATCGGTCGGGAAGCCCGGGAAGGGGTCCGTGTCGACATCGACGGATTCGAGCGGCTGTCCGTTGCGGCGGACGCGAATGCCCTCATTGGTCGAGCTGACCTCGGCGCCGGCCTGGACCAGCACGTCGAGCGCCGATTGCAGCAGGTCGGCCCGCGCGCCTTCCAGCAGCACGTCGCCGCCGGTCATCGCCACCGCCATGGCGTAGGTGCCGGTCTCGATACGGTCCGGCAGCACGGCATGATGCGCGCCGCCGAGGCGCGCGACGCCGGTGACCACGATCCGGCTCGTGCCCGCGCCTTCGATCTTCGCACCCATCTTGACGAGACAGGCAGCTAGATCGACGACCTCGGGCTCGCGCGCCGCGTTCTCGATCACCGTTGTGCCCTGCGCCAGCACGGCCGCCATCAGCGCCGTATGGGTGCCGCCGACCGTCACCTTCGGAAAGTCGATCTCGGCGCCCTTGAGGCCCTTAGGAGCGCGGGCAATCGCATAGCCGTTCTCGATCTGGATCTCCGCGCCAAGCTTTTCCAGCGCCATCAGCAACAGGTCGACCGGGCGTGTCCCGATGGCGCAGCCACCGGGCAGCGAGACCTTGGCCTCGCCCATGCGGGCCAGAATCGGCGCGATCACCCAGAAGCTGGCGCGCATCGTCGAGACGAGTTCGTAGGGCGCGCAGGTATCGACGATCTGGCGAGCCGTCAGCGAAATCGTCTGGCCGGTCTCGGCTGACTGGCCGATGCGCTTGCCGGCGATCGAGCGATCGACGCCATGGTTCGAGAGGATGCGCGAGAGCGCGCTGACGTCGGAGAGGCGCGGCACATTGGCGAGCGTCAGCGTCTCGTCCGTGAGCAGGCTCGCGATCATCAGCGGCAATGCGGCGTTCTTCGCGCCCGAGATCGGAATCGCGCCATTGAGGCGCTGGCCGCCGGTGATGCGGATCTTGTCCATCGTCAGGTCCTGCTGAGCCTGCCGGCGGAAGGCCGGCGGCACCTGGGAAAGTCGGTTCAGGACCGATCGGGTTCGGCCTGGGCTTGCGGTTCCGGCTCCTGCGCGGGCGCCTCCTCCACGCGGCGAGCCCGGGCCTGTGCCTTGCGGCGCTTCAGGTTTTCCCGAAGGGCGGCGGCAAGGCGCGCCCTCTTCTCGTCGTCTGCGGCTGTCTGGCGGTTCACGGCAACAACTCGGTACCGGGGTTCAACGCTCGGATCACGGCGAATTCGCGGCGCATGGTTAGCCGCATGCACGGATTTGGACAAGCGTGGCGCGGCGGCGACGGCATGACGCTTGCTCTCACCGGCCGCACCGTCAGCCCATTGTGCGTTTGCGGCACAGCCTGCGGCCCAAGAGATGACGTTAGGGAATAAAGCTTAATGTAATTAACCATTTCCAAGGGATTTCGTTTACAGTTTATTAACTTCGCCTACCTTGTCGCCATCGCTCTGGATGCGCGGCAATGGGGATCAGCGGCATGTTTCAGTCATCTGCTTCGGTCACGGACGCCACGCCCGCAGCCGTGCTCGAAAGCTGCGAGGTGATCGACGCGATCCGCCACAAGGCGGGGTTCCTGCCCGAAACGCAGATCGCCTACGAGCCCGAGATCAAGACCCTCTGGGTCACGATCCGCCCGGAACTGAAGCCCGTCTTCACGCTTCAGCTGCTCGACAGCCTGGTGAAGATCCAGACGGCGATTTCCGCCCTCTGGGGCGCACCCGACCAGTACCACCGCGCTCCGGTGCGCTTTCTCGCCTTCCGGGGAGCGGGGCCGTTCTTCACGCTCGGTGGCGATCTCGACTTCTATCTGGACTGCCTCGCCAAGAACGATCGCGCGGCCCTGGCCGAATATGCGCGCCTGTCGAGCGCCGGCGCCGTCATGAACGCGAGCGGCCTGAACGGCCTCGTCGTGACGCTGTCGACGATCCACGCCAAGGCGATCGGCGGCGGCATCGACGCGCCGCGCTCATGCAACGTCATGATCGCCGAGGAGCAGGCCTCCTTCGTCTACCCGGAGATCAAGTTCAATCACTTCCCGATCACCGCGGTCGCGATCCTGTCGCGCCGCATGGGCGCGCGCGCGGCCGAGCAGATGCTGCTCTCCGGCGAGGAGATGAGCGCCCGGCAGTTCATGGATGCCGGCGGGCTGGAAGCGGTGGTGCCGACGGGGACCGGCGAGGCCTGGATCCGCAAATACGCGCATGACTCCCTGCCGATCCATGCCGCGAAGACGGCGCTGTTCGCCGCCTTCAACCGCCGTGCCGGCGATCTCCAGGAGGAACTCGAGCATCTCGGCCAGATCTGGACCGACTGCATGCTGAGGCTGAGCCCGAGCGCGATCTCGAAGCTGCAGCGGATCGCGCAGACGCAGGACCGCATGCTGGCGCGGGTCTATCTGCGCCCCGTGGCGACCGCCCTGCCGCTCGACGCCTGACCCTGCGGAAGACGCTTTTGCAGCCTGAAGTTCCTCCAAACACCAAACATTTACCTCTCAGGCCCTAAATCGTCCAAGCGGCGGAGATTGCGGGCGCTCTCGGCACGCCTTCTCTGCGACCGCGAGGACAGGATTGGATGGCGGGCGCGCTCAAGCGAATGTGGAACGCCAGAGCGCGTGGTCCGGGCGAGGATTTCGACCTGCCCGGTTACGCATTGCTGGTCAGTTCGCTGTTTTCATCGCCGGCCTCGATCATTCCGGGGGGCGTGGCGGGAATCCTGACGCCGTTCCTGTGCTGGATATCGACCGGTCTCCAGCTCTTCATGGACCTGACGATCCTCGTCAGCGTCGTCGTCGTCCTGCGGCTCCTGACCTTCGTCTCCTACCGCAGGAGCGACCACTCCCGCGACAGCTACCTCGAGACGCGACGCTGGGACCGGGACTACTTCCTGGGAGCGACCACCTTCGCCGGTGTGCTGGGCTACAGCTGCTATGCGGCGCTGGCCCTGACGGACGATCCTGCCGCCCATATCACATCGGTTGCATCGACTATCGCGCTCGCATCCGGCTATGTCTCACGCAATGCCGGCCGGCCGAAATTCGTCGCGGTGCAGTTGCTGACTTTCTGCGTTCCGATGGCGATCGGCCTGATCCAGGCCCATAATGTCTATTATCAGTACATCGGCTACTTCGCCTTTCTCTATGTGGCGGCCAACATCGCCATCACGAACTCGCTCCACCGCAACCTTCTCGCCCTGAGCGACGCCACCAAGCAGTCGAAGGCGCTGGCCTCGGCCCTGCATTCGCAGAACCTGACGCTCGACGCCGCGCTCAACACCATGATCCATGGGCTGGCGATGTTCGACCGCGACCTCAAGCTCGCGGTGAGCAACGCGCCGCACCGGGTGCTTTACGGCCTGCCGGAGACGCTCGCCCTGCCTGGCACCCCGATCACCGCGATCGGTCGCTTCCTGGTGGAGCGGCAGGTCGTCGCCGCCGGACAATTGCGCGATCTCAGGGAGGCGCTTGCCGAAATCCAGGGCACGCAGCAGACGACGAGCCGCGAGATCCAGACGCGGGGCGGCAGGGTGCTGGTCGTGACCTTCGCACCGGCGGCCGAGGGCGGCGTGCTGATGTCGACCGAGGATGCGACCGAGCGGAAGGCGACCGAGGCGCGCATCGAGCAGATGGCGCGCTTCGACGAGCTGACCGGGCTCGCCAACCGCTTCGAATACAACAGCAACATCGCCGAAGCCTTCAGCCGGCTGGAGCGCACCGGCGAATCCTTCGCGCTGCTCTATGTCGATCTCGACGGCTTCAAGCAGGTCAACGACAATCTCGGCCACGATATCGGCGACCGGGTGCTGATGGAGACGGCCAACCGCCTGCGCAGCACCATACGCGACAGCGACCTGCTCGCCCGCTTCGGCGGCGACGAGTTCCTGCTAATCCTGCCGGCCGCGAACCACGCCGCCGTCACCATGATCGCGCAGCGCATGATCGACGCGATGTCGAAGGCGTTCCTCCTCGACAACAAGACGGTCTATGTCACGGCCAGCATCGGCATCGCGATGGCGCCGTTCGACGGCGCGACGCCGGCCGACCTGCTGCGCCATGCCGACACCGCGCTCTACAAGGCCAAGGCTGCCGGCCGCAACACGCTGATGTTCTTCAACCCGGCCATGGCCGAGGAGATGCTCGAACGGCACGAGATCGAGGTCGACCTGCGCAAGGCCTGCGAGGACGGCACGCTGGAGCTCTACTACCAGCCGATCATCGACCTGAGGACCGGCGAGACGGTCTCGCGCGAGGCGCTGATGCGCTGGCGCCATCCGACCCGCGGCATGGTGCCTGCAGGCCTGTTCATTCAGGTGGCGGAACAGTCCGGGCTGATCGCCTCGATCGGCGACTGGGCGATCCGCCAGGCCTGCAAGGACGCCGCCGGCTGGGAAGATCATGTCGGCGTGTCCGTGAACATTTCTCCGCTGCAGTTCCGCGAGCCGCGCCGCATCGTCGAGGCGGTGAAGGATGCGCTGATCACCTCCAACCTCAACTCGCGCCGGCTGACGCTCGAGGTGACGGAATCGCTGCTGATCGAGGACAACAAGACGACCCTCGGGGTGATCGACGATTTGCGGACGCTGGGCGTCACCTTCGCGCTCGACGATTTCGGCACCGGCTATTCCTCGCTGGCCTATCTGTCGACCTATCCCTTCGCGCAGGTGAAGATCGACCAGAGCTTCACCCGCACGGTGCATTCCAGCGAGGCCTCGAAGGCGATCATCGAGGCGGTCTGCCAGCTCGCGCGCCGCCTCTCGATGAATGTCGTCGTCGAGGGCATCGAGACCGAGCAGCAGCGCATCGCCGTGCAGCTTCTCGGCGCCCAGCGCGCCCAGGGCTATCTCTTCGGCAGGCCGGAGCCGCTGACGAGCTTCATGCCGCGCAAGGGCCGCAACGTCGCATGAACACGGCGCGGTGAGGCGGCACGTAAGCGCCGTCGGCCCCCTATCGTTCCATCGACTTGCCTCTTCCAACAGCTGTTTCGGCGGATGTGGTCTTGATTCCGCTCATCCAGCAACGCATCAGCAACAGTGGAATCGGTCCGCAGCCTGGGAGTCAGCATGATCTCGCCCGAACGCCGGCTCTCGTCATGGCCCAACCGGCCAAGCCGGTTCGAGGGTCCGGCACGGCCGTGCCTGGCGGGAGAAGCAGCTTGAGCCTGAGCGCTGACTCCCCTGCGAAGCCTGCGGCCCTGACTCCGGATCTCTGCGTGATCGGGGCCGGCACGGCGGGGCTGGCCGTCGCGACCGCGGCAGCGGCATTCGGCGTCTCCGTCGTCATCATCGAGCGCGACAGGATGGGCGGCCCGGCCGCCGACGGCGCAGTGATGGCGCTGGCTGCCGCCGGGGCTCGCGCGCAGGCCGTCCGGGAGGCGCGCTATTTCGGCATCGCCACCAGCGAGCCAGAGGTCAGCGACGCCCTGCTTCACGACCATGTCCAGCGCGTCCTCGCAGCGGCCGCGCCCGATGTCTCGGCCGAGCGCATGACGGCGCTGGGGGCGACCGTCATCCGCGGCGAGGGCCGCTTCATCAGCCGCAGCACCGTTGTGGTGGGCGAACAGACGATCAAGGCCCGGCGCTTCGTCATCGCGACCGGCGCTCGCAGCGTCGCGCCGCCCATTCCGGGTCTGGATGCGATCTCCTGCCTGACGGCCGGGAGCCTGGCCTCGGCGACGCGCCGGCCCGGACGCCTCATCGTGCTCGGCGGCGGTTCGACCGGCGCGGCGATCGCGCAGGCGATGGTCCGCCTCGGCAGCGCGGTTACGCTGATCGATTCCGCCGCCCTGCTCGGCAACGAAGACCCTGAGGCGGTCGGCATCCTGCGCCGGGCGCTGTTGCGGGACGGCGTCGTCCTGCATGAGCGGGCGCAGGTCCTGCGGGCGCAGCCCATCAGGGGTGGAGTCCGGCTCGCCATCGCGGCAGGCGAAGATGGCGCCGAGCAGATGATCGAGGGCACGCATCTGCTGCTCGCGACCGCTCGCATGCCTGCGATCGAGAGCCTCGACCTCGAACTCGCTGGCATCGCCGTCGAAGCCGGTGGCATCCGCGTCGACCGTGGCCTGCGCACGAGCAATCGCCGCGTCTACGCCATCGGCGACTGCGTCGGCAGAGCGCTCGGGGCGTTGCGCGGCGGGCATGTCGCCGAGGAGCAGGCCCGGCTGGTGCTGCGCAACGCGCTGTTTCGCCAGCCCGGCCGTTTCGATGCGAGCTTCGTACCGCGCCTGACGCAGACCCAGCCCGAGCTCGCCGGTGTCGGCCTTTCCGAAGACGAGGCGCGTGCCAAGGCCCGCGCGATCCGCGTGCTGCGCTGGCCCTATGCCGAGAGCGAGCGCGCCCAAGCCGGACGGGAGACCGAGGGCTTCGTCAAGCTCGTGACCGACGCGAAGGGCCGCCTGCTCGGCGCCACGATCGTAGGGGCGCGGGCGGGCGACCTGATCGCGCCCTGGTGCCTGGCGCTGAGGACGGGCATGAGCGCGCAGGACATGGCGGAACTCGTCATGCCCTATCCGGCCCTGTCCGAGCTCTCGAGGCGCGCAGCGACCTCGTTCCTCGCGCCGCTGGCGGCGAAGCCTGGCCTGCGCCGGCTCATCGGCTTCCTGCGCCGTTTCGGCTAGGATCAGCGCCGATGCAGCCTTACGAACCCGATAGGAACCAGCTTTCCGTCAGCCTGCCGCGCGGCCTGACGCGGCTCGGGCTTTCGGCCAAGCTGCTCGCCCTGACGGTTCTCTTCGTCATGCTGGCGGAAGTGCTGATCTACCTGCCGTCAGTCGCCAATTTCCGGCGCAACTGGCTGAACGATCGGCTGGCGGCGGCTCAGATCGCCGTGCTCGTGCTGGAGGGGGCCCCGCAGGACGGCCTGCCCGAGGGCAGCGAGAACCGGCTACTGATGGGCGTCGGCGCGCGGGCCATCGCGGCCCGCGTCGGCGGTGCCCGCCGCCTCCTCAGTCTCGATTCGATGCCGCCTGCGGCCGTCTCGCAAACCGTCGACCTGCGCACGCTTGGCTGGTTGGCGGCGATCGGCGAGGCACTCGAGACGCTGGTGATGCCGCCTGCGGAGCTGCCGATGCGAGTGATCGGCGAGGCCGTCGGCGGTGCCGATTTCGTCGAGCTCGTCATCGACGAGGCGCCGCTGCGGCGCGCTATGCTGAAGTTCTCGACCAATCTGCTGCTGCTCTCGCTGCTGATCTCGGGGCTGACGGCGGTCGCGGTCTATGTCGCGCTCAACTGGATGATCGTCGGGCCGATCCGCCAACTCGCCGCCAATGTCATGGAGTTCGAGGTCGATCCGGAGAATCCGCACCGGATCATCGATCCGACGCAGCGGGCCGACGAGATCGGCGAGGCGCAACGCGCGCTCGCCCGCATGCAGATGACGCTCGCCGGCGAATTGCGGACCAAGAAGCACCTCGCCGAACTCGGCCTCGCGGTCAGCAAGATCAATCACGATCTGCGCAACATGTTGGCAGCGGCGCAACTGATGTCGGACCAGCTCGTCGAGACCCGCGACGCCAAGATCAAGCGCTTCGCACCGCGGCTGATCGCGACGCTCGGCCGCGCCATCGACTTCTGCCAGGCGACGCTGGCCTATGGCCGCGCGGCCGAGGCGACGCCGGTTTTGAAGGACGTCACGCTGCGCCAG
>DATDBB010000478.1:0-37329 GCA_036525085.1 Allobosea sp.
GTGATCGTTCAGTTCCTGCCCGGCGAAGACCATGGATGGCTTGGGCGTCCCGAGCAGGCGATAGTCCGTCCAGAGTGTGCAGCCGACGAAACGAACGCCGCCGAGGACCACGGTTCGGCGGTGTAGCAGATGGATACCCGCTGCGTCGGCCTGCTCGGCTCCTGCGGATAGGGTGCCCTTCATCTCGCTGTTGTAGAACTCATGATTGCCAGCGACGTAGACGATTTCCCGGCCGCTGAGTGGCCCCGCCTCCCGCTGCTCCGACATCCAGCTGATCGCAGCGGCGATCGGCTTGTGCATATCGCCCGCAAAGACGGCGACATCGAACTCAGGCATCGGATCCGAAAACCGGAATGGGCCGAACTCAAGATGCACGTCGGAGATCACGAGCAGGCGCATGATGGCCTTCTCCTTTCAAATCAGATGGCGATTAGCGACGATGTGGCTCGCCTCAGGTGCGCGGCGCTTCGGTCCTGGTCGCGCGCGCCATGATCCAGGCCCGTTTCGGGTGCCCGGGCTGAAGTCCTGCCTGCACGGCTTGCGAGAGGCCAGCCCAGGTGAATTCCGATCCTTCCGCAATCCGGATCAGGAGCGCCTCACTCGTTTCATCGAAGAAGGTGCCGAGCAGAAGCTTCAATGCAGGATCATCGCCTTGCATGACCTCGACAGGGACACGCAGGACGTGCAGCAGTTCGTCTCGCTCGTATCCCAGTCGCGTGCGGGCGTTGACGGAGCCCAGCGCGACATCGAGCGCGTGCTCCGGAGAATATGAGAGATGCCGCCGCTCTTGCGGTCCCAAGTCCCCTGCCCGCTCGAATAGCTCAGCGATTGCTCTGGGCGTCGCGGGATAGCCCCCCTTGGCGAGCCCGGTCTCGAACGCATCGACGTGCATGCCGAACAGGCCGGCCGCCTGTGGGCCATGCACGTCGGCCTCAAGGCTGTCGCCAACGAACAGAACCTGGTCCGGCTCAAGGCTGAGTTGCCTGCAGACCAACCGATAGATCTCGGCCTGCGGCTTCATCAGGCCGACCTCGAAGGACAGGACGAGCGCGTCAGGGGCCTTCGGCAAGGAGCCGACCAGGGCATCCCCATACTGCGTGGCCAGGTTGGAGCAGACTGCGACCTTCTTGCCGATCAGGGGCTGCTTGAATCGGTCGACGGGCCATCCGTCAGCGGCAACAAGCGGTATCTTTTTTCACAAGCGAGACTCACCGATTTCGTCGCCTCTGTTGCCGCTCGATCAGTCGCTGCCAGCGAAGAAGACAAAATGGTGTCGTTCGGTGTTTTCCTGCGATCCCATCGCGCACGCGGAATGACTCTTGCGGTAGCTATGCAGCATATTAGGGAAGGAAAAATTCGACCGATAATCGTTGGATTTGGAGTGAGATCCATGGCGGACGTTAGGATCTCGAAGCGAGAGCTCGATCGAGCGCTTGGCGAAATGTCACCTGCCGATGATTTTATCACCAGGAAGTATGTCATAAATACTCTGTCTGTTAACAAGCGTACCGTTCAATTTCTCATCCGAAGCGGCCATCTGCAGGAAGCCGTCGGACTCGGTAAGCAAAAGCCCATATTGAGATCATCTTTTGATAAATTTATCTCCGAATGGATGAAGGTCGGAGATATAGCAAAATCGTATAAAACAAGTCGGATGTTAGCGGCGAGGGCATTAGTATCTCTGGAAGTTGGGTTCATTGCAGATGAATCGGATTATTCGGTTGCGACGTATTTTGACCGCCAGGCCGTTTCCAAATTGAGGGGGTTTAAGGCAACCCTCAACAGTGTCGCGTTTCATCGCGGAAAGCGATATTCGGAATACATTGCGGGTCTCGCTAATCGGAGCGCCTGAGTTCAGGATCGTAGACCCCGTATTCACTATCTAGCGCGGCTCGGGCCGCGCTATTTTTTTGGCATTCACGGCGTCATGCGCCAGGCGCATGCCGAAAAAGACGCCCAGTCTCATGTTGAATGAGATTTTTGATGGCCGGTCTCATCATGAATGAGATGCTCGGTGAGACTGAGTGAGATTCTTGCTTTTCAGCATGCTCGTCAGTCTCATGTTGAATGAGATCCGACATGTCCCAATATCCGCCGGGGGCGCCAAACTACCTCACTTCGTTGACGTAAGCGTGCGCGGCCGTCGTGGCGCGATGCCGCCCGAGGATCGTTGGAACACCCGCCTGATCGTAGGCGACCTCGTCGATCGTGAGCACGGCCTGGCGCCCGTCGAGCTGGAGCAGTGCCATATCCTCATCACTGGCGAGGTCGGCGGTGATCTGCTCGCGCACCGCGGAGATGCGGATACCGTAACGTTCGAGCAGGTGCAGGTAGAGCAGGGCCGGTAGCTCCCTAGCGTCGAGCGGCCAATCGGGCAGCCGTTCCTGCGCCATGACCAGTCTGTCATGCATCACAGGGCGGCCGTCGACATGGCGGATACGGTGGATCGCGATCACGCCGCCGGCTCTGATCTGGAGCGTTTCGCTTTGGGCCTGCGTGGCGGGCAAGGCCTCGACGCTGAGGAACTCGCTCGTCGAGCGCACGAGGGTGCCATCGGCGCGGTGCAGGCGAAAATACTGGAAGAAGAAGCGCAGGCTGTGATGCGGCGTGCGGCCGGTCACGACGGTGCCGGTCTTCCGGCGCCGCGTCAGCAGTCCCTCTGCCACCAGGTCGCTCATCGCGCGCCGGACCGTGCCGACCGCGACGCCGAAACCTTGGGCAAGGGACGTCTCGCTCGGAAGGACCATTCCGGGCGGCCATTCGCCGACCAGGATGGCCTCCGACATATGCCGCTTCACGCGCTCATAGAGCGGAGCGGCTTCCCCTGTCGCCAGGTTCGGGAGTGTCGGCGCGTAGCCGCCGTCACCAATGCCCAATCCGCTGGCAACGGGCGTCGCTTTTTTGGCGTTGACAGGCGGCATGCAGCGGGTTCCTATTTCTATATAGTTTATATGAATGAGAAGGATCCGCAAATTGGCGCTGCCAGCTGCGGCTTTTCCATGGTTCCATTGCAGGTTGCCGCAGCGCTGGACAAGCACTGCGGCTTTGGGCTGAGCTATGGTCGACGCCATGGCCTCGGAACGGAAGGCAACGGCGCTGGCGCAAGCCGGCGACTGGATCGTCGCGAATGCCGAGGAGGCGGTCGCGGCGCTGGGCCGGATGATCGCGGTCGACACCTCGTTCCCGCCCGGCCTCGGCTATGACGATTTCGCCGCGCTGATGGAGGAGTTCGTGGCTCCGCTCGGCTTCGCGGCGGAGCGCGTCCCGGTGCCGGAGAGCCTGTGGCGAGTGCCGAACGGCCTGGCCAGCGGCCCGCGCACCAATTTGATCGCCCGCCGTGACAGCGGTCGGCCGGCTTGCGGCCTCTATGTCCATGTCGATACCGTGCCCGCCGCTGCCGGCTGGGCCGGCGATCCGCTGCGGATGGAGCGCGACGGCGATCGCCTGATCGGATTGGGCGCCGCCGACATGAAGGGCTGCGCGGCTGCGATCCTGCTGGCGCTGCGTGCGGCCCGCGCCTGCGCGGTCGATCTCGCCTATGATCCGGTGCTGCTGTTCTGCACCGACGAGGAGGGCGGGCTCTATCCCGGCATCCGCTATCTCGCCGAACAGGGCCGCCTGCCGGAGCATATCCTCAATTTCAATGGCAGTGCCGAGGCGCGGATCTGGGCCGGCTGCTTCGGCCTGTTCAATCTGCTCGTCCGCATTCACGGGCAGGCCGTCCATGCGGGTGAAGGCAATCGCCAGGGCGCCGGCATCAATGCCATCGAGGGCGCGTTGCCGCTGCTCAACGCCTTGACGGTGCTCAAGGCTCAAATCGCGACACGGGTCTCGGCCCTGCCGCCGCCACCGGGCAAGCCGCCCCTCGCCTCCCAGCTCAACCTCGCCGCGATCCGGGGCGGTACGGCGGGCGGGCAGGTTCCCGCTCTCCTCGAAGTCACGCTCAACCGGCGCTACGCCCCGGAGGAGCGCTTCGGGGACGCCCTGGTCGAGATCGAGGACGTGATCCGCCGCAGCGTCGCAACCGTGCCAGGCCTCTCGGTCGAGACGGCGCTCGTCGGGCACCTGATGCCGACGGCCGACCCGACGGGGCCGCATTGGCCGCGCTGGCAGGCCGCCATGGGCGAAGGCTTCGGCTATGCGCCGGAGGCTTTCCGCAAATGGGGGGCGGCGAGCTGCTCGGATTTCGGATGGGTGCAGCGCGCTACCGGCCGGCAGGAGGTCCTCCTCGGCGGGCTCGGACGGCCCGACCGCAATATCCACGCGCCCGGCGAACACACGACCGTGCCGGACATCGTTTCGCTGGCGCAGGCGATCCTGTCCTATCTCGCTGCCGATTTCAGCCCGGACCTCAACCCCGACCTCGATCCCAAACTGCCTCCCACGAAAAGCTGAAGGAGCGTCCCATGCCGAGCATTCATCGTCGCGATTTCCTCGCCGCTTCCGCCGCTCTCAGCGGCATGGCCATGTCCGGCCTGCCGGCCTTCGGGCAGGCGCCGCGCCGCGGCGACACGCTGCGCGTCAGCGTCGATCAGGCGGTTTCCAAGCTCAACCCGCTCGTGACCCGGGTGAACCCGGAATATCTCGTCGCCGAGCTGCTCTATTCCGGCCTGACGCGCCTCAAGCCTGACATGAGCGCGGAACCGGACCTCGCCGAATCCTGGACGAACTCCGCGGATCTCGCTGAGTGGACCTTCGTCCTGCGCAAGGGCCTGACCTTCCATGACGGCTCGCCCTGCACGGCCGCCGACGTGGCGGCAACCTTCGAGGCCATCCTCGACGCCAAGACGGCCTCGCCGGCGCGCCAGAATGTCGGCCCGATCGCCAAGGTCGCGGCGAAGGACGACACCACCGTCGTGTTCAACCTCTCAGCGCCCTTCGCCGATCTGCCGGTAACGCTGGCCTATACCAACGCCAAGATCGTGCCCGCAGCCGTCATCAAGGAAGGGCTCGCGAAGCTCGACCGGCAGGCGATCGGCACCGGCCCGTTCAAGCTCGTTTCCTTCGAGCCGGAGCGGCAGATCGTCGTCACTCGCAACGACGCCTATTACGACAAGGCGAGGCCCTATCTCGACAAGATCGAGGTCGTCGTCTTCCCGGATGTCAGCGCCGAGGCCTCCGCGCTGATCGCCGGCGATACCGACCTCATCACCACGACGCCGCCGACGGAGTTCGGCCGGCTGCAGAAGGCCTCCGGCGTCAAGGCGCTGCGCGTCGCCTCGGGCCAGTTCTGCAACGTCAATTTCGGCTGCGACCAGAAACCCTTCAACGATGTGCGCGTGCGCCAGGCGCTGGCCCTGACCGTCGATCGCGCCGCCATGGTCGATTTCGTCACCGAGGGCTTCGGCTCGGCCGGGAACGACACGCCGCTCAGCCCTGCCTATCGCTTCTACGCCGACCTGCCGGCCAAGAAGGCCGACATCGCCAAGGCCAAGGCGCTGCTCGCAGAGGCGGGCTATCCGAAGGGGCTCGAGGCGACGCTGATCGCCTCGGACCGTCCCGGCCAGCGCACGCAGCTCGCCGTCGCGCTACGCGAGATGGCCAAGCCTGCCGGCTTCGACATCAAGGTCGAGACCATGCCGCACGCGACCTATCTGGACCAGGTCTGGAAGAAGGGCTCGTTCTATGTCGGCTTCTACAACATGCAGGCGACGGCCGACGCCATCTTCTCGCTGCTCTACACCTCCAACGCCGCCTGGAACGAGACGCGCTGGAACAACGCAGCCTTCGACAAGCTCGTCTTCGAGGCGCGCGCCACTGTTGACGAGACGAAACGTCGCGCGCTCTACGCCGAAGCGCAGAAATTGATGTATGACGAGGTTCCCTCGATCATCCCGGCCTTCTTCGATCTGCTCGGCGCGCGGCGCGAATGGGTGCAGGGCTATGAGTTGCATCCGCGCGGCGCCGTCTTCAGGCTCGATTTCGTCTCGCTCGGCGCCAATGCGCCGAAGCGCGGCTGAGCGCAAGGCAGGGCAGCGGGCGTGTCGCCGGCATACATCCTCAAGCGGATCCTGCTGATCGGCTACACGTTGCTCGTCGTGTCGCTGATCGTCTTCGCGATCACCCAGATCCTGCCGGCGGATGCCGCCGTCATGATGCTGGGTGAGAATGCGACGCCGGATGCGCTCGCGGCGCTGCGGACCAAGATGGGGCTGAACGACCCCATCTGGATGCAGTATCTGCACTGGCTGGGTGGCGTCGTCCGCGGCGATTTCGGCCTCTCGATGCGCACCGGCCAGCCGGTCGCGCCGGCGATGCTGGAGGCGCTCGGCCGCTCGCTCCTGCTCGCCCTGTTCTCGATCGTGCTGATGCTGGTGCTGGCGATCCCGCTCGGCATCGTCGCGGCGGTGCGGCGCGGCCGCGCCGCCGATCTCGGCGTCAGCTTTCTCTCCTATGTCGGGGTCTCTCTACCGGAATTCGTCACCGCGACGCTGGTCGTGCTCGTGCTCGCCGACTGGCTGCAATGGCTGCCCGCAACCGGCTATGTCCCGCTCACCGAAGATCCGCTGCGAGGGCTCCGGCACCTCGTCCTGCCCGTGCTGACCATCTCCCTCATCCTGATCGCCCATGTCTCGCGCATGGTGCGCTCCGAGCTCGTCGACGTCCTGCACTCCGACTATATCCGCGCCGCGAGACTGAAGGGCCTCTCGAAGCGGCAGGTGCTGTTCAAGCACGCGCTGCGCAATGCGCTCCTGCCGACCATCACCATCGTCGCGCTCGATGTCGGCTATCTGCTCGGCGGCGTCATCGTGGTGGAGGAGATTTTCGCCCTGCCGGGGATCGGCCGCCAGCTCATCGTCGCGATCCAGGCGCGCGACCTGCCTTCCATCCAGGCGGGCGCGCTGATCATGGCGACGACCTATGCCGTCGCCAACTTCCTCGCCGACGTCGCCTATGCCTGGATCGACCGGAGGATCCAGTATGATTGAGGTTCTCAGGCGCATGCTGCGCTCCCCGCAAGGAGCGCTCGGCCTCGTCATCGTCGGGCTGATCCTGTTGGTCGTGATCGCCGGCCCATGGCTCGCACCTTACGACCCCGAGAAGATGGCGGCGCTGATGCGCTACAAGCCGCCGAGCGCGCAGTTCTGGCTCGGCACGGACCAGTATGGCCGCGATATCCTCAGCCGCCTGCTGCATGGCGCCCGCGCCACCGTCGTCATGGCCGTGCTGGCGACGGCGCTGGGCACGCTCGTCGGCGCCGTCATCGGCACGGTTTCAGCCTTCCTCGGTGGGCGCAGCGACGAGGCGATCATGCGCACCGTCGATGCGATCATGTCGATTCCGAGCCTGCTGCTGGCCCTGCTGATCGTGAACCTGCTCGGCAAGAGCAGCCTCAACGCGCTGCTCGCGATCGGGCTTGCCTTCGCGCCCGGCATGGCCCGCATCACACGCTCCGTCGCGCTCGCGGTGCGCAAGCAGGACTATGTCAACGCCGCCATCGCGCGTGGCGAGAGCGCCGCCTTCATCGTCGGGCGCGAGATGCTGCCGAACGTGGTCGCGCCGATCATCGTCGAGATGACCATCCGCGTCGCCTTCGCGGTGATGCTGTTCGCCACGCTCTCCTTCCTGGGCTTAGGCGCGCAGCCGCCGGCGTCGGAATGGGGACTGATGGTCTCGGAGGCCCGCCGCTTCATGCATCTCAGCGCCTGGATGATCCTGTGGCCGAGCCTGGCCGTCGCGCTGGTCGCGATCGGTTTCAACCTGCTCGGCGACGGGCTGCGCGATGCGCTGAACCCGAGGGCCTGAGCGATGAGCACGATCCTCGACATCGCCGGCTACGGGCTCGACTACGCGACGCCGAACGGCTTCATGCGCGCCCTCGACGACGTGACGCTGTCCATCGCCAAGGGTGAGGTGCTCGGACTCGTCGGCGAGTCGGGTTCCGGCAAGACCTCGCTCGCCTGGGCAATCATGCGCTACCTGCCGCAGACCGCGCGCGAGGCGGGCGGCATCCGGCTGACCGGACAGGATCTGCTCAAGGCCTCGGAAGCCGAGATCGATGCGATCCGCGGCAAGCGGATCGGCATGGTCTTCCAGGACCCGAGCACCTCGCTCAACCCGACCCTGCCGCTGGGCGAGCAACTGGCCGAGGTGCTGGTGCGCCATCGCGGCCTGACGCGCCGGCAGGCCTGGGCGGAAGGCGAGGAGCGCCTCGCCCATGTCGGGCTGAAGCTGCCGAAGGAGATGATGCGGCGCTATCCGCACGAAGCGTCCGGCGGCGAGAAGCAGCGCGTCGTCATCGCCACCGCCTTCGCCTGCCAGCCGGAATGCATCATCTTCGACGAGCCGACGACCGCGCTCGACGTCATCACCGCCCGGCAGATCCTTGAGCTGTTCAAGGAATTGCAGGCAGAAACCGGCGTCGCCTCGCTCTACATTTCCCACGACCTCGCGCTGGTCTCGCAGATTGCGACCAAGGTCGCGGTGATCCATCGCGGCAAGATCGTCGAGCAGGGCGCGGTCGGCGAGGTCTTCGCCCGCCCGCAGGATGCCTATACCCGCAAACTCCTGGCCGCAGTGCCGCGGCCCGATCACCGGCTGGTGGAGACAAGTGCTCCCGTAGCGGCCGCGGCGCTGGTCGAGGTCGAGAAGGTCAGCGTGCTCTATGGCCGCAAACCCTTCCTCGGGCGCTTGCTCGGCCGGGCGAACACGCAGTTCACGGGTAATCGCGAGGTCAGTCTCTCGGTGATGCCGGGCGAGATTCTCGGTATCGTCGGCGAATCCGGCTCGGGCAAATCGACGCTGGCCAAGGCGATGACCGGCCTGAACCGCTTCGAGGGCGAAATCCGCTTCGCCGGTCGTCGCATCACCGGCCTCGCCGACATGGACAGGGGCTATCGCCGCGATGTCCAGATCATTTTCCAGCATCCGGATTCCTCGCTCAATCCGCGCCAGCGCATCCATGAGATCCTGTCGCGGCCGCTCGCGCTCTATGGCGAGGGGGGCGCACGCCGCGACGCGGCCGCGATCGGCGAATTGCTCGAGCAGGTCAGGCTTCCAGCCTCCTATGCGGAGCGCTATCCGCATCAGCTGTCTGGTGGCGAGAAGCAGCGCGTCGCCATTGCCCGCGCCTTCGCATCGAAGCCGAAGCTCGTGATCTGCGACGAGATCACCTCGGCGCTCGACGTCTCCGTGCAGGCCTCGGTGGTCGAGCTTCTGGTCGACCTGCAGAAGCGCTTCGGCACGGCCTATCTCTTCATCACCCACGATCTCAACCTGGTGCGGCAGATCGCCCATCGGATCGCGGTGATGTATCGCGGCGACCTCGTCGATCTCGTCGATGTCGCGGCGCTCTCGGGCGGAAATCTCCACCCCTACACCCGCTCCCTGCTCGACGCCGTGCCCGCTCCGGCCGCGGCCGCCTGACTTTCGAGGCCATACGCATGAATCCGCGCGACCTGATCCATTCGATCGACGAGAAAGCCTGCCTCGCGCTGCTCAGCGACTGGGTGAAACACAAGAGCTATTCGGAGACCGAGGGCGAGAGGGTGCTCGTCGACCATGTCGTCGACCAGATGAAGGCGATGGGCATCGAGGCGGAGGCAAAGACCTTCGACGGCGGGCGCCGCGCCAATGCCATCGGCCGCTGGAAAGGGCAGGGCGGCGGCAAGAGCCTGCTCTTCAACGGCCATCTCGACACCAACCCGGCGACCGAGGGCTGGACCGTCGACCCCTGGGGCGGCGTGGTCGACGACGAGTTCATCTACGGCATCGGCGTCTCCAACATGAAGGCGGGCGACGCCGCCTATTACTGCGCGGTCAAGACGTTGCTCGATGCCGGCGTGAAGCTGAAGGGCGACGTGATCCTGACCTTCGTGGTCGGCGAGCTGCAAGGTGGCGTCGGCACGGTCGCGGCAATCGAGAGCGGCATCCGCGCCGACTATTTCGTCAACAGCGAGCCGACCGATCTGCAGGCCGTGACCATGCACGCTTGCGCGTTTTCCTTCATCATCGAGCTCGTCGGCAATACGCGCCATCTCTCCAAGCGAGAGCAGGCTGTCGATGCGATCATGGCGGCCTGCGACCTGATCCCGCGGCTGTCGGCCATGACGTTCTCCGGCGCGCCGACGCCCGAGCATGAATCGATCAACCGCGTCCATGTCGGCGTCGTGCACGGCGCACTCGGCAAGGAACTGCACGAGTGGCGCGCGCCGCAGGTGGCCGATTACTGCAAGCTCAAGGGCTCCGGCCGCTTCGCCCCGGGACAGACGCAAGAGGGCGCGCTTGCCGACATGCAGCGCGAGCTGACGGCGCTGGAAGCGCGCTTCCCCGGGCTGAAGACGACGATCCGCATCGAGAAGAAGGAGGGGCACCAGTCGATGCCGGCCTTCGAGGTCGCCAAGGATGCGCGCATCGTGAAGACCATCAACGCGGCCTATGAAGCGGTGCGCGGCGAGAAGCAGCCGACCGGGGCGATCAAGCCGCCGGGCTTCTTCGGGACCGATGCCGGCCATCTCTATGCCGCGGCCGGCATGGAAGGCATCGTCTGCGGCCCAGGCGGTCGCTACAACACCATGCCCGACGAGCGCGTCGAGATCCGCGACTTCCTCGACATGGTGCGAATCTACATGCTGACCATGCTCGACATCTGCGAGGTCGCTTGAGCCTGCTCTTCCCGCGGGCGGAATTCGCGGGGCGGGTTGCGAAGGCCCGCGCCGCGATGGCGGATGCCGGCGCCGATCTGCTGATCGTCGATCATGCGGAATGCCTGGCATGGCTGACCGGCTACACGGTCTCCGAGACGATGTATCGCGCGGCTTTCCTGCCGCGCGAGAGGGAGCCCTGGTTCGTGCTGCGCGAGCTCGATGCCGGGCCGTGCCGGGACGCCTGCTGGTTTGACGATATCGTCGGCTTCGCGGACGCGGCCAATCCGCATCAGGTCATGGCGGACGAGATGAGCCGGCGCGGTTTCGCGCAGGCCCGTCTCGGCGCCGACCACGCGTCCTACGGCTTCACGGCTGCGACGCGCGACCATCTTGCCGCGCTGCTGCCCGATCTGCGCTTTGTCGATTTGCCAGGCGCGAGCGATCTTCTGCGGTCAGTGAAATCGCCAGCCGAGATCGCCCTTATCGCCCAGGCGGCCGGCATCGCCGACAAGGCGATGTCCGCCATCGCCGGCCGGGCCAGGCCGGGCCTCTCGCCGCGGGCCGCGGCCGCCGTCGCCGTCGCCGCTGCATGCTTTCTGGAGAACGGGGCCGATACCGGCGAGACCGGGCCGATCGTGCCCGGCGTCGGCGATCACGAATTCCTGCATGGCGTGATGACCGCGCAGCCGCTCGGGGACGGCGACATCCTGCATGTCGAGCTGATCCCGAAGGTTCGCAACTACGGCGCCCGCTTGATGCGGCCGGTATTGATCGGCGAGGACCGGCGCGGCCTGTCGCCGGTCGCCGAACGGCTCGTCGCCTTGCAGGACCGGCAGATCGCCGCGATGCGGCCGGGTGCGCTCGCCTGCGATGTCGACGCGATCCTGCGCGAGGGCGTGCTCTCGGAAGGCCTGCGTCCGGTCTATGACAACGTCACCGGCTATGCGCTCGGGATCTACGGCCGGACGCCGCGCCCCAGCGACTTCTCCCGCGTCTTCCTGCCGAACACCCGCTGGAGGCTCGAGGAAGGCATGGTCTTTCACATGTATGCATCGGCGGCCGGATTGGGCTTCAGCGAAACCGTCGTCGTCGAAACCGAGGGGGGAAGGCGGCTGACCGCCTCCCCGCGCGAGATGCTCACTGCCAGCGCAATGTGAACCGCGGCCGTGTCGCACTGCTCGATTTCCGGGAGGATCGGCAGGCTCAGATCGCAACGAGCGAACCTCGCGACGAGTCCCGGAATGTCCGCGCACCCGCGGTAGCCGCGTCAGTGGCGCAGCCGTTCTGCGAAATTTCGTTGTCAGCCTTGCGGCGTGACCGGCTCAGGAGCGCGCGCCTGCGCGGGAGCGGTTCTGGGCTTGCCCTTGGCCCCACCTGCCTTGAGCGCCTCCCAGCTGTTGGGCTGACTGACGCTGCGCTTGAGATAGGCGATCGTCGCCGCCGCCTCGGCCGGGCTCTGGTCCTGCTTCGCCAGCGTCTCGGCCTCTCCGAAGCGGCCCTGAAGCCCGAGCACCAGCACAAGGTTCTGCCGTACGCGCGGATCGCTGTTGCCGGTGGCGGTCGCTTCGCGCAGGACGCGCTCCGCCTCGGGCAATTGCCGCGAGAGCGCGAGCGAGAGGCCGAGATTGGAGAGCACGGTCGGCTCGCCCGGCGCGATCTTGAGCGCGGCCTGATAGATCTGCTGGGCTCGGGCGTGTTCGCCGAGCTGATCGGCGACGGTGCCTTGCGCCGAGAGGACGCGCCAGTCGGGACGTTCCGGCGAATGGGCCCGCGAGAGCACCTCGTCGGCTTCCTTGAGGCGCCCGTTATCGGCCAGCGAGCGGCCATAGGCGCCGAGCATCTCGCGATCGTTGGAATGGGTCAGCACGGCGCTCTGCAGCACGGCGAGCGTCTGGGCGTTCTGGTCGAGCGCGCGCAGGGCACGCGCATAGTTGAAAGCCGCGTCACGATCCTTCGGATTGGCCTCGTAGCGCTTGCCCCAGCGCTGGCTCTCGGCATGCCAGTCGGCCGCGCTGCGCGGCTGCGTCGTGCTCTTGCTGATCGAGCCGGTGATGTCGCCCAGGCCGCCGCGTCCCTGGCAGCCGGCCAGCGCCAGCGCGGCAAGGCAGACGCTCAGCCCCAACGCCGGCGTCGAGAGCCGGCGGGCGGGTGACGGGGGGTGACGGCGCGCCCGGAAAATGGAAGACAGATGACTGGAAAACATGAGCCTCATCGCCTTGCCATGATGGAAGATGCGCTTGCTCCGGTGATAAAACGTTAACCCTAACGCATCCTTAACCGGCGTCCTGCCGTCCCTCCCCGACCAGAGAACCGACCCTCGTGAACAGCCTCATCGTGCAAGCGTCGCCGGCCGCGATTCCCGTCCATTGCGTGACGAAACCCGGCCTGCCCGCACTCCTCTCTGCGCTTGCCCCGGCGGGTCGCCTCTTCGCAGAGGCGCAGGGTTTCGCCGGCAAGCCGGGCCAGCATCTCGTCCTCCCCGACGCTTCCGGCACTGTCGCGGCGGTGCTTCTCGGCGTCGAAGCTGCCGATGCGCGACGGCGGGACCCTTTTGCTCCGGGGCGGCTCGCCACCTCGCTGCCGGCCGGTGACTACGTGCTGCAGGGCGAGATCGGCGATCCGGCGCTGGCGGCGCTCGGCTGGCTGCTCCAGGGCTACGCCTTCGCGCGCTATCGCAAGACCTCCCCGGCCACTGCGCGGCTGGTGTTGCCCGACGGCGTCGATGGCGAGGACCTGATCCGGATCGCGACCTCGGTCGGGCTGGCGCGCGACCTCGTCAACACCCCGGCCAACGACATGGGCCCGGCCGAGATCGAAGCGGCGATCCGCGCGCTCGCAGCCGAATGCGGCGCCACGGCGACCGCGATCGTCGGCGACGAATTGCTCGCCCGCAATTTTCCGATGATCCATGCGGTCGGCCGGGCCTCGCCGCGCGCGCCGCGCTTGGTCGACCTGGTCTGGGGCGATCCGGACCATCCGCGGATCACGCTGGTCGGAAAAGGCGTCGCCTTCGACACCGGCGGTCTCGACCTCAAGACATCCGCCGGCATGCTGCTGATGAAGAAGGACATGGGCGGTGCGGCCGCGGCGATCGCGGCGGCTCGCATGATCATGCTGGCGAAACTGCCGGTTCGCCTGCGCCTGCTGGTGCCCGCCGTGGAGAACGCCGTTTCGGGCGCCTCCTTCCGCCCCGGCGACGTGCTGGCCAGCCGCAAGGGTCTGTCCGTCGAGATCGGCAACACCGATGCCGAGGGCAGGCTGATTCTCGCCGATGCCCTGGCGCTGGCCGACGAGGAGGCGCCGGAGCTGCTGATGGACTTCGCCACGCTGACCGGCGCGGCGCGCACTGCACTCGGTCCCGAACTGCCGCCCTTCTATACCCATGACGAAGGCCTCGCCGCCGAGATCGCGAGGCAGGGCGAAGCGGTCAACGACCCGGTCTGGCGCATGCCGCTCTGGCCGAACTACGAGCGGATGCTCGATTCCCGGACCGCCGATCTCAACAATGTTTCGGGCGGTGCCTTCGCCGGTTCCGTCACCGCGGCTCTATTCCTCAATCGCTTCGTCGAGAAGACACAGTCCTACGCCCATTTCGACATCTATGCGTGGAACCCAGCCTCCAAACCCGGACGGCCGGAGGGCGGAGAATGCCAGGCGGCGCGGCTGACCTACGCCCTAGTCAGGCAGCTCTACCCGGCCGGTTAAGCCTGTCGGGAGAAGCCGATTGCGCCTTCGCGCCTGCGGGATAATGATCCGGACCCGTAACGATCGGGACCGCACGCGCACATGCCCTTGGAGATCAGGCCCTCGCAAGCGCTCAGGCTCTGGCGCCAGGTGCATCTCGATCTGGTGCGCGACGGGCAGGCCGATCTCTCGGCGCGGCAGACGGCGATCCTGCTGACGATCTACCTGGAGCTGCCGCCGCATACCGTGCGCGGCCTGGCGGCCCAGCTCGGCGTCACCAAGCCGGTGATCACCCGCGCCCTCGACACCATGGGCAAGCTCGGCCTCGTCACCCGCAAGCGCGACGAGTTCGACCGCCGCAACGTCGTCATCCAGCGCACCGTCGCCGGCGCGCTCGCGGTCGAGCGGCTGGCCGATCTGGTGGTCGAGCATGCCCGCGAGATCGGCGGCGGTTGACCGGTTCACCGGATGACGCAGCCTGCGCCCTGCGGCTATGGTCGCCGCGATTCTTCGACGCCATGGATGCAGGATCGATGACCACGACGCTCGACCGCCGGATCACACCCGCTCGCCCGGATCTCGCCGCCCGCCATCTCGAAGGACAGGTCGAGGCACGGAGTTTCGTCGATCCCGTCCCGATGCGCGTTGTCGCTCCATCCGCGCCACTGCGCCGCGAACCGCGCCCCGACGCAGCCCTCGATACGGAAGCGCTCTGCGGCGAGCGCGTCGATGTCTACGAGAGCTTCGAGGGCTGGGCCTGGGTCCAGCTCCGGTCGGACGGCTATGTCGGCTACCTCCCCGACGATGCGCTGCGTGGCGATGCACTCGCCCCGACGCATCACGTCCGCGCCCTCAGGACCTTCGTCTATCCCGGCCCCTCGATGAAGCTGCCGCCACTGGCAGCGCTCTCGCTCGGCGCAGGCCTCGCCGTTTCCGGCGAGAGCGGCGACTTCGTCGTGCTCTCCGAATTCGGCCGGTTCGCGAGCGGCTATGTCTTTGCCGAGCATGTGGCCGCGCTGGATGCGCCCGCAGCCGATTTCGTGAGCGTGGCCGAGCGCTTCCTGAACGTGCCCTATCTCTGGGGCGGCAAGACCAGCCTCGGGCTCGATTGCTCGGGCCTGACGCAATTGGCGCTGGCGGCTGCCGGCATCGCCTCGCCCCGCGACTCCGACATGCTGGAGGCGAGCATCGGCTCGCCCGTCGCGTTCGACGACAGCCTGCAGGGGCTACGGCGTGGCGATCTCGTCTTCTGGAAGGGCCATGTCGGCATTCTGACCGACCCCGATACGCTGCTCCACGCCACGGCCTATTCGATGACCGTGATGAGCGAGCCGCTGCGCACCGCCCGCGACCGCATCCAGGCCAAGAGCTTCGGCGCGATCACCAGCATCCGCAGGATCGGCTGAGACATTCTTGGCAAAGATTGCCAAGATGTTATCCTGCGGCGACAGGAGGCTGATATGGCGACGATGAACGTATCTCTGCCCGACCAGATGAAGGCCTGGGTCGAGACGCAGGCCGAGAGCGGCCGTTACGGCAATGCCAGCGACTATGTCCGCGACCTGATCCGAAGGGATCAGGAACGGCAGGCTTCGATTGGACGCATCCAGAATGCCATCGACGAAGGGCTGCGCAGTGGTGTCAGCACGCGCAGCATGGACGAGCTTCTGGAGGAAGCACGCCGACGCGCCGGCGTTGCGCCTGCCGATGTCGTTTAGGCTGACGCCAGCAGCCGAGGACGACGTCCTCGCGATCTATTCGGAAAGCAAGGCGGCATTCGGAATTCGGCAAGCCGAACGATACTATCAAGGCTTGATAGCGTGCTTTGGGCTGCTTGCCGGCCAACCTCGCATGGCGCGGCAGCGGCTGGAGTTCGACCCGCCGTTTCGAGCTCATTTCCACGCCAGCCACGTCATTGCATATGTCGAGACTGCTGAAGGCATCCTGATACTGCGCGTCTTCCACGCCCATCAGGATTGGCCCAACCTCATGTAAGCCTGCTCACCCCATTCCCTTCAGCCGATACAGCGCGTCCAGCGCCTGCCGCGGCGTCATCTCGTCGAGGTCGAGGCCGTCCAGAGCCAGCCGAAGCGGGTCTTCGGCCGGCAGGGCGGGCGTCGGCGCGACGCGCCTTTGCGGCACCGCGAAGAGCGGCAGATCGTCGATAAGCGAGGCGACCGGCTTCTCGCGCTCGGTCTTCTCCAGTTCGCCGAGGATGGTGCGGGCGCGTTCGACCACGGCCGGCGGCAGGCCGGCGAGCTTGGCGACCTGGATGCCGTAGGAGCGGTCGGCCGCACCGGCTACGACCTCGTGCAGGAAGACGACCTCGCCATTCCATTCGGTGACGCGCACCGTCGCGTTGGTGACGCGCTCCAGCCGGTCGCCCAGCGCGGTCAGCTCGTGATAATGCGTCGCGAACAGGCCCCGGCAGCGATTGATCTCGTGCAGATGCTCGATCGCGGCCCAGGCGATCGAGAGCCCGTCGAAGGTCGCCGTGCCGCGCCCGATCTCGTCGAGGATGACGAGCGCGCGCGGGCCGGCCTGGTTCAGGATCGCGGCGGTCTCGACCATCTCGACCATGAAGGTCGAGCGCCCGCGCGCCAGATCGTCGGCGGCGCCGACGCGCGAGAACAACCGGTCGACGATGCCGATATGGGCGCTCGCCGCCGGCACGAAGGCGCCCATCTGGGCCAGCACGGCGATCAGCGCGTTCTGGCGCAGGAAGGTCGATTTACCCGCCATGTTCGGGCCGGTTATCAGGCAGATGCGGCCGCCTTTCCCATCCGTGCCCGGCGGGGACAGTTCCGTTTCGTTGGCGACGAAGGGCTTGCCGTCGCGCTTCAGTGCCGCCTCGACGACGGCATGGCGACCGGCGCGGATGGTGAAGGCTTCGCTGGCGTCGATCAGCGGCCGGTTCCAGCCTTCGCGCGCGGCGAGCTCGGCGAGGCCGGCCGCGACATCGATCTCGGCGAGCGCGGCGGCGGCCCGCTTGATCGGCTCGGCGTGGGCGAGGACGCTCTCGCTGAGCGCGGCGAAGATGCCGAGTTCGAGCTTGAGCGCCCGGTCGGCCGCCGAGGCGATCTTGGCTTCCAGACCGCCGAGCTCGACCGAGGAGAAGCGCATCGCGTCCGACATCGTCTGGCGATGCACGAAGGTCGCCCGCCAGGGCTCCTTGAGGAAATCCTCGCCGACGGCCTGCGGCACCTCGACGAAATAGCCCAGCATCGAATTATGCTTGATCCGCAGCGTGCGGCAGCCGGTGTCGGCGGCGTAGCGGGCCTGCAACTGCGCGATCACCTTGCGCGAGTCGACCTGCAGCAGGCGCAATTCGTCGAGGGCAGGATCATGACCGTCGCGCACGAAGCGCCCGTCGCGGCGGTTCAGCGGCAGTTCGTCGGCGAGCGTCGCCTCTAGCCGTGCCGGCAGGTCCGGGTCGATCTCGGACAAGGCGCGCGTGGCCTTCGACAGCTCAGCCGGCAAGGCGGCCCGACCCAACAGCATGCCGACGATGGCACGCGCGGCACTCAACCCCGAACCCAGCGCTGCGAGATCGCGCGGTCCGCCGCGGTCGAGCGAAAGCCGGGCCAATGCCCGCGCGATGTCGGGCACCTTGGCAAGCGCCGCCTGGAGGTCCTCGCGAAGCGCGCCGTCGGCGACGAGGGCCTCGACCGCGTCATGACGCTCTGCGATCGCGCTCGGGTTCGTCAGGGGGCCAGCCAGTCGCTCGGCGAGCAGGCGTGCGCCGCCTGGCGTCACCGTGCGGTCGATCGCGGCCAGCAGGCTACCGCTGCGCTCGCCCGACAGCGTCCGTGTCAGTTCCAGATTGGCCCGCGTCGCCGCGTCGATCAGCATGGTGTCCGAACCGGCATCCCGCACCGGCGGCGAGAGCGGCGGACGCGCGCCGAACTGCGTGCGCTCGACATAGGCCAGCGCCGCGCCGGCCGCCGCGACCTCCGCCCGGCTGAAATGGCCGAAGGCGTCGAGCGTCGCAACGCCGAAGAAATCCTTGAGCCGGCGCTCGGCCGAGGCCGCGTCGAGCCCGTCGCGCGCCAGCGGCGTCACCGGCACGCCGATCTCGCGCCAGAACGCCTTCATCTCCGGATCGTCGTGGATCGCGTCCGGACAGATGATCTCGCGCGGCTCGAGCCGGGCGAACTCGATCGCGAGCCTCTCCTGCGGCGCCTCCATCACGCTGAAGCGCCCGGTCGAGATGTCGATCGCGGCGATGCCGTAGAGCGCGCTGGCGTCGCCGAGCTTGCGCCGAGCCACCGCCACCAGCAGGCTGGCTCGCCCGGGCTCAAGCAGGCGTTCCTCGGTGATGGTGCCGGGCGTGACGAGCCGCACCACGTCGCGCCGCACCACCGATTTGGGGCCGCGCTTCTTGGCCTCGGCCGGGTCCTCGACCTGCTCGCAGACGGCGACGCGGTGTCCCGCCGCGATCAGCCTCTGCAGATAGTCGTCGGCGCGCTCGACCGGGACGCCGCACATCGGGATATCGTCGCCCTGATGCTTGCCGCGCTTGGTCAGCACGATCCCGAGCGTGCGCGACGCGATCTCGGCATCGCTGAAGAACAGCTCGTAGAAATCCCCCATCCGGTAGAACAGCAGGCAATCGGGATTGGCGGCTTTGATCTCGACGTATTGCGCCATCATCGGCGTAACGCGGCTGGTCTCCTCCCTGGCGACGGCCAGGGGAGCGGCGGGCGGATCGACCCGTTCGTGAAGGGGGGAGTGAGCGCGATGCATGCGCGCGAACGCTAGCGTTTCGGCCCCTGCTTGGGAACCGCGCAGCCCTGCCGGCGCCCGAGACGCCTGCTTTTTCATGTGGACGTGGCTTGCCGCGACGGCACAACGCCAAGGTTTAGCATTCGTTAGCTGCAACCGGCGTAAATGTCGGATGGATGCCGTCCTCAGCCGCAGCGGGCAAGCCCATATGCTACTGGAACTGACCAGGGGTCTTGGTTACCTCATCGTCGCCGCCGTGCTGGTGCCGGTCGCGACGCAGCGGCTCGGCGAACTGCACCGGCTACGGCAGGCCGTGGTCGGCATCATCCTGACAGCCGGCGGCTGCGCCAGCATGCTCGACCCGATCACGGTTCAACCCGGCATTCTTCTCGACTTCCGCAACATCGCCGCAGTGCTCTCCGGCGCGCTGGGCGGCCCCATCGCCGCGGTCATCTCGGCTGTGTGCCTGTCGATTCTGCGGCTCCATCTCGGTGGAGCGGGCGCGCAAGCGGGCATCATCGGGCTCGTGCTGTGCTCGATCATCGGCATGGCGTACGCCATCTGGCTTCAGCGGGCCCAGCGCAGCATGTCCATGGGCGGGCTGATCGGCCTCAGCCTCGTCGCTGCGTGGATGCCTGTCGCGATGATTCTGGCCTATGTCTCGTTCCCGCGCGCCTGGGGGCTGATCGTGACCATCTCCGGGCCCGAGGCCACGACGGTGAACGTGCTGGGCGCCATTCTGATCGGCTATATCATCAGGAGCGACCAGCAGCGGGTCGAGGCGCTGCTGCGGCTCGAGGCGTGCACCGCCAACATGCCCGGCGTGCTCTACCAGAAGATCCTGCGGCCGGACGGCTCGATCCAGCACAAGCTGGCCAACTCCAAGATCGAGGAGTTCCTCCCAGTCACGCGCGAAGAGGTCGAGCGCGATCCGACCAGCTGGCTGCGCTGGATGGTTCCCGAGGACCGGGAGTTCCTCGCGAACGCCAATGCCCAGGCCGCGGCCGAGAGAACCTTGAAGCCCTGGCGCTTCGTCGGGCGTCACCGGCTGGACGACGGTCGGATGGTCTGGCTGAGAACCGACGCGGCGGCGCGGCGACTGGCTGATGGATCGATCTGCTGGGACGGGATCATGACCGATGTCACGGCGGAGCGAACGCTCGACCAGAGGCGACAGGAATTCGACGACGAACGCAAGGCGGCACTGGCGAGCCTCGCCTCGCAGCTCGAGGTGACGGTCGGCAAGGCGCTTCAGGAGGTCGCGTCCTCGGTGCGCGGCATGTACGAGGCGGCCAACGAGATGGTGGGCAGCGCCAACAATACGGCGCTGCGCGCCGGCGAAGTCACGCGCGAGGCGGATGTCGCGTCGCGGCGCGTCAGCAGCGTCGCGGTCGCGGCCGAGGAGATCGAGGCCTCGATCCGCGAGCTGACTCGCCAGACCGCCCATGCCGACCAGACCGTGCGCGACGCGGCGAGCTATGTCCGCTCGACCCGTCGCGACGTCGCCGGCCTCGGCGAAGCCGCCGACAAGGTCAGCTCCGTGCTGGATTTCATCGAGGACATCGCCTCACGCACCAATCTGCTCGCCCTCAATGCGACGATCGAGGCTGCGCGTGCCGGGGCGGCGGGACGCGGCTTTGCCGTCGTGGCCGGTGAAGTCAAGAATCTGGCCGAGCAGACGCAGAAGGCGACGCGCGACATCGCCGAGACGCTGCAGGAAATTCGCGGCGCGGCGGCGACGGCCTCCGATGCCGTCGCCCATATCGAGGGCACGATGACCACGATCGAGCGGACATCGGGCGCGATCGCCGACGTCGTCAGCAGGCAGGCCGACATCGCGTCGACGATCACGACCGACGCCCAGGCCGTCGCCGGCAGCACAAGCGCCGTCACGGCCAGCGTCGGCTCGGTCGCCAACGAGGTCTCGGTCACCGGCGGCGCGGCGGAACGCGTCCTCGGCGTCGCACGCAAGGTCGACGAGCAGACCGCTTCGCTCGACCGCTATGTCGGAGAGTTCGTCGGCAGCCTGCGCAGCCGTCTCTAGCTTTCGGCGCTGGAAACGAAGCCCGCGTTAGGAAGGCGTTCAGCAATCGCGGCCATGGTTGTCCGATCGTTAACCGAGACGGCTTGATGCTGCTGTTCGTCACCCTCGTCGAGAGCCTGTCATTCATCCTGCTGGCAGCGCTGGCGGTGATGGTCGTGACGCCGCCGCTCGAGCGCTATCCGATCGCTCGCCAACTCTCGACGGGTTTGCTGTTTGCCGGTGCGGGCCTGCTCAGCATGGCCCATCCCTTCGTTCTGCAGCCGGGCGTGGTGGTCAGTTCCCGCAACATCGCCGCGCTGCTGGCCGGCACGTTCGGCGGGCCGCTGGCCGGCATGCTGGTCGCCGGATCACTGTCGTTCTATCGCTACCTCGAAGGCGGCGGCGGCGCGCTCCCCGGCATCGTCGGGATCGTGCTCAGCATGCTCGCGGGGCTCGCGATGCACTGGCACGTCCAGGCGCGTCGCCGCCCTCTCGCCCGGAGCGACGTCGCCTTGCTGGCCCTGGCCAGCGGTGTGGTGCTGCTTCCCCCGATTCTGCTGCTGTCGAACCGGGAGGTGATGTGGAACGTGCTCACCCAGGCGTTTCCGCCGGTTCTCATGATCAACGTCATGGGCACGGCGCTGGCGTCGCTGTTGATCATCATCGACGCCGAGCGGCGTGAAACGGGGTATCGCTTCAAGGCTCTGGCGCAGCGCGTCCCCGGCACGCTCTATCAGCGCATCCTGAGTCCCGAGGGGACAGTCAGCTATCGCTTCGCCTCCTTCGGCCTCGGCGATCTGCTCGGGATCAGGCAGGAGGATGTCGAGCGGGACGCCCGCGTCTGGATCGACAAGATGATCCCGGAGGATCGTGCCCGTTTCGAGGAAGCCTGCCGGACGGGCTTCGACGAGAAGGACAATTGGCGCCTCTATCTGCGCTATCACGGGCGAGACGGCGGCATCGTCGCCATGCGCAGCGAGGCGACGCTGCGACGCCTGCCCGACGGCACGCGGATCTGGGATGGTATCCTGTTCGACGTCACCGACGAGCGGACGCTCGAAGCCCGCCGCGAGGAACTCGAGGAGGCGCGCCGGAGCCAACTCGACGAACTCGCAGGCCAACTCGAGGTCACGGTCGGAAAGGCGCTGCAGGATGTCGGGCAATCGGTCCGCAGCATGCACGAGGCGGCCGGCGCCATGGCGCGGAGCGCCGACAACACCACCCAGCGGGCCGTCGCGGCCGCGCGCGAGGCCGAGAGTGCGTCCAGCCGCATCGGCAGCGTCGCGGTCGCGGCCGAGGAGATCGAGGCCTCGATCCGCGAACTCACGCGCCAGACCGAGCATGCCGACCTGGCGGCCCATGATGCCGCGAGCTATGTCCGCGAAACGCAGCGCGATGTCGCCGGGCTGAACGCGGCCGCCGACAAGGCGAGCGCGGTCCTCGACTTCATCGAGGACATCGCGGCTCGCACCAACCTGCTCGCGCTCAACGCCACGATCGAGGCCGCCCGCGCCGGAGCGGCCGGCCGCGGCTTCGCCGTCGTCGCCGGCGAGGTCAAGAACCTGGCCGAGCAGACCCAGAAGGCGACGCGCGACATCGCCGATACGCTGCAGGAGATCCGAGCAGCAGCGGCGACGGCTTCGGGCGCCGTGGCGTTCATGGACAAGACCATGAGCGACATCGAGCAGACCTCGGGCGTGCTGGCCCGCGTCGTCAGCCGGCAGGCGGACATCGTCTCCTCGATCGCGGCGGACGCCCAGGCCGTAGCCGGCAACGCCGTGCTCGTCACGAGCAATGTCGGCTCCGTCGGCGACGAGGCTCGCGTGACCGGCGACGCCGCGCGTCTCGTCGTCGAAACGGCACGTACCGTCGAGGAGCGGACCGGCGCCCTCGACCAGTATGTCGGCGATTTCGTCGCCAGCGTGCGCCGCCGCCTCTGACCGGTCGCCCATCCTGCGGGCTGATCTGTAACCCAGCGGCATAAGCGTTCGTCGCCAGCGCAGCTTGTGGGCGCGCGGGCGCTTGCCTATGGTCCGCCTCCCCCAGGAAACGCTCACAAAAAAGAACACTGCCATGTCCGACCAGCCGCCGATCAAACGCGCCCGCCCGACTTTCACCGACCAGGAAGCCCTGCTGTTCCATTCGGAAGGGAGGCCCGGCAAGCTCGAGATCGTCGCAACGGTGCCGATGGCGACGCAGCGCGATCTGTCGCTCGCATACTCGCCGGGCGTTGCCGTGCCCGTGCTGGCGATCGCCGAGGATCCGACCAAGGCCTATGATTATACCGCGCGCGCCAACCTCGTCGCCGTCATCACCAACGGCACGGCGATCCTCGGCCTCGGCAATCTCGGCGCGCTCGCCTCCAAGCCCGTGATGGAGGGCAAGGCGGTCCTGTTCAAGCGCTTCGCCGATGTCGATTCGATCGATCTCGAAGTCGATACGGAGGACGCCGACAAGTTCATCGACGCGGTGCGCTATCTCGGCCCGTCCTTCGGCGGCATCAATCTCGAAGACATCAAGGCACCCGAGTGCTTCATCATCGAGCAACGGCTGCGCGAGCTGATGGACATCCCCGTCTTCCATGACGACCAGCATGGCACGGCGATCATCGCCGCCGCCGGCCTGATCAACGCGCTCGACCTCACAGGCCGCGACGTCAAGACGACGCGCCTCGTTATCAACGGAGCCGGGGCGGCCTCGATCGCCTGCACCGAACTGCTCAAGGCGATGGGCTTCAAGCCCGACAACGTCATCCTCTGCGACACCAAGGGCGTGATCTACCAGGGCCGCACCGAGGGCATGAACCAGTGGAAATCGGCCCATGCGGCCGTGACAGACCGGCGGACGCTGGCGCAGGCCATGGACGGCGCCGACGCCTTCTTCGGCCTGTCGCAGAAGGGTGCGGTCACGCCGGAGATGGTCGCCGCGATGGCGCCGAACCCGATCATCTTCGCGATGGCCAATCCTGATCCGGAGATCACGCCGGAGGAGGTCCATGCGGTGCGCGACGACGCGATCATGGCGACCGGCCGGTCCGACTATCCCAACCAGGTCAACAATGTCCTCGGCTTCCCGTTCATCTTCCGCGGCGCGCTCGATGTCCGCGCCAAGACGATCAACATGGAGATGAAGATCGCCGCCGCCGAGGCGCTGGCCTCGCTCGCCCGCGAGGACGTGCCCGACGAGGCCGCGGCCGCCTATCAGGGTTCGCGCCCGCGCTACGGCAAGGACTACATCATCCCGGTTCCCTTCGACCCGCGGCTGATCCATGTCGTGCCGGCTGCGGTCGCCAAGGCGGCCATGGAGACCGGCGTCGCGGGCAAGCCGATCGTCGACATGAACGCCTACAAGGCCCAGCTCTCGGCCCGGCGCGACCCCGTCGCGGGCACGCTCAACCGCATCTTCGAGCGTGTCCGGCGCTATCCAAAGCGCGTCGTCTTCGCCGAGGGCGAGGAGGAGCAGGTCATCCGCGCCGCCGTCTCCTTCGTCAACCAGGGCCTCGGCCACGCCATCCTCGTCGGCCGCGAGGAGCGCGTCTACGAGACCGCGACCTTCCTCGGCGTCGATCTCGATACCAAGGGCATCTCGGTCCAGAATGCGCGTCTGTCGAAGCGCAATTCGGCCTATGCGCAATACCTTTACGAGCGGCTGCAGCGGCAGGGCTATCTCTTCCGGGATTGCCAGCGCCTGATCAATCAGGACCGCAACCATTTCGCTGCGGCGATGGTCGCGCTCGGCGATGCCGACGCGATGGTGACGGGCGTGACCCGCAACTACTCCATCGCGCTGGAGGAGGTCCGCCGCGTCATCGACGAGAAGCCGGGCCACCGTGTCATCGGCGTCTCGATCGTGCTTTCGCGCGAGCGTACCGTGCTGGTCGCCGACACGGCGATCACCGAGATGCCGACGGCGCAGGAACTGTCGGAGATCGCGATCGAGGCCGCCGGCGTGGCGCGGCGCCTGGGCTATGAGCCCAAGGTCGCGATGCTCGCCTTCTCCACTTTCGGCCATCCGGCCGGCGAGCGCTCGGAGAAGGTGCGCGAGGCGGTCAAGCTGCTCGACGGGCAGCGCGTCGACTTCGAGTATGACGGCGAGATGGCGGCCGATGTCGCGCTCAATCGCGATCTCATGACACAATACCCGTTCTGCCGCCTCAGCGGACCGGCGAACGTGCTGGTCATGCCGGCATTCCACTCGGCCTCGATCTCGACCAAGATGCTGCAGGAGCTCGGCGGCTCGACCGTGATCGGCCCGCTGATCGTCGGCCTCGACAAGCCCGTCCAGATCGTCCCGCTCGGCGCCAAGGACAGCGACATCGTCAACATGGCGGCGCTGGCGGCGTTCAATATCGGCGGTTGAGCCACGTCGTCATTTTGAGCGCAGCGAAGCAATCCAGAGGCCGTCGCGCTCGACGTCACCCTGGATTGCTTCGTCGCTGGCGCTCCTCGCCATGACGCATGGAGCTCTACGACGCCTGCTTCTTCCGCGTCTCGGCGGCCTTCTTCGCCGAGGCGAAGCGCTCCGATGCCGGTCGCGCGGCCGCGGCCTTGCCGCCGATTGCGCCACCGCGCTTCGCCGAGACCTTGGTGTCCGGCTTGCCCCGGCCCGAGCCAGATTTGTTGCCGCCGCCACTCTCCTTGTTGACGGTCGCCCAGGCGCGCCTTTCGGCCTCCTCGCGCGGGACGCCGCGCTCCTCGTAGCCGTCCTCGATATGCTCGGCCTTGCGCTTCTGCTTGTCGGTGTAGGCCGACTTGTCGCCGCGTGGCATGCTCGCCTCCTGCGCCTGTTCCCTTTGCGGTCGAACGCGGGCAGCGCCGGCACTGTTCCCGTTCATTTCGAGTTCATTCGGAACCAGCCAGCCTGTCCCGAGTGCCGGAAAACCGGCCGGAGGGGGATGATCGGATATCGTGCAGGCGCGCAGCGAGACGCCGGGCGTGACGATGGCTGTGCCGAGCGACCGGCAGGTCGCGCTGCGCTTTGCGCGGCTGACCGGAGGCTTCTGGCGCGGTCCGAGCGCGCGCCGCGCCTGGTTCTGGTCGACCTTGCTGGCCTCCGCGATCATTCTCTCCGTCTTCGCCAATGTCACCGTCAACCGCTGGAACGGCTGGTTCTTCGACGCGCTCGAGAAGCGGGACAGCGAGAGCGCCCTGATCGCGATGGCGGTCTTCCCGGTGCTGGTGCTGGTCGTGGCGGGTCTCGGCGTCGTCATCCTGGTCTCGCGCGAGACGTTCCAGGTGCATTGGCGCCAATGGGTCACGGCGAAGCTGGCCGATAGCTGGGTCGGCCAGCGCCGCTTCTTCCGGCTCAGCCTCTCGGGCTACGAGCCCGCCAACCCCGAATACCGCATCGCCGACGATGTCCGCTGGGCGACCGAGCCGGTTGTGGATTTCGCCATCGGCCTGCTCTCGGCCGTCATCACCATCATCACCTTCATCGAGATCCTCTGGGAGATCGGCGGCGCGCTGACGCTGCGGATCGGCGGCGCGCCGGTCGTCATCCCCGCCTATCTCGTGCTGGCCGCGATCGTCTACGCCGTGCTCGTCTCGGCTCTCGTCACCTTCGTCGGGCGCCGGCTGCCCAGCCTGATCGCCGCGCGCAATGAGGGCGAGGCGCGCCTGCGCTTCTCGCTGATGCGCATCCGCGACCATGGCGAGACCATCGCGCTCGCCCGCACCGAGGCCGGCGAGCGCCGCGCCGTGGCGCGGACCTATGACGGGCTGGTCGGGCGCTGGCTGGCGATGATCCGCCAGCGCGGCCGCCTCACCTGGATCACCAATGGCAGCGGCGCGCTGGTGCCGGTGGTGCCGCTGCTGCTGGCGGCGCCGAAATACCTCTCGGGCGAGATGTCGCTCGGCGGCGTCGTCCAGGTCGCGGCGGCCTTCGTCGCCGTGCAGAACGCCTTCAACTGGGTGCTCGACAACTTCATGCGGATCGCCGAATGGCTGGCGGCGGCGCGGCGGGTCAACGAACTCGCCGATGCGCTGGAGCGCGTCGATGGCGAGCCGCCGGGCGAGCATCTGGCGATCTCCCCCAGCCATGACGGTCTGCTGCGCCTCGACGACATCACCTTGATCGACCGCGACGGACGCACGCTGGTCGCGGATATTTCCTGTTCCGTGCCATCAGGTGCGACGCTCCACGTCTCCGGCGAGCTCGGCCTCGGCAAGGCCGCGTTGATTCAGGCGATCGCGGGCCTCTGGCCATGGGGGCGCGGCGCGATTGCGCTGCCGCCGGGCGCCTTCGTGACAGCCGTGCCGCAGAAGCTGCATCTTTCGGAGGGCACGCTGCGCGCGGTTCTGGAGACCGGCGGGACGGTGCCCCAGGAGCAGATGGAGAGTGCGCTGCGCCGCTATGGCCTGTGGAGCCTCGCGCCCTTGCTCGACGAGAGCCGCGATTGGGACAAGGAACTGGCCACCGGCGACCGGCAGCGCCTCGCTTTGGCCCGAGCCGAACTCGAGACGCCGGACATCATCCTGCTCGACGAAGCGACCAGCGCCTTCGACACCGACGCCGCGCTCGACCTGCTGACCGAACTGCGTGCGGCGCGGCCGGATGCGATCGTCATCGCCTTCGGACAGGGCGCGGGCTTCGCCGAGGCCGCGACCCACCGGCTGGTGCTGAAGCGCGCCGGCGGGGTGGTGCGCATGGCGGTACGCCCGGCCGTGTCGGAGCCTTCTCCCGCGCCGGCGGCGCTGCCGGCGCAGGCCGGACCCGCCGAATGATCATCACCTTTTCCAGGAGCCGACTGTCATGACCGCCGCGACGATGAACATCTGGGACGTCTATTGGGGCTTGCGCGTCGAGCAATGCCCCTGCGACGTGCATTTCGTCGAATGGCTCGAGGAAGAGGGCCTGACGGCCAAGCGCATCTACCATTTCGGCACCGGAGGGCATCACTATGTCGGTATCCGCTGCGCCGAGCCCGAACTCGACTGCACCGTGCTCGGCATCACCGCCTCGCCGAAGGAATACGACGCCTTCGTCAAGCTCGCGACCGGCAACCCGACGATCACCAAGACCTACAGCGCCTATTTCGGCGACATCTACACCAGCAATGCCAAGCTGCTGCCGCGCTTCGACATCGTCACCCTGTTCCACGCCTGCGAGTTCCGGACGGAGGCGAACGACGCCTATGGCGCGCTGACCGACCGCGAGGTGATCGATCTCTTCACGGCCCAGACCGATGTCGGCGGCTATCTGCTGTTCTACACCGGCTCCTTCGCCTATGCGACGGCCGAGCCGATCATCGCCGACTGGGCGAAGACGGCGCAGGTCGACGAGGTCGCGAGCTTCAAGACCCTGCGCGTCTTCCGCAAGACGGGCTAGATCGCCCTGCGTCCGTCCGGACGCAGGGCGATCTATCTCTTTGTTTGAGCATCGGATTGATCCGAAAACCGGGTTCCACTTTTCGGTCCGATGCTCCAAGCGAAAGCGCGCCGGCGCGCACTGCACCGGGCTCATGGCGCGTATTCGCCGCGCCATGCCGCCTTGTGCATTGGCCGGGAGGCGCTATGTCTGCGGCCGGGGCCTCCTCCGCGCCTCACGCCCGCAATCGGCGCCGCTGGCCTTACGCCTCCTGCGCGAAACCGACCATGAGAGCGTATGTCGTTCGGCCAGCCAGAGCCAGGAATGCCCGCGCGCAAGCGCAGCCGCTGGTGGTGGCTCGGGCCACTCGCCAGCATCGTCATCTTCGGTGCCTCGCTGGTCGTCCTCTGGTTCATCGTCAAGGAGATCGAGCCTGGCGAGCTCGCCGGCGCCTTCGCTAATGCCAGCCTGCGCCAGCTCGGCCTCGCCTGCGGCTTCACCGCCCTGAGCTATCTGCTTCTCACCGGCTATGACGCGCTGGCGCTGCGGCGGCTCGGCCTGTCGATCCCCTACCGGACGACGGCACTCGCTTCCTTCACCAGCTATTCGGTGTCCTTCACGCTCGGCTTCCCGATCGTGACCGGCGGCACGGTGCGCTACTGGATCTATTCGCCCAAGGGCGTGCGCGCCTCCGAGGTCGCCAGCCTGACGGTCATCGCCGGACTGACATTCTGGCTCGGGCTCGGCGCGATCCTCTGCGCCAGCCTGTTCTACGCCACGCAATCCGTTGCGATGCTGGCGCGCACCTCGCCGCTGGTGGTGCAGGCGGTCGGCTTGGGCGTCGCCCTCGGCACGCTCGGCTATCTCGGCTGGATCGCGAGCGGGGAACGCACCATCCGCGTGCGGGGCTGGAACCTGCCGCTGCCGGGGCTCGCGATCACGCTCGGCCAGATGTTCCTCGGCGCGGCCGAGGTCTGCGCCGCGGCGGCCGTGCTGTTCGTGCTGCTGCCGGGCGGGCACAATATCGACTATCCGAGCTTCCTGGCGGTCTATGTCTTCGCCTGCCTCGTCGGCATCGCCAGCCATGCGCCGGGCGGCCTCGGCGTCTTCGAGGCGACGATGCTGGTCGCGCTTAGCCGGCTGCCCTTCGAGCATGTGCTCGGCGCGCTCCTGATTTTCCGGATCATCTACTACATCCTGCCCTTCATCCTGGCGCTGGTGTTGCTGGCGCTGAACGAGATGATCAGGCGCATCAGGCGTCACGAGATCTGAGCGCAAACCGCCGGGGCCTGCAGAAAGCCCGCCGGGGCCTGCAAAAAAACCGCCGGGGGCCTACTTCAGGGCCACGACGATCAGCAGGAACATCAGCACCAGCGCGATCTGCTTGAGGCTCCAGTTGATGCGCCCGAGCTGATCGGCGACCGCCTCCGCCGGCTCGTCTCCAGCGGCCGGTTCGGGCGCGTCGGGTGCGGGCGGGGCAGCCGGGGCGCGGCGCCAGTCCAGCGTCTCGACGAGACCGCGGGCCGTGGAACTGCGGCGCCCGTCGGGCTCCAGGCCGAGATGCCAGGCGACGGGCAGGCCCGGCAGGGCTTCGCGCTGGCTTTCGCGCACCCACAGGCTGGTCGTGGCGGCAAGCGAGAGCACCTGCGCGGCGCCGGACAGGATGTCCTGCTTCAAGGCCTCGAACGCGGCGGCCGGTGCGAGCATCTCGGCGCGGAAGCCGCCGGTGTCGCCCTCGCTGTCGTCGAAGCCGAGGACCAGCAGGATGCGCCCATCCTCGCCCGCGGGGAGAGGGCGGATGGTCAGCGTGATCTCGCTGGCCTCGCCCGCCATGCCCGCCCGGTGCAGGCTATCGGCGACCAACGTAGCCCGCCCGAGGATGCGCGTCGCTTCGTCGAGGCGTCCGTCGTGGCTGGCGAAACCGCGGGCGAGGTCGAGGTCGCCGGCGGTGAGGCGCAGATGACGCCCGAGGCCCTGAACGAACCGCTCCGAAACGCCTTCGATGGTCATCAGGCCCTGCGTTATGGCGACCTGTCGCATCGCGCCTGTTTCGACCATCGAATCCCCGCCCCGTTCCAGCCTGCACGATAGCAGGTCGAGCCCGCCGGACGAAGCCGGCGCGGCCGACAGCTGCGACCGAGGCCGGCGGAGCCTTGCGGCGCCGAGCGCTGCCCGCCACACGCATGGCGAGCCGCAGCCAGCCCTGGTTGTCACGCGTTTCGCGAGGGCCTAGAGCGACCTATCAGGGGCTTACGACCATCCGCGCCCGCCATCAGGCGAGCTGCGCCCGTAGACAGGCTGCCATGACCGACGCTTCCCATCCTGCCGGGTCCCGCCACGGCATGCGTTTCCGTTCCTTCGTGGCGCTGATGGCCGCGCTGATGGCGGCGAATGCCCTCGCCATCGATTCGATGCTGCCTGCGCTGCCGCAGATGGCCGAGGCACTCGGCATCGCCGAGGCGAATGAGCGGCAATGGATCATCACGGCCTATCTGCTCGGCTTCGGCACGGCGCAGATCGTCTATGGCACATTGTCGGACCGCTTCGGCCGCAGGCCCGTGCTGCTGTTCGGCCTTGTCGTCTATGTCGCGGCCAGCATCGCAGCGTCCTTCGCCGGTTCCTTCGAGGCCATGATGGCGGCCCGCATCGTCCAAGGCGTCGGCGCCGCCGCCACGCGCGTGCTCGTCGTCTCGATCGTGCGCGACTGCTATTCCGGCCGGGACATGGCCCGCGTCATGTCGCTGGCGATGATCGTCTTCCTGGCGGTTCCGATCCTGGCCCCCTCGATCGGCCAGGCGATCCTGCTGGTGGCGCCCTGGCGCTGGATCTTCGGCGCGCTGGCGGCCTTCGGCGCGCTGGTGATGGTCTGGGTCGTGCGCAGCCTGCCGGAGACGCAATCCCTCGAGGATCGCAAGCCGATCGAGGTTTCGACCGTCGTCGCGGCCTTCCGCACCACGCTGACGACCAGGCTCGCCGTCGGCTACATGCTGGCGATGGCCTTCGTGCTGGGCGGGCTCTTCGGCTTCATCAACTCGGCGCAACAGGCCTTCGTCGATGTCTTCCAGTCGCCGGAATGGTTCACGACGATCTTCGCGCTGATCGCGATGGGCATGGCGGCGGCCTCGCTGCTCAATTCGCGCATCGTCGTGCGGCTCGGCATGCGCCGGGTCTCGCATGGCGCGCTGCTGGCCTATATCGCCCTGACCGGGACCCATGCGCTGCTGGCGCTGTCGGGCCATGAATCGCTCTGGAGCTTCGCGCTCTTCCAGGCCGGCGCGATGTTCTGCTTCGGGCTGGTCGCGCCGAATTTCGGCGCGATGGCGATGGACCCGCTCGGCCATGTCGCCGGCACGGCATCCTCGGTCCAGGGCTTCGTCACGACGGTCGGCGGCGCCCTGCTCGGCTTCTACATCGGGCAGCATTTCGACGGCACCGTCGTCCCCATCACGCTCGGATTCGCGCTCTGCGGGCTGGTCGCGCTGGGGATCGTTCTGGTGGCAGAGAAGGGACGCCTGTTCCGCCCAGCGGCCGGGCGAAGCTGAAACGAGGCGGTACGCCTGTCAGAAGCAGGAGCCGACCGACCCATTCGGATCAAATAGAAGTATAATTTCAACATATGATGTGACTGTGAGCAACTGTTACATATTGTTTCTACTCTCTACTTTGTAATTTTTACAATTAAGACGATCTGAATATTGACACGTTCGAGTCGGATTCTTTATTGATTTGCCTGATGACATCGAGCTAAGGCTCCGGAGAGATCATCTTCCGGAGACGCCTTCATGAATCGCTCGGTCGTGGCCCTCTCAGCTATCGCGGCTCTCGCTCCCGCCTTGCCGGCAAGCGCACAGCAGGCGCGGGTCGAGCAACTCGACGAGATCGTCGTGCAGGGGGAGGCGAGCCGCCGGCCGGACGGCGGCGCTCCAGGCGTCATCGCCAATCAGGGCTATGTCCCCAAGACGACGCGGACGGCCACCAAGACCGACATGCCGGTCAGCGAGACGCCGGCGACCATCAACACGGTGACGCAGAAGCAGCTCGAGGAGCGCCGGCCGCAATCGCTGACCGAAGCGCTCGCCTACACGCCGGGCGTCCGCACCGGGGGATACGGCTTCGATCCGCGCTTCGACAGCTTCACGATCCGCGGGGTCGACATCACCTATACGGGCGTCTTCCGCGATGGCCTGAGGGAGCTCAACAGCCCGAGCGGGTTCTTCCGCGTGGAACCCTACGGCGTCGACTCGATTTCGATCCTCAAAGGTCCGGCGTCCTCGCTCTACGGTGCGAGCGCCTCGGTCGGCATCATCGACGTGATCTCGAAGCGCCCGACCGACTACAAGTTCGGCGAGATCGAGATCCAGGGCGGATCGTTCAACCGCAGGCAGATCAACTTCGACGTCGGCGGCCCGGCCAACGCGGCCGGCACGGTGCTCTACCGCATCACCGGCCTGCTGCGCGATTCCAATACGAGCCTGCCGGGCGTTCCCGACGACCGCGTCTTCATCGCGCCGGCCGTGACTTTCAAGCCGAACGACGACACCAAGCTGACCGTGCTCGGCGAGTTCATGGACTCCAGGACCGGCGGCTCCACCGCCTACGACAACAATTACGGCACCTTCACGCTCAGGGACGGCACCGTCATCTACCCGACGGTCGGCGCCAGGCGGAACATCCTGTTCAATCCCGCCTATAACGACTTCACGCAGAAGCAGGGCCGCATCGGCTACGAGTTCGAGCACAAGTTCTCCGACACGGTCTCGATCCATCAGAACGTGCGGGTCTCGACGCTGTCGACCGACGAGAAATTCGGCACCACGACCTATGCCGGCCGGGTGAAGGAAGATCTCGATGCGATCGCCTCCGACACCTATCTCAAGACGCTGCTGCGGACGGGCCCGGTCAGCCACACCGTCCTGACCGGCCTCGACATCGGGCGCGCCAGCTATGCCTCGCGCATCGGCTACAATTTCGCGGCCATCGCCGATCCGGCCATGCCCTACCCGACCAAGCAGCGTCAGACGATGATCGGCGCCTACATCCAGGACGAGATGAAGGCGGGGCCGTGGCGCCTGCTGCTGGGAGGGCGGCACGACTGGCTCTCGAGCAGCTACACCGTGCCAGGCGTCGCGCCGTCCAAGCAGGACGAGGGCGCCTTCACCGGCCGCGCCGGCCTGAGCTACGTCACGGATTTCGGCCTGACGCCCTATGTCAGCTACGGCACATCCTTCAACGCTAACCCCGGCACCGTGCTGAATGGCGGCGTCGCCAAGCCGACCAAGGGCGAACAGGCCGAAGCCGGCGTGAAATACGCCGTGCCGGGCTACAACACCTTGATCACGGCCTCGGTGTTCTGGCTGCGGCAGACGGATGGAATCGTCTACACGGTGGTCGACGCGGTCAATCGCCAGACCCAGCTCGACTTCGAATCGCGCGGCTTCGAGATCGACGCGACGACCTCGCTCGACAACGGGCTGAACCTCCAGGTTTCCTATGCCTATACCGACACCGAGATCACGAAGCTCTCGCCCGACACGGTCGGCAACCAGATCAACAGCGTGCCCAAGCACGCCTTCTCGGTCTGGGCGGGCTATGACATCGCCGCCGGGCCGCTGCGGGGCCTCGGCCTCGGCGCCGGCGTCCGCTACACCGGCGCCAATTTCGGCGACGACTACAACCGCCTGATCATCCGCAACAGCCCGACGACCTTCGTCGATGCGCGGCTGACCTACGACTTCGAGAAGCTGGATCCGAAGCTGAAGGGCTTCAGCGCGCAGGTGAACGCGCAGAACCTGCTCGACAAGGTCGATCAGGTCTGCACCGCCGGCTACTGCTACTTCAACCAGGGACGGAAGGTCCTCGCGAGCCTGAGGTACCGCTGGTGAGCGCGGCGCTGGATCGTCTCGCCACAGGCGGGAATGCCGTGCCGACGGCGCGGCTCGTCGTCGGCCTCGGCGGGCTTTATGTGGCGCAGAGCGTCATCGGGGGCGTGATCTTCACGGGCCTGCCCGCCGTGATGCGCAAGAACGGCGCTTCGCTCAACGACATCGCCTTCATTCTGCTCACCGTCCTGCCCTGGTCGTTCAAGTTCCTGTGGGCCCCTGCAGTGGAGCGCTTCCGTTCGCCGCATGGCGGGGTGCGCCGCTCGCGCACGGCCGTCAGCCTGTTCGGCGCCTTCGCCATCGGCGCGATCGTCGCCTGCGCGCTCATCGGCCCGACGGCGCTGGGGCCGCTGACGGTCGCGATGATGGTGGCCTCGTTCTCCTCCGCCACCATCGACATCGCCTGCGACGGCCATGCGGTGGAGAGCTTCGCCGGACGCGACCGCGGCTGGGCCAATGCCGCCCAGGTCGGCGGCGCCTATCTCGGCTCGGCGATCGGCGGCGGCATCTTCCTGGTGCTGATCGACCAATGGGGCTGGCAGCCGGCGACGCTCGTCATGGCGTGCGCGCTCGTCGCGCTCGCCACCCCCTTCCTGCTGACGCCGGATGGCGCCGTCGCCGCCCGCCAGGACAAGCCGCCGCAATCCCTGATGCTGGCGCTGAAGCGGCCGGAGATCCGGTCCGGCCTGGCCCTGGTGGCCCTCTATGTGCTCGGCCAGAAATGGTCGATGCTGCTGGTCGGGCCGTTCCTGATCGATTCAGGCCTCAGCCTGACCGCGATCGGCACGCTGAACGGCGTCGGCGTCACCGCGCTCGGCCTCGCCGGTGCGCTCGGCGGCGGTTACATCCTGCGCCGGATCGGAGCTTACCGGGTGATGAGCTGGACGCTCGGCGTGCAGATGCTGGTCATGCTGGCCTTCGCGCTGTTCGCCCATCTCAGGATAGAGGCTCCGGCGGCTCTGATGGCGATCTACCTCGCATCGGCCGGCACGCTCGCCTTGGGTTTCGTCGCGCTCTATTCCGAGCTGATGGGCCGCGCCTCGCTCGACCAGGCCGGGGTCGACTTCACCTTGTTCCAGAGCATGGACTCGATCGTCAGCCTCATCGGCTGGCGCTTGGCGGGGTTCGTCGGCGATGCCATGGGCTATGCCTTCTGCTTCTCGGCCTCGGCCGGGCTCGCCCTCGTCGCCATCCTGCTGATACCGCGCTTTGCCCGCTCCGGCGCCGGCTGAGCAGGATTCGCGGTCCCCTCATGACGGTTCAGGATCTCGCCGGCTGCTTCACGGGTCCGCTGGAGCGCTTCGCCGGCAGCATTCGCACTGACGACGGCGCGCCGCATCTCGCCGGACGCCGCCTCCTCGAACTCGCGACCCTGCGTGATCTGATAGACCGCTTCGCCGCGACGCAGCCCGGCGGCGAGCCCCGCGCCGTCGTCTCGATGTGGAGCCAGTGGCACTTCTCGAACGTCATCGTCCCCGCCACCGTGGCACGTCTCCTGGCGGGGCTGAGCCTGCCCGTCGCGCTGGAGGATGGACGCTTCGCGCTGCACGACAATGGCTGCACGGCGGGCGTCGTGATCCCGAGCGACGCGCCGCTCGAATCGGGCGGGCCGGGCGCGGGTTTCGCGGGGTTGATCGAGGCGCATCTGACCCCGCTCATCGCCCTCCTCGCCGGCCATTTCGGCGTTTCGGCGAAGCTGCTCTGGAACAATGCCGCCGTCAGCCTGGCCTGGACGGTGCAGCAATGCGCCGAGGACCCGGCCGTGGACCGGGCCGGCCTCGCCGAGGCGCAGGAAACGCTGACCGCTGCACTGACGCCGCTGGGAGACAGAAACCCGCTGGGTGGGGCGCTGCGGCCGTCCTCGCTCGCTCCGATCGAGAACTGCCAGCGCAAGATCTGCTGCCTGCGTTATCTGCTGCCGGGGATGGCCGATTGCGGCTCGTTCTGCCCGCTGCCGCGTCAGGTGCGTGCGGTCTCGCAGTAAAGATCGCTCTGTCGGATGGGGTGGAGGGTTCCGGAAGGCTGGCTCGCGGTGAGGAGCCGGGCGTCGGTGCGCCTATTCTGGGAGGGCGCTTTGGCCCTCGACCGCCGCCATCGAGGCGACGGGCATGCCGGGAATCGTCTTCAGTCCGGATAGATCGATAGAGATTCGCATTGGCTCGGGAAGCGACGCCGCCGATCGGCCTCCCGTCTAGGTATAGGATCAAGCTGTCTTGAGATTGACCGCCGAGGACTTGCCAGTCTTGCGATCGGCCTCGAGATCGTAGCTGATCTTCTGACCTTCGTTCAGGCCACGCATGCCCGAGCGCTCGACAGCGCTGATATGCACGAAGACATCCTGGCCGCCCTGATCAGGCGTGATGAATCCGTAGCCTTTGGTCTCATTGAACCACTTCACGGTACCCGTGCTCACGTGCTCTTCCTTCAGTCTCAGTTCAGGTCGGCTCATGCCGGCCCGGCCCTACTCTATGGGGCAAATCGCACAGGTTGCAATCACGCGCCGCACAACGGCGGTTTTGGACATGGATTGGCATGCCACGGGAGCAACGCCGCGCGCGAACAGGGGCCTTGCTCAGCGGCGCGGCCTCCCGCATGAACGATAGCGAAAGACCTGCCGCAGGGAGCATCCGCCATGACGAACTATGTGATCGATCCGCCGGCCATTACGGCCGTCCCGGTGGCGGGCGGGGGGCTCTTCCCGGTGCGGCGTGTCTTCTGCGTCGGCCGCAACTACGCCGAGCATACGCGCGAGATGGGGGGCGACCCCGACCGCGAGGAGCCGTTCTTCTTCACCAAGCCGGCCGATGCGCTGCTGATCAACGGCGCCGACATGCCCTATCCGACGAAGACCAAGGACCTGCATCATGAGATGGAGCTGGTCGTGGCGATCGGCACCGGGGGCAAGGATATCGCCGAGGCCGACGCCCTGAGCCACGTCTTCGGCTATGCCGCCGGCCTCGACATGACGCGCCGCGACCTCCAGGCCGCCGCCAAGAAGGGCGGAAAGCCCTGGGACATGGCCAAGGGCTTCGATTTCTCGGGGCCGATCGGCGAGATCGCGCATGCCAGCCATATCGGGCATCCCAGCGCCGGCAAGATCGAACTCGTCGTCAACGGCGTGCCGCGC
>DATDBB010000479.1:0-3546 GCA_036525085.1 Allobosea sp.
GCGCATGCGGACATGCTCGGCGATCTGCTCGGCGCGGCGGACATGCGGGGCGATCTCGGCGATGACCTCGAGGATCAGGTGCAGGTTGCGGATCGAGACCCGCTCGGCCAGCAGCAGGCGCAGCACGGCCTGGAGGCTCGACAGCGACATATGCGCGGGACAGATCTCGTCGAGCAGCTTCTTGTATTCCGGCCCCAGCCGGTCGAGCAGAGCGCGCATGTCCTTGTAGGACAGGAGCTGGCCGAGATTCTTGCGGATGGTCTCGCTGAGATGGGTGAGCAGGACCGAGAGCCGGTCGACCGGCTGCATGCCCTCGCGTTTGACCTCGTTGGCATAGCTTTCCGAGACCCACATCGCCTTGACGCCGAAGGCCGGCTCGCGGACCTCCTCGCCCGGCAGGTCCGGCATGCGGCCGTCGCCGACGACGACGAGCATGCTGCCCGGGCGCATCTCCCCGGTGGCGGCGACGGTGCCGTGGATGCGGAACTCATAGGATTTGGGCGGCAGTCGCAGGCTGTCGGTCAGCTTGATCTCGGGAACGACGAAACCGTATTGCTGCGCGAACTTCTTGCGCATCTTGCTGACGCGGTGCGCCAGTTCGCTGTGGGAGTTCAGCATCTCGGCGGCGAGCTGCTTGCCGAGGCCGAGTTCGATCTCGGCGGTCTTGAGCGATTCCTTGATCGTGTCCTGGGTTTCGCGCGCGGCCTCCTCGGCCTCCATCGCGCGGACCTCCTCGGCGGCGGCGGCGCGCTCGGCATTGCGCTTGGGAATTGTGTAGCCGACGAAGGCCATCACACCCCCGAGCAGCGCGAAAGGCAGCAGCGGCAAGCCGGGCATCAGTGCCAGGAGGAACATCAGGCCGGCGGCGACGAAGAGCGCGCGCGGATAGTGCCCGAGCTGGCCGAGAATCGCCTGTTCGGCCGTGCCGCGCGTGCCGCCCTTGGAGACGAGCAGGCCGGCGGCGAGCGAGACGATCAGGGCCGGGATCTGGGTGACGAGGCCGTCGCCGACGGCGAGCTTCACGAAGACGTCGGCGGATTGCCCGAGCGACAAGCCGTGGCGCGTCACGCCGATGATGATGCCGCCGAGGATGTTGACGGCGGTGATGATCAGGCCGGCGATCGCGTCGCCTCGGACGAATTTCGAGGCGCCGTCCATGGCGCCGAAGAAGGAGCTTTCCTCCTCCAGCTCGTGCCGCCGGCGCTGGGCCTCGGGCGCATCGATCAGCCCGGCCGATAGGTCGGCGTCGATCGCCATCTGCTTGCCGGGGATGGCGTCGAGCGTGAAGCGGGCGCCGACCTCGGCGATGCGGGTCGCGCCCTTGGTGATCACGATGAAGTTCACCGTGACGAGGATGATGAAGACGATCAGTCCGATGACGAAATCACCCGCGATGACCAGCCGGGCGAAGCCGTCGATGATGTAGCCCGCCGCATGCGAGCCCTCATTGCCATGCGAGAGGATGACGCGCGTCGTGGCGATGTTGAGCGAGAGCCGCAGCATCGTCACGACCAGCAGGACCGTCGGGAAGGACGAGAATTCGAGCGGCTTGTTGATCCACAGCGCGACCATCAGGATCAGCACCGACAGCGCGATCGAGAGCGCCAGGCCGAGATCGATGAGGAAGGCCGGGATCGGCAGGAACAGGATCGACAGGATGCCGACGATGCCGACGGCGAAGCCGATGTCGCGGCGGCTCGCCGGCGGCGCTGCGGGGGCCGCGCCCGAAGCCGCGCCCCTGCCCGCAACCTTGCCGGTGATGAGGTTCTGCGTCGCCATGCCGGGCCTGTATCCTGTCGTCGGAAGATGCGATGGGGACGGGGTGCGGCTCTAGAAGCCGCGCTCGATCCGCCCATAGACGCGTTCGGTGAAGGCGAAGATCTGCGCGCCGGTGAAGGTGCCGGTGGTCGCCATCACGATCAGGATGACGACGATCTTCGGCACGAAGGTCAGCGTCGCCTCCTGGATCTGCGTGAGCGCCTGCATCAGGGCGATCGCAATGCCGATCACCATGGCGGCCGCCACGGCCGGGCCGGCGCCCAGGACGATCGCCCAAACGGCGTCGCGCATCATGTCGAGAGCATCGGCCTCGTTCATGGCCGGGCGCTCAGGCTTCGGTCGTCGTCGGCTTCAGCGCGGCGATGCCGGCGATGATCTGGTCCAGCTTCGCATTGGCCTTCGCCGACTGCTCGACCTGGGATAGGGCGGCGAACTGCTGGACATACTGGGCCGGGTCCGTCGGATTGGTCGGATCCTGGTTCTTCGCCTGCGCGATCAGGAGCTGCAGGAAGGTGTTGTAGTCGCCCATGGCGCTGGTGGTGGAGCTGGTGGTCGACGTGCTGGTGCTCGTCGATGTGCTCGCGATGCTGCTGACGTCCATGATCGCCTCTCGAATGTTGGAAACGGCGCGCCGCATCAAGCGACGTGCGCGTCGAGCCTCGTTGCGACGATCGCGACCTTCTTCGGCATCGTCCCGTCGAGGATAGGCTCCCGAGCCTGCCCGGGGCTTGCGAGGATGGCGGCCTCGGCCGGGTAGAGCGCGCGCAACTGCTTGAGCGCTTCGAAATAGCGTTCCTCGGCGATCAGCCTGTCGATGTGCTGGAGACCGAGGAGCACGGTCGCGTCCTCGAAGATGCAGGCGGTCGTCATCAGCATGCGGTCGAAGAGCAGCCTTGCGGTGCCGGCGTTCCTCGGTTCGATCAGCATGGTCTGGACGACGAAGTAGAGCTGCCGCAGCGGCGTCGTCGTCTCGTCGGGCTGGATGACATGGGTCTCCAGCAGGAAGGTCGCGTCGTTCATCAGCTCGAGGCTGACCTTGCGATCGAATTTGAGGATCGCCCCGTTGATGTAGATCTTCTCGTTGGCGCGCAGGGAAAGGTTCATCGTGGTGCTCTTCCTTCCGTATCAGGCCAGGCTGTCGCGGATCATCTTGTTGACGTCGATGACCGATTCGAAGTCGTCGGACTGGCCGAGGCGAAGCGCCTCGCCCTGCCGCAGCGCGAACATGCCGATCGAGATCAGCGAGGCCCGCAGCGCCTCCGGCAGGGCGTTCTCGGCGCTGGCGAGATCCTCGATCAGCAGGGTCCAGAGCCGGCGAAGGAAGGTCACGGCCTCGATCGTCTCCGGCGAGGCGGAGCCGGTCGGCCGGGCCTTCTCGAGCATGACGACTGCCCGGTCGAGCGCGCGCCATTCATTGGCGCGCGCCAGGGCGAAATCGTCCTCGGCCACGGCCGCGTAGGAGCTGTGATACATGAATTCGTCTCCGGACTGGTTCGAACGGGATTTCGTCGAAGCGAGCGCGCGTCTGCCTGATCGCCCGGCCAAAGGGCCGGGCGGCGGTTCGATGCGGCACGATGAGGGGGCGCCCCGGCGGCGGTCGCGGCCGGGGGACGTCGTCAGCGCATATATTGCAGGATGTTCAGCTGCTGGATCCTGACGGTGAGCGCATAGGCGGTGTCGAGCTGCGTCGTGAGGTCGGTGACGCGCACATTCGCCTCGTAGGGATCGACATTCTCGAAGCCCTGGATCTGCTTGACCATGATGTCG
>DATDBB010000480.1:0-12755 GCA_036525085.1 Allobosea sp.
GATCGGCACCCTATAAGAAACCTTTATATGCACGAGAATGGCAGCCTTGAATGGTGAAAGCAGATCGTTAGCCAATAAGCGCGTCGCGCTGCTGATCGCGGTCCTCGCGCTGATCCTCTCCTTCGCCGAGATCGGCTGCAAAAACGCTGAGCAGGACGCGTTGGCGCGCAACATCGAGGCGTCGAACCTCTGGGCCTTCTCCAGGCCAAGACGACGACGCGGGCCTGATCGCCGAGGGCGGCCTGCCGGCCGCTCTCCCAACCGGGGGGAGCTTTTTATGACGCCGCAGACCGTTCCAGCCATTGTCTTCCACATGCGAGTGCGGAACGACGCGCTCGGGGGGCCGAATCCGTTCGAGTGGAAGGACGTCACGACCGAAGAACTCTTCGCCGGCAAGACGATCGTGCTCTTCGCCCTTCCCGGTGCCTTCACGCCGGCTTGTTCGGATAGCCACCTGCCCGGCTACGAACAGCGCTTCGAGGAATTCCGAGCGGCCGGTGTCGACGAGATCTATTGCCTGTCGGTCAACGACGCCTTTGTAATGTTCCAGTTCGCGCGCAGCCGGGAGATTCAGCACGTTAAGATGCTGCCCGACGGCAATGGCGAGTTCACGCGGCTGATGGGCATGCTCACTCAGCGCTACAAGCACGGGATGGGCCTGCGCAGCTGGCGCTACTCCATGCTCGTCCGCGACCGGCGGATCGAGAAGATCTTCGCCGAGCCCGGCTTCGGCGATGAGCAAGGCGTCGGGCTCGACGTGTCCGATGCCGGGACCATGCTCGATCATCTCGCGAGCTCCGGGCGGAGCGGCTGAGGCCCGGGCTCTGGCCCAGTCGAGACCGAGCATCCGCCGCGCTAGGCCCTGATCGCCGCCGCAGGCGAAGGCGTCGAAGGTGCTGTCGGTGACGCGTATGATGTGGTCGCGGATGGACGGCGCGCCCTCGCGCGCGCCGTCCTCGGGCGAATTCAGCGCACATTCCCATTCGAGCACCGGCCAGCCCTCGAAGCCGTACTGCGCGAGCTTCGAGAATATGATCGTGGCGAGATAGACAAGCTTGCGCGGGTCCATCGGTCCTCCGCCCGCAACCTCGGCCGGCCGAGATGCATTTTAACCAGTGTCCTATATGTCCGCGTAGGATACAGGGAGCGATGGCGAACGCACGCCGGCATGACCATGCGCCGCCACGATCCGAGTGCCACCGATATATTTGCGGCTCCAACTCGCGATCGGTGTGGTCTTCGGAGCCGCTGCGCTTCTCGGAACCCACCAGGGCGCCGGCGCCGGGCTGTTTACTCGATTGACGGCGGGCCCCGGCGACGAGGCCGAGCCGTCTCCGGGGTCGAGTCGCCGTCTGGTCCGATGGCGCCTCACCCACGGATCCGTCGGCCACGACCCGCTGAATAGTTAGCCAAACACCCTTTCTCGCCGCTTCGGCGCGTCGTTGATCGAGTCGCCATCGACGACGCTTCGGCAGTCGCCAATTCCGAGCCGACCGACGGCGAGGAATCATGATGAAGTCCGCAGTGCGGCCTGCGCATTGTGCGGCAGCCCGGCGGCTGCCGGTCGCCTCCTGGTCTCGGGTAACCGCCCGCTATTCGGCCAGAGCTTCGTCCTTGCGGCGGCGGATCTGCGGCATCAGCATCGCGAGCAGCGCCATGGCCCCGATGCCCAGCAGGACGGCGCTGACCGGCCGCTCGATCAGGACCATCGGACTGCCGCGCGACAGGACGAGCGCGCGACGCAGATATTCCTCCAGCATCGGCCCGAGCACGAAGCCGATCAGCAGCGGCGCCGGCTCGCAGCGCAGCTTGACGAGAACGTAGCCCACGAAGCCGAAGAGAACCGTCTGGTAGATGTCGAAGACGGTGTTGTTCACCGAATAGGCACCGATCGCACAGAAGACCAGGATCGACGGGTACAAAAAGCGATAGGGTACGCGCAGCAGCGAGACCCACAAGCCGATCAGCGGCAGGTTGATGATCAACAGCATCAGGTTGCCGATCCACATCGAAGCGATCAGCCCCCAGAAGAGCTGAGGCTGGGTCTCGACCATGCGCGGACCAGGCTGGATGCCCTGGATCATTAGCGCGCCCGCCATCAGCGCCATGACGGCGTTGGCGGGGATGCCGAGGGTCAGCATCGGGATGAACGAGGTCTGCGAGGCGGCGTTGTTGGCGCTCTCCGGTCCGGCAACGCCCTCAATCGCGCCCTTGCCGAATTCGTGCCGATGCTTCGAGACCTTCCTCTCCAGCAGGTAGGAGGCGAAGGTCGAGAGGGCGAGGCCGCCGCCGGGCAGTATCCCTAGGACCGACCCGACCGCCGTGCCGCGCAGGACCGAGGGGGCGCTGCGCCTGACATCCTCGCGGGTCAGCATCAGGCTGCCGACCCTGGCGGCGACGGTCTGTCGCTGCTCCGGCTTCTCGAGGTCACGGATGATGTCGGAGATGCCGAACAGGCCCATGGCCAGCGCGACGAAGCTGATGCCCTCGAAGAGCTGGCTGAAGCCGAAGGTGAAGCGCACCTGGCCGCTCTGCACGTCTGTCCCGACGAGACCGAGCGCGACCCCGAGCGCGATCATGGCGAGCGGCTTCAGTATGTTGCCTTGAGCGAGGACGGTCGAGATGATGAGCCCGAGCAGGATCAGCGAGAAGTATTCCGCCGGCCCGAAGGACAGGGCGAGCGCTGTCAGGAGCGGTCCGGACGCGGCGACGATCAGCGTCGCGACCGTCCCGGCGAAGAAGGAGCCGATCGCCGCGACCGCCAGGGCCGGTCCCGCTCGGCCCTGCAGGGCCATCTTATTGCCTTCGAGGGTGGTGACGACTGCGGTGATCTCGCCCGGCAGATTCAGCAGGATGGCCGAGGTCGAGCCGCCATACTGGGCGCCATAGTAGATCCCCGCGAGCATGATGATCGCGGTGGTCGGGTCGAGGCCGAAAGTGATGGGCAGCAGCAGCGCAATGGTGGCGAGAGGCCCGATGCCGGGCAGGACGCCGATCGCCGTGCCCAGCAGGCAGCCGAAGAAGGCGAAGCTGAGATTCTTGAGCGTGAGCGCGACGGAAAAGCCGAGAAGCAGATTGTCGATCATCGTTGCGCCTCTCAGTTGATTCCGAAGACAGGCGGCAGGAAGGGGATCCCGATCTTCAGCCCTCGATCGAAAATCAGCCAGCAAAGACCGACCAGCACGATCACCATGCCGATCGTGCCGCGCAGCGTCTGCGTCCTGTCGGCGAGGCTGCTGATCACGATCAGCAGCACGAGCGAGGCCCCGAGCCCCAGCGTGCCGAGAAAGGCCCCGAAGCCGGTGAGCGCGCCCAGAACCAGCGCCATCTCACGCCAGGCGAACCGGTCGAACGGATCGCGCCCGCTTCGGAGCGCGGTCACCAGCATTCCGAGCCCGAAGGCGGCGATGAGCCCGAAGACCAGCAGCGGCAGGTAGCCCGGCCCCATGCGGCTGGCCGTGCCGGTCTCGTAGTCGGCGTTGAAGTAGAGCCCGCCGAGTGCGATCGCGAGCAGGATCAGGCCGAGACTGATCTCGCGGACATTGATCTCGCGGGACACCGTATTGCTAGCCATCAGGGCCTCCGTCGCCGGTTCGATGAAGCCCGGCCTCTAATGAAAGGACCGGCCGCCATCGACGGCGAGCGTGGCCCCGGTGACGTAGGACGACTCGGCCGAGAGCAGGAACAGGATCGCCCTTGCGATTTCGGCCGGATCGGCGATCCGTCTGAGCGCGTAGTTGCCGACATTGCCGCGATGCCCGTCGGCCATCGGCGTATCGACCATGCCAGGACAGACGCAGTTGACCCGGATCTGCGGCGCGAATTCCGCGGCCATCGCGCGCGACAGGTTGACGACGCCGCCCTTCGAAGCCGCGTAGGCCGTGTGGCAGGGCGCATTCGGCAGAAGCCCCTGGGCGGAGGCGACATGGACGACGCTCGCGCCTTCGCTCTGGCGCAGATACGGCAGGCAAGCCCGGGTGACGATGTAGACCCCCGTCAGGTTTATCTCGACGACGCGGCGGAAGATCTCGGCAGGCGTCTCCTCTACGGGGCCCGTCGCCATAATGCCCGCCGCGTTGACGAGACCATCGACGCCGCCCATCGCGACCGCGGCCGTCGCCATGCCGGCGAGCACGGCCGCCTCGTCGGTGACGTCGACCGGGCAGGCATGTGCGCCGAGCTCCCGCGCCGCCGCGACGACCCGGTCCCGGTCGCGGTCCACGAGGGTCAGCGAGGCGCCGGCTTCCGCCAGGATCTGCGACGTCCGAGCCCCGATGCCCGACGCGGCGCCCGTCACAACGATCCGTCGTCCTTCGAGGCTGGCCATGCCCTTCTCCGTTGCTCAGACCGACCGCTCCGTCCCGCTCAGCGCATGACGAAGACGTTGTCGGGAATTCGGTCCGCGGTTGAAATGAAGACGCTCTTGGTCTCGAGATATTCGTTGAGCGTCTCGATCCCGCTCTCCCGACCGAGACCGGAGCGCTTCACCCCGCCGAAGGGCACCATGTAGCTGTAAGTGCGGTAGGTATTGACCCAAACCGTCCCGACCTGGAGGGCCTTGGTCATCCGCATCGCGCGCGAGACATTCGTCGTCCATACCCCGGCGACGAGCCCGAACGCCGCGTCGTTGGCGATCCGGATCGCATCGGCCTCGGTCTCGAAATCGAGGATCGACAGGATCGGGCCGAAGACCTCCTCGCGCGCGATCCGCATGTCCGGAGTGACTCCGTCGAAGACGGTCGGCTCGACGAACTGTCCCGCGCCGAGCCCCTCTCCCGTTGCCCTGCGCCCGCCGAGAAGACAGGTCGCGCCGTCCTCTCGCGCGACGTCGATGTAGCGCAGCACCTTCTGGAGCTGGGGCGCGGTCGCGATCGGGCCGACATTCGTCTCGGGATCCATGGGATCGCCGAGCCTGATCTGACGAGTGCGATCGAGCACCGCCGCAACGAAGCGCTCGCGAATGGAGGACTGGACCAGCAGCCGGGAGCCGGCGGTGCACATTTGTCCCGCGGCTCCGAAGATGCCCGAGACGACCCCGGCGGCGGCCAGATCGAGATCGGCATCCTCGAACACGATGTTAGGCGACTTGCCGCCGAGCTCCAGCGCGACCCGCTTCAGGCCCGCGGCCGCCTTGGCGTATATCCGGGCGCCGGTTTCATCCGAGCCCGTGAACGACACGAGCGCGACGTCGGGATGCTCGACGAGAGCGGCGCCGGCTTCCTGGCCGAGGCCGGTCACTACGTTGAAGACGCCGTCTGGAAGGCCCGCCAGACGGGTCAGTTCGGCGAATTTGAGTGTGCTGACGGAGGCGAATTCCGAGGGCTTGACCACCGCGGAGCAGCCGGCCGCGAGCGCCGGCGCGCATTTCATCGTGAGGAAGCCGAGCGGGGAGTTCCACGCGGTGAGGGCGGCGACGACGCCGATGGGTTCGCGCGTGGTAAAGGCGACAATGTCGGCCTTCTCGACCTGCATGGTGTTGCCTTGGATCTTGTCGGCGAGGCCGGCGAAGTAATGCCAATAGGCGATCAGGCCGTCGATCTGGCCCCGCATCTCGGCCAGGAGCTTACCGTTGTCGGTCACTTCGGTCCGGGCGAGGAGATCGCGGTTCTCGGCGATGATGTCGGCCAGCCGGCGCATGGCGGCGCCCCGCTGTGAGGCGGTGAACCGGCTCCAGGGCCCGGTCGTCATCGCCTCCCGCGCCGCTTTCACGGCCCGATCGACGTCGCGCGCGTCGCCGCGCGCGATCCGGGCCCAGACACGCCCAGAGAACGGATCGGTGCTGTCGAGCCATTCCCCGCCAGCGGGGTCGACGAAGGTTCCGGCGATGAAATGGCCGTGCTGTTGCATTCGTGACCTCGTCCTGGACGCCTCTGCGGCGATGTGGCGGCCAGCTGATGAACAGCGTGCCCCTCTGCGACGTGCGCGATCCGCCTCGCGCCGCAGCAACGGCGGATCGCTCCGTCCGGAAGACCGGAGGCGGCCTCAGTCGGTGAACTTGACGTTGTTCTCGACGATGAGGTCGCGGAAGCGGGCCGCGGTCGTGTCGATGAAGTCGACGAGCGCCTGTCCCCGCAGAGGATCGGCCTGGAAGGAGGCGGGCCCGAAGCGCTCGGCCATCGCAGGCGAACGAACCGTCTTCTCGATCACGTCGCCGAGCCGGGTCACAACCTCGGTCGGCGTGCCGGCGGGCGCGACATAGCTGTACCAGAGGCGCGCATCGATCTGCGGGAGCCCGAGCTCGGTCATCGTCGGGGTGTCCGGCAGATTGCTCACGCGCTCCTTGGCAGTCACCGCGATCACCCGGACGAGCCCGTCCTTGCTGAGGTTCGCGGCCTCGCGCGCTGAAGGGAACATCATGTCGGTGAAGCCGCCGGCGAGCGCCTGCAGGCCCTCGGGATTGTTCTTGTAGGCGACGTGGACGCCGCGCGCCTGAGCCGCCTTCAGGAAGCGGACGGCCGTCAGATGGCCGAGCGTGCCGGCGCCTCCACTGGCGAAGGTGACACCGTCGCCCTTGTTGCCCGCGGCCTTGAGGTCGTCGAGCGTCTTGATACCCGATTTGGGCGAGACGACGAGCGCCATCGGATAGCCGCCGATGCCGATGATCGGGACGAAGCTCTTGACATTGTAGGCGAGCTTGTCGCGCAGCACCGTCTGGATGATGCTCGCCATGTGCACGCAGAGAAGCGTATAGCCGTCCGGCGCGGACTGGGCGACGAAAGTGCCGCCGACGGTGGTCGCGCCGCCGCCGCGGTTCTCGACCACGACCGGCTGTCCGAGCTCCCCGGCAATGACGGTCGCGATGAAGCGGGTGAGAGCGTCGTCGTCGCCGCCGGGCGGATTGGCGACGACGATCCTGATCGGCCGGGCCGGCCAGCTCGGTTGGGCCTTCGCAGGTCCGGTTCCCAGCAGGCCTGCGCCACCGAGGCCGGCAACTCCAGTCACGAATTCTCTACGATTGACCATCGTCGTTCTTCCCCAAGTGAACGTCTGTTGTCGGTGCGTTCTCCCAATCGTTCTAGACCGACCCGGCAACGCTCACCAGAAGCGCAAAAAATGACCTATAATGCGACGTTATATGCATTCCTGAATTCTACTCGCTGCTCGGAGAAACCGTCGAAAACCATAAGTCGCCAGCGCGCCGAACTTGGTCTTACTTCGAAGGTCGCTTTCGTCTCTGGATAGGCTTCGAGACGAAAGACACCCGTGCGCGTGCCCGATCGCTGGTAGCCATCCAAAGGTGAGCGCCTGTGCTCGGGGGCGCTGCTCGGGAGCCTCGGTCGTCGTAGATCGGCGGCGGCGGAGCGGCGTTTCGCGATCGGCGGCGAGACTGCGAGGGCGAGCCGTCGACAATCTCGAAGGGCCGTGCCGTCAGATTCCGACGCGCCGATGGTCAAAGATCGCCTTCTTCCAACGTCGGATCGTGTAAGTGCTGAAGATCCCCGCGCGATAAAACGGGTCGCTAGTGATGTATTGCTCGGCCTCGGCACGGGTTTCGACGTCGAGGATGATGAGACCGCCATTGGGGAAGTCGTCATCGTCGGGGAAGAACCCGCCGCTGGCGATGATGCGCTCGGCATTGGCGATGACGTATTCGAGATGCGCCGGACGGACCTTTCGCTTCCTTTCGGTCACGCCAGGATCGTCGACGAATGTGATGACATACGGCATTGGGGCTCCTCCCGAGATCGTAACGCGCCGCCGCCCGGCCTTCCGCTGAGCAGACGGTTGTATGGGCGGCGCGCGAACGTATAGGCCGAGACGACCCGCGCGGCGCGCCACCAGCTCGCCTCATGGTCGGCACGCTATAACATCGTCCTATAGCCAGCTGGAGCGCTCCCTTCCGTCACCTCGGGTCGCCTTTTAGACAAGGCGGTGTCATCGCGAACGGCGAAGCTTGCGGTCGTCATGCAGAACACGATCGACCGACGCCCATCACCTTCGGATCACGAGCGATATATCGGCGGGCCAACCGCCGTCCTGGGGAGAACCGAACATGCAATCGAACCCTCTGACCCGGCGACAGGCCTTAGCGGCCGGCCTGGCTGCGAGCCTGATGCCCACAGCTGCGTACGCTGCCTATCCCGACAAGCCGATCCGTTGGATCGTGGGGTATCCGCCGGGCGGAGCGACGGATACCCTTGCGCGGCTTCTCGGTCAGCATGTCTCGGCCAGGCTGGGACAGCCGGTCGTCGTTGACAACCGGCCCGGCGCGGGCAGCGCGCTCGGCGCCACCGCCCTCGCCCAGGCGCCGGCCGACGGCTACACGCTGATGGGTGCCGACAACGGCACGCTCGTCATCAACCCGGTGGCCTACCGCAGCCTGCAATATGATCCCGACCGCGACTTCAAGCCGGTTGGCCTCTATGCCGGAATCAACATCGTGCTGGCCGTGCGACAGGAGAGCCCCGTTCGCAGCGCAGCCGATTTCCTCGACCAGGGCCGGGCGGCCAAAGACCCTGTGGCGTTCGCCAGCCCCGGCATCGGCAGCCCGCTTCACCTCGCCATGGAGCGGCTCGGCGTCGCCGCCAAGATCAAGCTTAGCCACATCCCCTATCGCGGCATGGCACCGGCGCTCAACGACGTGATGGGCGGCGCGGTCCCCTTCGTCGTCGTCGACTACGGCAGCGCCGCCGAGCTCATCAAGGGCGGCAAGCTCCGAGCGCTTGCGACCTTCGCGGCGCAGCGCCTCGCGCCACTGCCCGACGTCCCGACCTTCGTCGAGAGCGGGATCGCGGGCTTCAGCGCCGGCGCCTGGCAGGGGCTGATCGTGCCCAAGCAGACGCCCGACGACGTCGTCGCCAAGCTCAGCGAGGCGCTGGCCTATGCGCTGGCACAGCCGCAGGTGAAGACGCGCTACGCTGACCTCGGTCTCGACATGCCGGCGAGCGATACCGCGAACTTTGTCCGGCAATGGAAGGAGGACCAGCAGATCTGGCATCCGCTGATCCGCAGTCTCGGCATCAAGCTCGACGGCTGAGACGACCGGCCCGAGCGCCAAACGTCCCGACCAGCCCTGACACATCAGCGACAGGAAGAGCCATCATGAGGGGCTTGGAAGGAAAGGCGGTCATCGTCACCGGGGCCGGCAGCGGGATCGGCGCCGCCGTCGTGCAGCGGCTCCTCGCCGAGGGCTGCGCGGTCGCCGCCGCGGATCTGAACCGCGAGGCGGTCGAGGGCGTCCTGGCAGGCGCCCCCGAAGCCGCGGGCCGCTACGCGGAATCCCTCGATGTGACCGACCGTGGTGCGGTGGCAAGCTTCGCTGAGCGGGCCTGGCAGCGCTTCGGCGGGCTGCACGGCCTCGTCAACTGCGCCGGCATCCGCGGCGTGGGCAATGTGCTCGACGTCGAAAGCGACGACTGGCGCCGCGTCATGGCGGTTAACGTCGACGGGACCTTGAACATGTGCCAGGCCTTCGCCCGGCGGGCCATGGCCGCCCCCTATGCCGAGGAGAAGGCGACCCGCTCGATCGTCAACATCTCCTCCGGAGCCGGGCTGATGGGCGTACCCAATCGGCTCAGCTATGTTGCGTCGAAGTTCGCCGTATCGGGGATGACGCGGACCATGTGCGTCGAGCTCGCGCCTCACAAGATCAGGGTCAACGCGGTCGCGCCGGGGATGACTCGCACCCCGTTCACCGCCTACATGTTCAAGGATCCGGAAGCCGTGAAGCGCATTCGCGCGAGCCACCCGATCGGGCGCGAAGCCGATCCCGAAGAGATCGCGGCGGCCATCGTCTTCCTCCTGAGCGACGACGCGAGCTTCATGACGGGGGCCGTCGTCCCGGTCGACGGCGGCAGCACGGCTTGCATCCCCTCCCACTGACGTCGCATTCCGAGGACCCGTAGCCGCGGGTGTCGAACGACCCCGCCGCACCTGCATCGTCGTCCGGACCAGCCTCGGCGACGGCGGCATGAAGTCAGTCGACCGCGCGCTAGCACCGGAACATCCCGCTGCCTTCATTCGGGGCGAACGAGACGAATTGATCGTCGTCCCAGTCCGTCGAGCCTCCCTCGCCTCCGAACGCTGCATTCAGATCGTTTTCATGCGGACGGTCGCCGCGCCGTGGCGGCCGGAGGGCTCGCGGCGCGCTCCGCAGAACATTCCGCGGGGTCGTCGCGCGAACGATGATTTGTGTTGTCGAAGCCGAACTTTTTTTGATTTCTACCGCGGCAGTTCTGTCGCGATCAGCACTCGAAAACCGCCTGCTGGTCCAGTGCCGAGATCTAGAAAGGGGCCGCCGCCCATGCGCGCAGGCAAAACGAGCGGGACTGTCCAGGACGTGGCGCTTTCGATCCGTAGCCTGCCGCTCAACATGGAGCGAGCCAACGCCGTCACCGACATCTCCTTCGATGTCGGGCAGGCGGCTGACCCGCGACGCTGCAGGCAGCGATGCAGCGAAGAGCACGTCAGGCTCAGGATGGTCGGCTGCAGAGCGTAAAGGCAGTAGTCGAGCGGCAGCAATGAGTGCTGTCGAAAGGCGACGATCACCGCCTCCTTCTCGATCGTAGCGTTGAGGTCGGGTTCTTCGGACCGGTCGGCACATCGGCAACCGACGAGCGACCCTTCCACTTCGCGACGGTCTTCTGATTGATGCCATAGCGCTTCGCCAGCGCCCTCAGGCTCTCTTGACTATGCTGTATCGCGTAACGGACCGCCGCTGTCGTCGCGGCGCTCCCGTGGTGAACCTGCCCCATAGCGCATCCCTCGATTCAGGCGTCGAGATTGCTCCATCAAAGCCCGGGATCAAGAATCTAGCCAGGCAAGCGGTGAAGGAGAGGTTTCGGCCGTCTCGACAACGACGATCGAGCCTGCGTCGGATCTGTAGGCGATCGCCGGCGAGGCTGCGTCACGCCGCGATGTCGCGCCCGACGAGCTCGTCCTCGTTTCCCGACGAGCCGACGGACAGGCCAACGGCCGTGACTTCATCGACCAGCGCTCTGCCTGCATCCGAAATCGGGATCTGGTCCCGAAAGATCACCGCAATATCGCGGTGCAAGAGCGGGCCATGAATATCGAGGCATTTGAGATGCCCCGCCCTAACATCGCTCGCGATCGCCGATGCGGGCAGCATGGCCAGGCTATCAGTCCCAGCAACGAGTGTTTTAATGCATGTGACCGAGCCACATTCCGTCAAGCGTTCCGGCACCTCAACACCTTCCGCGCTCATCGCCTTTTCGAGCAAAGTCCGATGGCGTCCGACCATTTGAATCACCCACGGAAATTCCGTCAGATTGGCGAACGAAACCCCCTGAATCTCATGCGCCGGGTGATCGGGGTTGGCGATGACATAGAGGCGATCGCGGAACAGCACTCTCTGCTTCAGTCCCTCGATGAATCCGTAGTTCTCCGTTGCTGCGATAATGAAATCCAGATCACCGCGGATGAGACTTAGGATCAACTCAAGCTGGATTTTCTCGGTGATCCGCAAGGACGGATCCGGATTGGCTTTCCGCCATTGGCAGATCGCCTGGGGCATGATTGCAGCCATCAGACTCGGCAGCGTTCCGACTGCGACGACATTGTCGCCTCTGATATCGCGGCCACATACGCGAGCCGAAGCTAGCTGGACCTCATCACGGATCAGCCGTGCATGAGCATACAGCAACTCGCCCATCGGCGTCGGCGCGACTCCGACAGGGCTTCGATCCAACAGCTTGCACCCGACGCTTTGCTCAAGTCGATCCATCGAAGTCGACAATGCGGGCTGCGAAATTTCCAAGCTCTTTGCCGCCTTCTTGAAACTACCGTGTTCGACGATCGAGGCCAGATAGATAAGTTTCCTCGGGTCCATAAAGAATCCTCCTACATAAGCCGTTTTCGGCTATTTTTTCTTGCTATCCCTCAATTGAGATCTAGCAGTAGACAATCGTCTTGCCTCAACTCGCATGAAAGAAAGGCAATCGATTAAGCCAACCTTGAGATCGAACGACCAGTCAGCCGCTCAGCGGACCCGATAATATCTAGACTATATCCCCCCTTAGCTCAACGTTATCGCACGCTGCAGGCGGCGGACGACGCATCTGACGGTATAACCATGTGTTATCGCCCCCCCCCCAGCGCTGCAAGTTCGGGATGGCTAAATCGCGAAGGCTTCAACGCCGAAGCAATATTGGGGCAGGTCACTTATGTAAAAGTCGACGAAGGGCAAGTTCGAGAACCCGGCGAGAGACGATCCCCAATATTCCATGATAATTGAGCTATAAATGCCAAATCGACCGCGAGTATCCTAGGCGGTTACTTATAGCTATTGTCGGTCGCCGGGAGGCATATAACCGAATTTTATATGCACGAGACTGACGGACTTGAAGGAAAGGAACAGACCCTTAGGCTGACTTCAAGCGAGGCCGAAATTGTTTGGCCGTCTATCTCTTTTTGACTGGGAGTTTGGCATGCGGATTGCCGAGGCTGATACCACCAATAACGAAGCCGTCGGCACCCCATCCCGCCCCTCTCTCCGTGATCCATCGCTGCTTCGCAGCTTGAATTACATCAACGGGGAATGGGTCGGCGCCGACGATTTAGGCGTGACCCGCGTCGTGAACCCCGCATCCGGCCAGCAGATCGGAACCGTCCCGGCGATGGGCGCCGCAGAGACGCGGCGTGCCATCGAAGCAGCGGAGGCCGCATTTCCAAAATGGCGCGCCATGCTCGCCAGCGAGCGGGGCAAGATCCTCCGCAAGCTGTCCGACCTGATGCTGGAGAACGCGGACGACCTCGCTGCAATTCTAACGGCGGAACAGGGCAAGCCGCTTGCC